>JBBSLZ010000106.1:0-9324 GCA_038233435.1 Chthoniobacterales bacterium
CTGCGATCAACTTGTAGGCGATGAAGGCGTGCTCGCTGGTGATGACTTCGTCGTCCTGGCTGAGGAAGGCGTGGCCGAGAAATTCGAGGACTTCGTTTGAGCCGCTGCCGAGAATGATGTGCTCGCGGGTGAGGCCGAGCTTGGCGGCGAGTGCTTCGCGCAGGTAATAGCCGCCGCCGTCGGGGTAGAGATGCGTTTGGGTGAGGGCGGCGCGCATGGCTTCGACCGCTTTCGGCGAGGGGCCGAGCGGGTTTTCGTTTGAGGCGAGCTTGATGATGCTGGCGGCGTCGGCGCCGAGTTCGCGCGCGGTTTCCTCGATTGGCTTCCCGGGTTCGTAGACGGCGAGGTCGCGCAGTTGCGGATTAGCGTGGTCCCAGATCGAACTCATGGCGCGCAGCTTAGCGGATGTAGCGGAAGCTTCCAGCCTGCTGATCGGGGGTTCGCAAGCTGGAAGCTTGCGCTACCTTGCCGGCTATGAGCAGCCTCCAGTTTTTCCTCGCCGAGACGCATGTCTTCGGAATCTCGATGCACCCGTGGAAGATCGTGGGCCTGAGCGGCAGCGTCGTCTTCGGGGTGCGGTTTCTGATTCAATGGATTGCCTCCGAGCGGGCGCGGAAGAGTGTGATCCCGTTTGGATTCTGGGAATGCAGCGCGGTCGGAAGCATTTTAACCCTGAGCTATTTCGCGATCTATCAACGGGATTCGGTGGGCGTGATCATGACCGCGCTGCCGTTGCCGATCTACCTGCGGAATCTGTATTTCCGCTACTCGCATCGGCATCCGAAGCATCCGGGGAATGAGCCGCGGCCAGCGGAATAGGCGATCAACTCTTCGTCTGTGACGGGGCGGCTTCCTCAGTCACCAGTTGCCACGAGGAAATGCTGCGGTGGAATGTTTGGCTGAGGGCATCGAAATCGGCTGCCGGCGCCATCAACTGGAAAACCAGGGGCAGTTCGCCCGGATTCACGAAGAGCAAGCTCTGCTTGAAGAGGCGTCCGAACATCTGGTAGGACAAAACGAATTCGACGCTGCTTTTGTTGCCGAAGGCAACCACGTTTTCAGTCCGGCCGACGAGTTGGACGGATTGGCTGGTGGGTGGGGCCGCGGCCAGAGCGATCTCTCCCAGCGCCGCCAAAGTGGCCTCGTCGAAGGTTTGCACGACGAGAGGACTGGCCCGGATGATCGCCTCGGCAAAATCCTTTTTGGGCGGCGCCATTTTCAAGGCGCTTCGGTCTCCGCGGATTGACCAACCGAGCGGTGCGAAAAAAGTCGCCGTGCCCCCGTCCCGTTTCAGCGTGACGGAGCGATAGAGGAAGCCTTGTTCCTCCGACTCGAGCACGGTGGGGCTAAAATCGATCGCGGCAGTGGCGGAAGCTGCGCTCAGGACGAAGGAGAAGAGGAGGCGGGTAAAGCCCATTAGTAAACTTGGTACCAGCGTTGTTGCTGCAGATAGGCGGCAATCTCCAGCCGGCCGGGAGGACTATAGGTGCTGAAGATGGCGTCGTCATAGAACCAGTGATTGGTCTTGGGTTCTTTGAAGGCCGTGCCGCTCGCGTCCCAAGCCGCACGTGCCTGGCTGCTGGCAAAGAGCTGAACCATGGAGCCGTAGTAGCAGATGCTGTTACTTTTCCAGTCTTCGAGAAGCCGGAAGAAGCTCTCTCCGCCGCCGCTGTATCCGCCGGAGGTGCTGCTCGGGACGTTCCCGGCGACGAGCGCGGTATTGATGGTCGTACTGATGGCGGGACGGGCGTTTGAGTTACTCGTGGCCGAGTTCGCGTCGTTCCAGTTATTGGAAAGGATGGTGATGGCATCCCCCACCACAGCCGCTGCCTGGCGGGTGTAACCGCTGCCGGTGGGAGTGCTGTAGTTTCCGTTATTGGAAGGGATGCTGTCACCGAAATACTTACTCGTGTTGTAGTTCCCCTGGATGTAAACGGGGCACTCTGAGACGATGGTCAGCCCGCCTGAAGGAAGGGCGTATCCATTGATCAGACGGAAGGCGCGCCGGGTGGTGCTATAGGAAACGCCATTGATAGTCACCGTCGCAGCGGAGCCAACCTTTTTGATCGTCCCGTCCTTATTGTAGGTGGCGCCGCCATCATCCCCGAGGTAGAGGACGCCAGTCCAGCCGGTCATGCCCACATTGGCGACAATTCTGGCCACGTCGACGTCCACGACCTTGACGGCGCTATTCTCCCGCGCGTCGTAGAGCGCTTTTCCGAACTTGAGAATCGAGCCTGACCCGCTGAGGAAGGGGTTGGAACTGGCACTTTGAGTCGCGCCGTAAGTGTCGACGCGGTCGACGGAAGCGTTCGTGCTGGCGCTGTTGACGATGACGCGGTAGCTGGGCTGATTATAGTAGCGGACGCCGGCGAGGGGATCGGCGCCGGAAGCCGGCCGCTCGATAATCTCGTGGTAACTGTTGTTATTCGAGCCGCTGGTCGCCGCGGTGCTGATATCCAGATTCCAGCCGAAGGGCAGGTAGGGCGAGGCCTGCGAAGGAGGGATATCCTTATCGTGGTTCGGGCTGCTCGGGAAGTTCGGGGAACTAAAGCTCCCGCCGGGATAGCGGGGATCGCTCGGCGCATAACCATTCACAAAATCCCCTCCATATTCGACGTTGGATTTGGCGGTGAAGTTGCTGGTGCCGATGTAGAGATTTCCATTGGTGTGGATGGGGCCCGTGATGGTCAACGGGGAGGCGGGCTGGTACTCCAGGTCGTCCACATAGAAGACGGCGTAAGTCCAGGGTTGGTCGAACTTCTTCTCGAAGACGCGCCGCACCTTTGCGGTCACGTTGCCGGTCAGGGCCGGGAGGGAGATATCGACGGCGGCGAGATAGAACAGACTATACTGCCAGGAATTGGGCCCATAGGAGGCAGGAGGGACGAGCCCCGGATTCAGCGGGACGAAGTTTCCGGAACCCTTCTTGTTGGCGTTCCCTTCCACCATGGCATTTTCATTCTGGTCGAGGGAGATCATTGGATCCACCGCCTGGATGCGATATTGATCGACCGTGTAGTTGGTTTCCGAAGGGAAAAGGCTCCGGTCGGGAAGAGGGATGGGGGGCGGCGTGGCCGAAGGGTTCATGTAAGGCACCGGGGTGGGATCCGGAGACGGGCTATACATGACGGTCCGGAAGTAGTTGGTCCCGACCAAGGAAAGGGCGGCGCCTCCATTGTAATAGCTGGAGGTGCTGGTCCAGGTGGTACGGTAGATGTTGCGCCAGTTGCTAAAGAGCGTTTCGAGGTGACCGTCTGCGATCTCCAGAGCCTGGGCGGTTTTTCGGCTCCGTTGGGTGACGCGGGAGATATGGGTGGTGTATTCCACCGCTCCACTGAGAAGGACCAGGATGGTCGCCACGACGGCGACAGTGACCACGAGAGTCGAACCGTGTTTTGTGTTGGCTTGAGCGGTTTGCATTTTATTGGTAGAGGGTCAGGCGAGAGCGGTAATCGATGTCGGTATTGAGCAAGGAGGCGGTCGCGATATAGCCTCGATTGCTGGATTTCGGGTCGCGCGCGGTCAGTTTCACGTTGACGTATTTGTTGTTACTGGAGCCGTAACGGTTCAAGGGGACAGAGAACGGTTTCGGGCTGCTGATGTATCGGGCCACGATGGCCATGTCTTTCCAGTAGAGGGTCCCGGCGGTGGAGGGATTGGTGGAGGTGGAGCGCCAAAGGTAGAAGTGCAGTTCCCCATTCTCGAAACGATAACGCTTCCCGGTTCCGCTCACGTCGGTGCTGGAATCGATCGTGTAAGTACCGGTCGGGCTGGCGACGTAGGACCCGTCCTGGAGCGCAAAGCGGTCCATGTTTCCGGCCGAGAAGGTGCCGACGTTGATGGTATAGGGACCTTGCGGGTCCGGCACATAGGAGCCGTTCCGGACGAGATACATCGCGCGATTGGTGTAGTAAACGATCGCGTAGGTGGTGCCGAAAAAGACGGGGCTTTTTTTAATGTTGGTTTCGATCGCACTCACGGTAAAGACGTTGCTATGGCCGCTCGAGCCGGAACTGGTAACCTTCGCGATGTCGTCTTCCTGGGCCCAGGCGGGGACGATCAGGCGCATCCCCGGCTCGGGCGGGGTCGGCTTATCGCGAATCATGATCAGGTTGGGGTTGCCGGGATCCTGGAAAACATAGTTCGGGCCGGCGGAGATGTTCTGGAAAGAGACGCCAGCCGCGTTGGGCGGCGGGGTGCCGGCGGCGGCGTTGGGAACGGGCGTGGCACTGACCCAGGCGAAATTCGTGTCGCGCAGTTGCGGGACCGAGATGGAGGCGTGGATATCGCGAGTCAAACGCATAACGCCATCGCGCGCCTCCTGGTGGGCGGCGTTGACGGCGGTGTTCTTGGCTGAGAGGACGAGCCCAGACTGCAGGACCTGAAAGAAGATGAGGCCGAGGAGGGCAAGGATGAAGGTGGATACCGCCATCTCGGTGATGGTGAATCCGCTCGCGGCGGGAGTCTTGGAGTGGGTCATGATTCTCATTGGTCGGCGGTCCGGAGCGTTTCCATGGGGAGGACGTAAAGGCGGTTTCGGAAGTTGTAGGTCACCTGGACCATGGCTTGCCGAAGATTCAGGTTCTTGTTGGTGATGAAGTTCATCGAGAGGTCCGCGTCGGTGACGGTGGTGGTGAGAGTGCCGGTGACGAGGACGACGCCGGAGACCGGGTCCTGATAGATGAAGGCCTCTTTAGCGAGGGGCTTTCCTTTGACCGCGTTGTCCCGGTAGTAGGGGTAATATTGATTGGTGGGGGGCGGCGGCGAATCGAGGGGTTGGGGGGAAAGCTCGTCCAATTCCTCCTTTGTCATCAATTCCAACGGGATTTTGTTCAGCGCGGGATTAAAGGAGCCCGAGACGTAGGCGCCCATGAGATCGAAAGGAGATTTCGAGAGGACCAGATCGATTTGGTTCTGAGCCGCGACCTGCGCTTCGCTGTAGAGCCGGGAGGTGACCGCAAAGGTGTTGATGGCGTTAAAACCGATGTAGGCACCGGCGGACATGGCGCCGAGGACAGCGAGGGCGATGACGATCTCGATCAGAGTAAAGGCAGCGCCTTTGCGTGGGGCGACCGAAGCTAGGAATGGCGGTATGACGCGCGGCGGGAATGGCATTGTGATAATTTCCATAGAGCAACTCGTATGCCCACTTCGGACGGGAATTTGATGCGCTCCTCTCGCAAAGTGGGAGTAGAAGTAGGAGGGAGAGAGATCGTGATCGCGGCCGAGAAGATTGTTTATCTGGATAATAATGCCACGACCCGGCTGGACCCGGCGGTCTTGGAGGAGATGTGGCCATTTCTAGCCGGCTATTATGGCAATCCTGCGGCCGGCTATGGCTTTGGGCGACAGGTGCGGGAAGCGATCGAGCAGGCGCGGGAGCGGGTGGCGGCGCTGCTGGGTTGTCTGGCGTCCGAAATCGTTTTTACGAGCGGCGGAACCGAGTCGGATAATCTGGCGCTGTCCTCCGCTCTAGGGCTGGACGCGGCCCGGCGGCATTTGGTCACCACCGCCGTAGAACACAGCGCGATTCGCCGGCAGCCGGAGCACCTGGCGGAAAACGGCGGCGGGGTGAGTGCGGTCGGCGTGAATGGGGATGGCGAGCTCGATCTCGATGAATTGGAGAACGCGATTCGGCCGGAAACCGCGCTCGTCTCGGTGATGTGGGCCAATAATGAGACGGGGGTGCTTTTCCCGGTGGAGAAGATCGCGGCGCTGGCCCGGGAGAAGCGGGTCCTTTTCCACACCGATGCGGTGCAAGCGGTGGGCAAGGTGCCGGTGCGCTTAGGCGAGTTGCCGGTCAACTATGCCTCGATCTCCGCGCACAAATTCCATGGGCCGAAAGGCGTGGGCGCGCTTTATGTGAGCCGGCGTTCGGCTTTCCGGGCCTCTTCTTTCGGCGGCGGGCAGGAAAACAAGCGACGCGCCGGGACGGAAAACGTGGCTTCCATCGTGGGCTTCGGGAAAGCGGCTGAGATCGCGGCCCGCACGCTGGAGGATGAAGGCCGACGCGTCCGGGCCTTGCGCGATCGTTTCGAGGAAAAATTACTGGCCGCGGTGCCGGATTGCTTTGTGAATGGCGCCGGCGCGCCGCGTTTGCCGAATACGTCCAGCCTCTCGTTTCCTGGCCTCGAGGCGGAGGGCGCGCTGGCGTTGCTCGATCGACACGACCTCTGCGCCTCGGCGGGCTCCGCGTGTCACACCGGTTCGCTGCAAGCGTCGCACGTGCTGCGGGCGATGCATTTAAGCGAGGAACGCCTGCGCGGCAGCCTGCGTTTTTCTCTGAGCCGTTTAACCACGGAGGCAGAGGTCGATCGAGCGCTGGAGCTGATCCCGCGCGTGATCGCGAAAGTGCGGGCACTGGCTGCTGGATAAAGAAGGCGCACCCAAGCAGTTCGCGCTCTGGAAACGAATCAAGCCGCGATGGCCACACCGAAAAAAGATAGCGGCACGAATTGGCTCGGGGAAAAGAAGGGCCGGTTTACGAAGGGCGAGCTGATCTCGGTCACGCTCGCGTTTCTCGGTCTCGTCGTCATTTTTTGCCTCTTCTTCATCCGGCGGACGGCGCTCGATTATCATATCGAGCACACCTACAACATTAGTGCACCGGAGTTTTTCCAATCCGCGCTCGCGCTGACCGATCCGGTCCCGATCACCGGAAACAAGATCGATTTGCTGATCAACGGCGACGAGTTTTTTCCGGCCATGCTGGAGGCGATGCGCGGGGCGCAGCAGACGATTAATTTCCAGTCTTACATCATGAAGTCGGATGCGGTCGGCCACGAATTCCGCGATGTGCTTTGCGAAAAGGCGCGCGCCGGCGTGCGGGTGCGCGTGCTCCTGGATGGGATCGGCTCGGGCTGGTCGCTCGATAATTCCGATGTGCGGATGATGAAAGAGGCGGGTTGCAAGTTTGCCTATTACCACCCGGTGGCATCGTGGCGGGTGGATCGGACGAATCGGCGCTCGCACCGCCGCGTGCTGGTGGTGGATGGGAAGGTGGGCTTCACCGGCGGGGCGGCCTTTTCGGACCAATGGAGCGGGCACGCGCAGGATAAGCTGCATTGGCGCGATACCCATGCGCGCCTGGAGGGCCCGATCGTGAACGACCTGCAAGCGGCGTTCCAGGCGCACTGGATCAAGACTTCGAAGGAGGCGTTGACGGGGGCGGGACAGTTCCCCGCCATTCCGCCGGCGGGAGAATTGCGCGCGCAGGTGGTGGTATCGCGTTCCTTCTCCAGCGCGCCGGTGCCGCTGGTGCAGGCGGTGACTTTCGCGGCCGCGGAAAAGCGGATCTGGATCACGAATCCTTATTGCACGCCCACGGATAACCAGGTGGAGCTGTTGGTGCAGGCGGCGCGGCGCGGGGTGGACGTGCGGCTTTTGCTGCCGGGTCCGCATAACGATCAGCCGCTGACGCAATCGGCCGGCCGGACCGCGTATGGCAATTTACTCGCGGGTGGGGTGAAGATTTTCGAGTATCAGCCGACCATGATCCACGCCAAGACGATGGTGGCAGACGGGATGTTTTCGATGCTCGGATCGTCGAATCTGGATGGGCGTTCCTCGGAGATTAACGAGGAGCTGGATGTGGTGGTTTACGATCCGGAGTTCGGCCGCCGGATGGAGGAATCGTTTGAGAAGGATCTGGCGGAATCCCGGCCTTACACGCTGGAGGAATACCAGCAGCGGGGGGGGTGGGAGCGGTTAACGGAGTGGCTGGCGATTCCGTTTCGCTCGCAGCTTTAGTGGAGACGGCCCGCCCTCGGGCCGAAGAATGTGCAAGTTGGAATCTTGCACTACGGTGCGGCTCGACCAATGTCCGCCCCGCTCGATCTCGCTGCGCTCCGCCACGAATACGTCGCCCATGGTTTGCGGAGGGCGGACCTCGATCGCGATCCGATCGCGCAGTTTAACCTATGGTTTGAGGCGGCGGCCGCGGCGCAGATTCGCGATGTGAATGCGATGAGCCTGGCGACGGCGAGCCCGGAGGGCGCGCCGGAGGTGCGGATCGTTCTGTTGAAGGGCGCGGATGAGCGCGGTTTCGTTTTTTTCACCAACTACGCAAGCGAGAAGGGCCGCCAGATCGCGGCCAATCCGCAGGTGGCGCTCTGTTTTTTTTGGGTGCAACTGGAGCGGCAGATTCGGATCACCGGGCGGACGGAGAAGACGAGTATAGCGGAATCGGAGGGGTATTTTCATTCGCGACCGTTAGGGAGTCAGCTCGGGGCGTGGGCGTCGCCGCAAAGCGAAGTGATCGCGGACCGGGCTGCGCTGGAAGGGCAACTCGCCGAGGTGACGGAGAAGTTTTCCGGCGGGCCGGTGCCCCTTCCGCCGCATTGGGGCGGCTATCGAGTGGTGCCGGAGACGATCGAGTTCTGGCAGGGGCGGGCGAATCGGTTGCATGATCGGTTTCGTTATCGGCGGACGAGGGATGGCTGGAGGCTGGAGCGGCTTTCGCCTTAGCAGCCTGTTGAAAAACGAGCTTGGCAGTAGCTCCGGCGGACCCCTGCGAGGGTCGCCATCCTAAACGCCCACCAATCAGCGCCCAAGCCGAATGGGCCGAAGGGTCTCCCAGCCGGAAGACGTGCCAGAAGTTTTACCCTCTCACTTCCCAACTTTTGCCGCAGCTGCGGCAGAAGTTCGTACCTCGCGCGGAAGTGGAAACGGATTGAGGTTCGGAAACTTCGCGCCCCAAGAAAGTTCCAGGGAGGTTTTCGACGCGCTGCTAGGGGTAGCGTCGCCGCGCTGCGGTGACCACGGGGTGTTGGATTGCGTTGAGATGGTTTGTGCGCTTGAGAGCGGAACACGCCGCCTGGACGGCGCGGCGCGCCATCCCTACCGCGAAAGCGCTTTCGCTTTCTGGCTAGACGACGCGATGATGGCGGCCGATTTCTTTATCTTCTTTTTTCATGACGACTCCCACTTTGCCGCCCTTTGATCATCAGCCGCAGAAATATGCCGGGCCTTCCGCGGAGGAGGTTTTGCAAACGCGCCGGCAGTTTTTGAATCCGGGGATTTTTCTCTACTACAAGAAGCCGCTCATGATGGTGGAGGGAAAGATGCAATACGTCTGGGATGAAACCGGGCGCCGCTATCTGGATGCGCTGGGCGGAATCGTGACCGTGAGTGTGGGGCATTGCCACCCGCACGTGGTGGAGGCGGCGCGGCGGCAGACTGAGTTACTGCAGCATTCGACCACGATTTATTTGAATCCGAATGTGGGTGCTTTTGATGAGAAGCTGTCCGCGACTCTGCCGGGCGATTTGGAGGTGTGTTATTTCGTCAATTAGGGCTCGGAGGCGAACGACATCGCGCTCC
>JBBSLZ010000107.1:0-9294 GCA_038233435.1 Chthoniobacterales bacterium
GGGTTAAGGGGAAGAAGCAAGGGAGTTAGAGTCCTCGGATGATGAGCGGCGCAGTGCAGTCGCCGCTTTCGTCTCAGCCTCTCCTTCACCCGGCTCCGGCGAGCGAAGCGCGGTCAAACATTCTCTACACGATAAAGACCGTCAGGTCGCTCGCGTCGGATGCGTGGTTTTCGTCGATGCCGACTCCATCTCTATCGGGTCCGGAATTTGACTTAATTACGCTCGTCAAGTGATCCTCCGTTCTCTATCTTGGGCCTCAACCCCGTTTTCCATGAACAAATCTCGTCGTCTTTTCCTTCAATTAACCCTGTTCAGCAGCTTGCTCCTGGGGGCAGGAGCTCAGGCTCAGTCCGTCACGACCGAGCCGGTGGGGTTCACGACCAACACGCTGCTCGGGAATTCCGATTCGTTCATCTCGCTGCCATTCGTCCGGCCCCCGGCGTTCGTGGGCGGAATTCAATCGGCCGGCGGGACCACCATCACCGTGAGCGGGAGTCCGTGGACGGCGAATCAATTTGTCTACGCAGCCGGCAGTCAGCCGAATCACTATCACGCCCTCATCGGACCAGCTGGCGCCACCAATCCCAAGGAAGGCCACACCTATCCTATCACCGCGAACACGGCCAATACCCTCACCCTGGATCTCGGCCCGGATAACCTCACCGGCATCCCGGCCAATGCGCAGCTCAGCGTGATCCCGAACTGGACCCTCGCCACCGCCTTCCCGCCGAGCGACCAAAATGTCTCCTTCACTTCCACCACCTCGAGCGCGCAATACAAAACCCAGGTGCGCGTGCCCGACGTCTCCGCTCCCGGCATCAACCCTCCCTACGCCACCTACTTCTTCAGCAACAACGTCGACGGCACCTCAGGCAATGTCGGCTGGCGCATCGTGGGCGATAACTCGACCGACCATGGCGACGACGCGCTCCTCCCGGACAGCCACTTCGTGGTTCGCAATCTGAACGGCGCGCCCACCTTGCCACTCGTTAGTCTGGGCAGCGTCCTGACCAAAAAGCTGACCGTCCCCCTCCTCACCGGCGCCAGCCCGCAGGACAATCCCGTCAGCCTGCTGCGCCCGCTCGACGTGACGCTGAACGCGACCGGATTGAAGATGGCCGACGGCTCCTTCGGCGCGAACGATCAACTGCTCCTGGTCAACAATTCGGTCGCGGGTTTCGATAAGCTGCAAAATCCCAACATGTATCGAACCTACGTGCAGACCGCGGTGGCCAACGGGCCCTGGCGTTTATCCACCGATCTCGCCAACGATCGTGGGAACGATGTCATCCCGGCCGGCACCGGCTTCGTCGTCCGCAAAGCCGCCGGCACCGGTCAGCCCGCATTCTGGGTGAATAACTTCCCCGTCCTGGCCACCAGCGCTGTCTCGCGCAAGACTCACGGGGCGGCGGGCGACTTCGATATTCCGCTCCCGCTGAGCGGAGCGACCGGGATCGAAAGCCGCGATCAGGGCGGCACCCAGAAAATCATCTTCACCTTCCCGACCGTGGTCACCTTCAGCGGCGCCGCCGTCACCTCGGGCACCGCCAGCACGGTTTCTCCTTCCGCGGTCTCTTCAAATGTGGTCGCAGTCGATCTCGCTGGCGTCACCGACAAGCAAATCGTCACCGTTACCCTGCTAGACGTAAGCGATGGGGCGAACGTGAATAACGTCGCCGTCCGCTTCCGCGTTCTGGTGGGAGACGTCAACGCCAGCGGCACCGTCTCGTCCAGCGATGTGAGCCAGACGAAAGGCGGCGCCGCGGCGGGCTCGGTCAACGCGAGTAACTTCCGCGCGGACGTGAACGCCGGGGGCTCGATCAACGCGACCGACATCTCGATCGTGAAATCGAAGTCCGGTAATGCACTGCCCGACTCTCCCGAGACGGCGGAGTCGGAGAAGCTGACTGCATCCTCGCGGTGATCGCGCGCGTGCCTCCGATCTTAAAGTCAGAGCATCGCCCCGACCCTGTGGGCGCGATTACCCTTTCCGCATCGGCGGCGGCGGCGTAGGTTCCCGCCATGGAATCCATCCCGCTGATCATCGCCGGCGTCCTTCTGCTGGGCGGCTTTATCCTCTTCGTCATCGTCTTCCGCTTCTTTAACTTCTGGCTTCGCGCCCGGCTCGCCAACGCACCCATCGGCCTCTTCAAAATGTTCGGGATGAGCCTGCGCAAAGTGCCCGTCGGTTTGATCGTCGATAACCGCATCACCGCCGTCAAAGCCGGCATCGATATCCCGCCCGAGCCGCTCGAAGCGCATTACCTGGCGGGCGGCGACGTCGGTCACGTCATCCTTGCCTTGATCGCGGCCGATAAAGCCGGCATCCCGCTCGAATTCAACCGCGCCTGTGCGATCGATCTCGCCACCAAAGGTACTGGCAAGACCGTCCTTGAAGCCGTCCGCACCAGCATTAATCCGAAGGTGATCGATTGCCCGAATCCGTCCATGGGGCGGGCCACCATCGACGGCGTCGCGCAGGATGGGATCGGCGTAAAAGTGAAAGCGCGCGTCACGGTGCGTTCCCACCTCGATCGCTTCGTCGGCGGCGCCACCGAGGAGACGATCATCGCCCGCGTCGGCGAAGGCATTGTCAGCTCGATCGGCTCCGCGTCGTCCTACAAGGAAGTGCTCGAAAATCCCGATCGCATCTCCAAGACCGTGCTCGCAAAAGGACTCGATAGCGGAACCGCCTTCGAGATTCTCTCCATCGATATCGCCGATGTGGACGTAGGCGAAAACATCGGCGCGAAGCTACAGGCCGAACAAGCCGATGCCGACAAACGCGTCGCGCAAGCCAAAGCCGAAGTGCGCCGTGCCGCCGCGGTTGCAGTCGAACAGGAAATGCGCGCCAAGACGCAAGAGCAGCGCGCCAAAGTGGTCGAGGCTGAAGCGCTCGTCCCGCAAGCCATGGCCGACGCGTTTCGCTCCGGAAATTTCGGGATCATGGACTACGTCCGGATGAAGAATGTGGAAGCTGACACGACGATGCGCGAATCTATCGGGAAGGGTGACAAGAAGCAGAGTGAATAGTGATAGGTGAACGGTGAATGGTAATTCCATTCACTCATCACCAGTCACACGCTCGATGGGGTAAGTAGCCGGTAGTCAGATCTGAAAATGGAAAGCATCTTCTTCCTCGTCCTGGTCGCGGTCGTCGGCCTCTTGCGCTGGCTATCCCAGGCGGTCGGGAACAAGCGGAACGCCGAAGCGGAAAAACAAAGCGGCCCGCCCGCCGCCGCGGTGCCGAGTGCGCGCCGCGCCCCGGAAAGCGAAGAAGAGCGGGTGCGAAAATTCTTCGAAGCGCTTGGCGTCCCTGCTGCTGAGGCGCCGCCGCCGAAAGTGCCGCCGCGTCCGGCCGCGCCGCAGCCCGCCCGCGCGGATCGCAAGTTCATGCCGGTCGATGCCTTCCCGGTCCCCCGCGGTCGTTCCAACGTCCCACCGGTCGTGGTCGCCGCCCCGCCGCCGCTGCCCGTCGAGACCGCGCCCGCCGAGAAAGTGACGCGGAAGACCAAGCCAGCCGTGGTGGTCGGAAACGTTCCGCCTATTCGGCTACCGAGGACGATGTTGTCCTCCGCCTTCGAAGTGCAAGAGCTGGGCGCCGACGAAGAAGCCGAAGCGACCTCCGCAATGACTTCCTCACTCATCTCTCGCCTCGGCACCTCCCAGGGATTGCGCGATGCGATCGTCCTGCGCGAAATCTTCGGCCCGCCCCGCAGCCTGCAACCGCTCGCCGGCAACACGGTCCGCTAGCGCCGCCAAGGAGCGGCGCTCTCCAGGTCGCCGCGTTTCGTCGATTTAAAAGGGGCGGCCAGGAGAGCGCCCCTCCTTGTCTACAGCGAACGCACTATCACCCGCACCTCGGCACTGCGTCCGGTTTCCGCATCGGTGACTTGGAGACGATGTACCCCGGCCTTTGCCGACGCCATCATATGGCCGTCCACTTCCGCGCACCGAAGTGAATCGCTCGTCCATACCAGCTTGCCACTGCCAGAGGCCATGAGTGGAATCTGCCCGCTGGAATGAACATCAGGATCTATCAGGTAAATACTCCCGGGTAATGGCGAGGTGATCCGCAGCTCGGCGAGAGCAGTGGTGTGGCGCAGCGAATTCTCCGCGCTCGCCAGCCAGTCCGAATATTCCGCGCCCAACTTCACCTTCCCCTCCGCGTCATAGTCATTAGGGCTTTCCGCCGGTGGCAAAGTGACAAACTTCTCGCGCTCCCCGCGCGCATCGCCTTCCGCCAGCAGCTTGCCGGTGAGCGGATGCACCGTCCGCTCCACCATCTTTGCCGGCCTCCGATACCAGCTCGTCCCCCGCGTCGCGTGCAGATGATCGAAGATGCCGTGCAAGATCGGCCCCGCGCCCGTGACGCCGGAGACCTCCCGCATCGGCGCGCCGTCGAAATTTCCCACCCACACGCCGACCGAAAACTCCGGCGTAAAACCAACCGTCCAGTTGTCGCGGAAATCGGTGCTCGTCCCCGTTTTGCAAGCGACCGGATAATCGTAACGCAAGGCCGAGTTGATTCCGAAAGAGAGGGTGCGGGCGGCGTTGTCGCTCAGGATATCGGCGATCTGCCAGACCAGCTCCGGCTTCGAGTAGCTGCGCGAGAAGGTGGGCGCATCCTGGGTCAAGCGCCACGGCCGGAACTCGCCCAGCCGGGCGAGGCTGGCGTACGCGTTGGTCAATTCAAGTAAACGCGCCTCGCAATTCCCGAGCGTCAGGCCGAGGCCGTAAACCTCCGGTGGATGATTCAAAGTCGTTAGGCCGACCGTCTTTAATCGCTCCTCCAGCGCTTCCGGTCCGCCCGCGGCGAGCAGTACTTTGACCGCGGGAATGTTGAGCGAGCTGGCTAGGGCCGTCCGATAACTGACCGGGCCGTAACAGCGCCGGTTGTAATTCTCCGGCCGGTAGAATCCATCGCGCGCCGGAAAGCTGGTGCGCACATCCGCCACCATCGTGGCGGGCGTGGCGCCGCGTTCGAGCGCGAGCAGATACGTGAACGGCTTCAGGGTCGAGCCCGCCGAACGTTTCGCCCACGCGCCGTTCACCTGACCGGTCCCGGGCGCAAAGTAATCGGCCGAACCAACCAGGGCGATGACGTCGCCGGTCGCGTTCTCGATCACGACTGCGGCGGCGTCGCGCACATTGTGATCGCGCAACTGCGCGAGGCGTTCGCGCAGGATGCGCTCGACCTGCTGGTTCAGTTGAAGGTCAAGCGTTGTGCGCAGTTCGGCGCCTTTGATCTCGGACCCTTCCTGCAGGGCCAGCTCGGTAAAGTGCGGCGCGCGGAATTGCCGGTGCGGCGTTTGCAACCGGAGAGGCTCGGCGCGCGCCTGGGCGGTTTCGGCTTCACTCAGCCAGCCGTTTTCCTCCATGCGGTGCAGGACCACTTGCTGCCGTTGCCGTGCTTTCTCCAGCGCGAGGTGTGGATTCAAGCGGCGCGGATTGCGCGGCAGTCCGGCCAGCAGCACGGCTTCGGCGGTGCTCAAATCGGCGGCCGGTTTCCCGAAGTAATAATCGGCCGCGGCGGCGAGTCCGATGTTGAGATTGCCGAAATCGACGCGGTTCAAATAGGCGCCGAGGATTTTCTCTTTCGACCACGACTGCTCAAGGCGAAGCGCGGTGACGGCTTCGATCAATTTGGTGCGCCGGGTGCGCGGGCGGCGGTCGGTGATTTTGATGAGCTGCTGCGTGATGGTAGAGGCGCCGGAGGTGACGTGCCCGCGGGTGAGTCCGTTCGTGAGCGCGCGCGCGGTGGCGAGCCAATCGACGCCGTGATGCTGGAAGAAACGCTTGTCCTCCGCGGCCAGGACGGCGTGCAGAACGCGGGGCGGGATTTGGTCAATCGCCAGCTCACGACTGAAGCGTTCCTCCACGCGGGTCTCGCGCAGCGGGGTGCCGTGACGATCGAGGATGGCGATGCTTTGGATGGGGGGGCGGAGGAGCGCAGGGGGGATCGGCAGGAAACGCAGACCGAGCGTAACGCTCAATGACAAAGCGAACGCGAGGCAGACGAGCCGTAGCACAGGCATCCAATCTGTGCGGACACCGGGCGTCTCGCCCGGTGATTGATGCGGCGGGCGAGACGCCCGCCGTCCCCACCGGCAAGATGCCGGTGCTACGTTCCGAGGTGCGCGCTTCATCGGAGCGACTCCGCGCTGAGGCGCGTCGTCTCGGTGGTGCCGAAACGCTCGGGGTGATACATCTCCTCGACCTTCGCGGAGGGAGCGCGCACTTCGCCAGCGGCGACGACGCGGGCGAGATACCGCAGGGTGTGGCGGCCCGGATTGAGCAGATCGATGAAGAAGAGCGCACGGTCTTCGCGCAGCTCTGCATAGTCGCTCACCCACTCTTCGCCCAGCGTCTCGCCGGCCATCACTTCCTGGGATTTGAAGGCGGGATTGATCGGCGCGAGCACGCTCGGGAGCGGGTCGACCAGCGCCACGTAGGTAGCGCGGCGTTGAGTTTCCACTTCGAGTGTGACGAGGACGCGATCGCCCACGCGCAGATTCTCAGCGGTCGTTAGGCGACCCTGGTCGTCAATCTTCGCATAGCGGCGGCTAAGCGCGTAGCCTTGTTCCTGGCGTGGATGATCGAGCGCTTTCGGCTGCGCGGAGATGGCGACCTCTGAGAAGACTTGGCCGCCGGTTTTTGTGACCGTGACGGGGGCGGCCACGGCGGCGGGTGTGATCGGGAAGGCGGCGGTGGCCAGCGGCGCGGCTTCGCTGAGCGCGAACGGCTGGCTCGCCTGCGCGTAGGCGATCGTGCCGGAGGAGGCGCGCGGTCCGGTCTCGACGATGCGCAAGTATTCGGCAAGGGCGAGGAGCGACCAGGTGTTGCCCTGGGTGGTGCCCCAATGGCCGTTACTGCGGCGCGCGAAGAGCTCGGTGGCGAGCTGATCGACGCGCGGGGCGCGCGCGTCCAGTTTCGTCCAGGCGAGAAGCTGGAGCGCGTTCTCGCGCGTGATCGAGCCGAACCATTGTTCGAGGTAGGCGGGATCGGTACTCGGGCCGGCGAGGAGTTGTTTGACCAGATCTTTCGGTCCGTTGCTTTCCAACACGGCGAGCGCGACGAGGGCGCGATCTTCCGCGCTGAGCTGCGCGCGTTTCTGCGCGAGCAAAACGTGGTAGGCCGGCTCAGCCGCGCCCGCGACGGCGAGAGTATAAACGGCGAGACAACGATCGGAGATTCCGTAGCCGGTGGAATCGGCGGCGGTGCCGCGGAGTTGATCGCTCAAGTATTTCAGGAGCCGTTTGAGATCGGCTTCCGGGACGGCGTAGCCCTGCTTCTTCGCGAGGACCAGGCCGAGGCTGCCGTAGGCGCTGGCCCAGAGCATGGGGTCCCGGCCGCGCGGCCAATAGCTGAGACCGCCGTTGCCCGTCTGCATGGAGAGGAGGAGGGCAATGCCGCGGTTGACGGCTTTGGCCACTTCTTCGTCGGTTTTGGCCAGCTCGGGCAGGCGGGCGCGGAGATCGCGCACGGTCAGCCAGGGGAGCATGCTGGAGGTGGTTTGCTCAGCGCAGCCGTAGGGATATTCGAGCAACTGCCGGAGCGACTCGCGCAAGCCGCCGATGCGGGTGTTCGTTAGGCTAATGGCGACCTCGCCGGTGCCTTCCGCGATCTGTGGATCGGTGATGCGCAGGAGTTCGTCGGTCTCGTCTTCGACGCGTTTGGTTTCGACTAGCCGGATGAGCGGTGCGGGATGACGCAGGTTTATCTTTGCTTCAACCGCGTCGTGCAGTTCGGTGCCGTCATTGGCGACGAACTTGACGCCCCATTTCCAGCGGCTGGCGCCAGTGGCGAGAACTTCGATGGGGATATCGACTGCGATCGATTGCTGCGCGCCGACTTTGATCTGGCGCGTCCTCTCGGCCGCGCGGACGCGGTCGTCCAATTCGAGGAGGACATCGGCGGTGCCGGCGGCGTCGGTGGTGTTATGGACGACGGCGCGGAGGACGAGCTGGTCGCCGACGTTGGCGAAGGCCGGCATGGCTGACTCAATCATGATGGGCTTGTTGATCTCAAACGAAGACTCGGCAGCGCCGAACTGGTTTTGTTTCGTGGCCGCGACGGCGATGACGCGATAACGGGTGAGACTGTCGGGCGCTTTGAACTCGGCGCGCGCGCGGCCTTGCGCATCGGTGCGGACGGTGGCGTTCCAGAATGGGGTGGCGACGAAGTTGGTGCGGAGTCCATCGAGGAGCGCGGGCCCGCCTTTGCCGTCGCCAATGAGGTAGCCCTTGTTCGCGAAATCGGATTCGGGCGCGTCTTCGCGGAGAAGGGTGGGCAGGGTGAGGCTGGTGGAAACGGCGAGGCCGCGGGGTTGGTTGAAGAACGCGAGCGGGTCGGGCGTTTCGTAGGCAGTCAGGCTAAGGACGCCTTCGTCGACGGCGTAGAGGACGAGTTCGGCGTCGGCGGCGGGCTGGCCGGTGGCGTCTTTCACTTCCGCTTCGAGGGTGACGCTGTCGCCGGGCTTGGCGGAAGGCGCGGTGGGTTTGACGGTGACGCTGAGTTTCCTTTTCGGCTCGGCGATTTTGAGGGTGGCGTAGCCGATGCGGTACTCGGGGGTTTTGATTTTGCGCGGGCTGTCATTCGCGCCGCGCAGAAGCATGACGGAGACGAAGACGTTCGGGCCGTCGGTCGCGGTGATGGGCACTTGCACGGCGGGCGCGTTGCCGGTTAACGAGACGAGGAAGGAGCGGAGGACGCGGTCGCGTTCCACGGTGACGAGGGCGTCGCCGGCGATGGGTGTTTTGACGAGGAGGGTGGCGGTCTGGCCGGGCTCGTAGCTGTCTTTGTCGGCGACGAGATCGACGATGTAGGGGTTGAGATAATTCCAGTCGGTCTCGGCTTCGCCCGAAACCTCGAAGACTAACGAGGTGAGGATGTCGTGGCCGGCGCTATCTTTGCCGACTGCTTCCAAGAGATACTCGCCGGGTTTATCGGCGGCGGCTTGATCGAGGCGCGCGAGGGCGGGTTTTCGATCGTCGGCGAGGCCGGGCGCGGTGGTGAGCGCGCGTTCCCAAACTTTTTCCAGGATCGGCTTGCTCTCGAATTCGCTCGTGTCGCCGGCGGTGGCGAGGCGGTTGGTCTGCCACTTGATGCGGGTGAGGCGGATGGTGGCGGGAACGGGCGTGTCGAGCGGGTGGCCGTCGGTTTTGAGGGCGATCAGTTCAATGGGGAGCGGCTGGCCTTCCTTGACCACGTTATCGAAACGTTTCAGGCCGAAGTAGAATTCTGAGCTGTGCTGGACGAAGGCGCGCGAAGCGGAGACGGTCTGCTGGTTGA
>JBBSLZ010000108.1:0-9284 GCA_038233435.1 Chthoniobacterales bacterium
GCGATCTTGGCGTCGGTCGAGTAGGCGTCTTTGACGTCGATCGCGCCCTCCTGGAGCGCGGCGTAGCCGATGCCGTGATCGATCCCTTTCATTTCCTGCGCGGGGAATCCGTAGCGCTGCGCAAGCGGGCGCCAGCCATCCTGACGCGCGATGAATTCGTGGGTGAGGCCGAATTTCAATTCGGGGTGAGTGCGCAGGTCGCTTAGTTTCTGGATGCCTTTGCGTTGCGCGAGGTCGCGGCGCATGACGAGCGCGTAGGTGTTGTTAAAGCCGAGTTCGCCGGTCATGCCGACGCCGGATTTGGCGAGCTCGGTGCGGATCGCTTCGAGCGAAGGCTGGCCGGGCGATTTGAGAATCTCTTCAGCGATGGTGCCGGTGTATTCGGGATAAACGGAGATTTGGTCGGTGCGGAGTGCTTCCCAGAGAATGATGGTGCCGCCCATTCCTTGGCGGTGCTGGGCGGGGATATGTTGGGCTTCGAGGGAACGTTTCGCGATTTCGGCGAGGACGTAGGATTCGGTGAACTTTTTTGAGCCGATTAGGATCGGATCGGCGAGGGCGGGGGAAGCGAGCGCGAGCAGGAGCGTGAGCACGAGGATCGGGGACGCCTCTCGTGTGGCGGATGCGCTCATGCGAGGGCTAGACTGCGCTGCGCGTTAATGAAATCGGTGACGAAGGCGCTTGCTGGATTCTCGCGCAGATCGGTCAGCGTGCCTTGTTGCGCGATGCGGCCTTCGTTTAACAAGACGATGTGGTCGCCGAGGTAGGCGGCTTCGGCGAGATCGTGGGTGACGAGGATGGCGGTCTGTTGCAGGCGCTGGAAGATCTCTTTGAGGTCGGTTTGAAGTGCGGCGCGGACGAGTGGATCGAGCGCGCCGAGCGGTTCGTCGAGCAGGAGGAGATCGGGCGAAAGAGCGAGCGCGCGCATGAGGCTGACGCGTTGGCGTTGGCCGCCGGAAAGTTCGGTGGGGTAGCGATCGAGCGCCGCGACGGGGAAACGGGTGAGGGCGCAGAGTTCCTCCAGTCGCGTGCGCATCTGCTCGGCTGGGCGGTCGAGATGACGCGCCATGAGGAGGACGTTGGCGCGGGCAGTGAGGTGCGGAAAGAGGCCGCCGTCTTGAATGACGTAGCCGATGCGGGCGCGAAGCGGGGCGAGGTTCTTGGGCGCGAGCGAGGTGCCATCGATCTGCACCGTCCCGCTGTCGGGCTCGAGCAGGCCGATGATCAAACGCAGGATGGTGGATTTGCCGCAGCCGCTGGGTCCGATCAGGACCGTGGTTTTGCGCGGAGCGAAGGCGAGATCGAGCGGATGAAGCGCGGTGGCTTCGCCGTATTTCTTGCTGACGCCAACGAGTTCGACCAGTGCGCTCACCGGCGCCTAGTCTGCCACGACAAAATGGAAGACGGCAAACAGGTGCTCCGGATCCGTCCAGAGCTGGGAGAGTTTGAAGCCGGCCTCGCTGGCGAGGGCGGTGAAACCTTCCGGCGTGTGCTTGTAGGAATACTCGGTGATGATGTGTTCGCCGGCCGGGAAATCGAAGGTGCGGCCGCCTAGGTGCACGCTCTGCGCCTGCTTCGCCACCAGGTGCATCTCGATGCGGTTCACTTCGCGATTGTAAACGGCGCGATGTTGCCAGGCGGAGAGATCGAAATCGGCTGCGAGTTCGCGATTAGCGCGCACGAGCAGATTGAGATTGAAGGCGGCAGTGACGCCGGCGCGATCGTTGTAGGCGGCTTCCAGAATCTCGATCGGTTTCTGGAGATCGACGCCGATGATGAGGCCACCGCTATGACCCGAGAGCCGGCAGATGCGGCGCAGAAAATTTTTTGCAGGCGCCGGTTCGAGATTGCCGATGGTGGAGCCGGGAAAATAGACCGCAATGTGATCCGGTTGCCGGGAAGGGTCGGGCAGGCGCAACGGTTGCAAATAGTCGGCGCAAACGGGTAGAATCTCGAGCCCAGGCATTTCGGCGTGGAGCGCTTCCGCCGATTCGATCAAGCGCTGCCGCGAGATGTCGACCGGCACATAGGCGATGGGGTTTTCCAGATGCCCGAGCAGCATCCTGGTCTTGATGCCGGCGCCGGTGCCGAAACCAACCAGCTCGGCGCGGGCGCCGATGGAATCGGCCATTTCCGGCGCGTAACGCTGGAGGATCGAGGACTCGGTACGGGTGACGTAGTACTCGGGCAGCTCGCAGATTTTAAGGAAGAGATCGGAGCCAACCTCATCGTAGAAATACTTGGAGGGCAGCGTGCGCGGAGAGGCGGAGAGACCGGCGAGCGCTTCGGCGAGGAAATCGGAGGTGGCGGGTTCGAGATCGAGGACTTCCACACCGCCAGCAAGGCGGTTCATGAAAGGTCCCGCGCGAGACGCAGGCCGGTGAATTGCCAGCGTTTTTCGGGCTGGAAAAAATTTCGGTAGGTGGCGCGGAGGTGGTTCTGGGAGGTCGCGCAGGAGCCGCCGCGCAGGACCATCTGGTTGCTCATGAACTTGCCGTTGTATTCGCCGAGGGCGCCGGGGGCGGCGCGATAGCCGGGGTAGGGGAGATAGGCGCTGCGGGTCCATTCCCAGGTGTCGCCGAACATTTGCTGCAAACCGTTTCCTTCACCTGCGACGGGCGCGGGTTGGAAGCGGTGGTTATCGACGAAATTTCCCTCGATCGGCAGACCGGCACTGGCGCGTTCCCATTCAAACTCGGTCGGCAAACGCGCACCTTCCCAATTCGCAAAAGCATCCGCTTCGAAATAGCTCAGATGGGTGACGGGCTCGGACTCCGCGATGGGCCGGAAGCCGGAGAGAGTGAAGTTCCACCACTGGCCGTCCTGCCGCTCCCAATAGAGCGGCGCCTCCCAACCCTGTTCCTGCACGGTGGTCCAGCCTAACGAGAGCCAGTATTCTGAGCGCGTGTAGCCGCCGGCTTCGATGAAGGCGAGGTATTCGCCGTTCGTGACCGTGCGGTTGGCGAGGGAAAAAGGCAGGACCAAGGCGCGATGCCTCGGGCCTTCGTTATCGTAAGAAAATTCCGAGCCAGCGTGACCGATCTCGAAGGTGGCTTCGTCGAACTCGACGAAATGCATTGGCGCGACGGAGGAAACTGGTGCGGCGTGGGCTTTCTCGAAGACTGGATGGAGCGGGTTCTGGGCGAAGACGTGTTTGATGTCGGTGACGAGCAACTCCTGATGCTGTTGCTCGTGGTGAATGCCGAGAATGAGGATGGGCTCTATCTCGGCGAAGAGCGCTTCATCCGCGCCTTCCACGAGTTTGAACACGCACTCGTCGATCGACTGACGAAAACGCATCGTCTCTGCCACCGTCGGCCGCGAGATCAGCCCGCGCAGATCGCGGCGATGCATGGTGCCGGCGGCGTTGTAGTAGGAATTAAACAGGTAAGCGTATTCGGGAACTTCCGAGCGATAGCCTGGCAAGAATGCCTTCAGAATGAAGGTCTCGAAGAACCAGGTGGTGTGGGCGAGATGCCATTTGGTCGGGCTCACGTCCGGCATCGATTGCACGACGAAGTCTTCCGGCTCCAGACCGCGACAAAGCCGCGTGCTGAAATCGCGCAGGGTGCGAAAACGGTGCAGCAGCTCGGGGGCTCTCTCCGAGGCTGGCGCGCGGCGCGACGGCGAAGAAATCATTTTAGCCCTCCTCTTCCTGATCCTCGCGCGCGGCTTCCACCATCCGGTCGTGGACGGCTTCTTCGAGGCCGTCGGTGACGAGATGCGTGCCGAGCGATTCTTCGTCGTCTTCAAATCCTACCCGCGGGACGCGATGGCCGTGTTCTTCGGGGCTTTCATCGCGCTCGCTCATGCTGTCGGCGACGCCATTGGTGTCGTCCGCCGATGCGATTTCCTCGAGACCGAGCAATTCGCGGCGGGCCTGATCCCAATCGCCATCGGTGAAATCGTTCGGTTGGCGCTCGTTGATGAGCGCGATCTCGCGGGCGCGTTTCTCGATCATCTCGGGCGTCGGCGCGCCCATTCCGTTGCCATGTACTGAAATTTTGCCCAAACCGGGCTTCGAGTTCTCATTCATAGACAACTACTATACGCAGAACAGATGCAGTCTGTGCGCATGGAAAAGAGTATTCGTCCCAGGCCCGAAAGGCAACGCTCGAGCGCGCCGGTGCGGGGAGCGCTCCTGCGTCTGGCTGGGGGTGGCCACGTGGCCTATGACGAATATGGCGACCCGGCGGGCGTGCCGGTTATTTTTTGTCACGGCTGGCCGAGTTCCCGGACAATGGCGCAGATAGCGGAGCCGGCGGCGTGGGAATGTGGGGTGCGCCTGATCTCGCCGGATCGGCCGGGGATTCGCGACTCCACTTTCCAAGAGGGGCGAACGTTACGCGATTGGCCGGCGATCGTGCGGGCTTTGGCGGCGAAGCTTTCGCTCGGGCGGTTCCATCTGCTCGGCATTTCGGGCGGTGCGCCTTATGCCTACGCGACGGCGCTTGAGCTGCCGGAAAAGGTGGGCGCGCTCGCGATCGTGAGCGGTGCGCCGCCGCTGGCGGACCTCGAGGATTACAGCGGGCTGCTGCCGATTCACCGGCGTTTGCTTTTGCTCTACCAACGCCAGCCGGCGCTGCTGCGAGCGTTGTTCCATCTCGCGCGACCTGTTTTGCGGTTGCGCGCGCCGGTGCGTCTCCGGCCGATGTTGCTGCGCTTTCTGCAACCGTGCGATGCGGCGGTCTTGCGGGAAGCGGCGGCGTTTGAGGCGTGTTTCGATAGTGCGCGGAGGGCGTGGAGCGGATCGGCGCGCGGGGTGATCGCGGATGCGGAGATTTACGCACGGCCGTGGGGGTTCGAGCAGGAGGCGATCACGCAGCCGGTGCGGATGTGGCATGGGGGAAAGGATCGAACGTTTGCGGTGCGGCTGGCAGAGGAGTTCGCGGCGCGTTTGCCGAATGCGCGCCTGCGGGTGGTGGAGGCGGCGGGGCATTATTCGTTGCCGATCCGGCATATGCCGGAGATTTTGCGCGATTTGATTTCGGTCGAAACGGGGGTAGTGCACCAGCCAATGAGTGAGCGCCCGAAGGGCGCGACGGAATAAAGCCCGGGGTGAAGCGAGGCGGAACCCCGGGATAGCCGAGGTGAAAGCAGTTCAAGCCCCGGAGGGGCGACGGAAACTGGCGTTGTGACACGCCTAATTTCCGTCACCCGTTTCACGGGTTTGGAATTCTCGGGACGCGTTTCCCGGGGTTCCGCTCCGCTTTACCCCGGGCTTCATTCCGTCGCACCCTTCGGGCGCTTTGAAGCGCCGGCAGCGCGGTGGGGCCGCGTCGTCGCCTCACATATTTCCCGTGCGTGGCTGGGGCATCTGTGGAAACTGCGGCGTGGATGATTTTACCGCAGGGAATACGCAGAATCAGCCGACACGCCGCCAGACTTCGCTCGGCGCGGAATGGGATGAACGCATCCACCAACTGGTGGCCGATTGGGGCGCGGAGAAATCGCCAGAGCTGGTGGAGGAGATGATCATGACCGCGCTGAAGATGGCGCGTGACAAAATGGGGACGGCGGATCTGAAGCTGATGAACCGTTCGCTGAAGGAGATGCGCTATGCCGCGAAGGTTTTTTCCGGTTATCGGGAATTCCGGAAGGTGTGCGTCTTTGGTTCGGCCCGGACGCTGCCGACGGAGCCGGAATTTGCGGTGGCGGAGGAGTTCGCGCGCTTGATGGTGGCGGAGAATTACATGGTCATCACGGGCGGCGGCGATGGGATCATGGGCGCGGCTCAGCGCGGGGCGGGACGCGAGCATAGCTTTGGGTTGAACATCCGGTTGCCGTTCGAACAGCGCGCGAACGAGACCATCCATGGCGACCCGAAGCTGATTAACTTCAATTATTTCTTCACCCGGAAACTGAATTTCGTGAAGGAGACGCACGCGCTGGCGCTCTTCCCCGGCGGCTTCGGGACGATGGACGAGGGCTTTGAAGCCCTCACCCTTATGCAGACGGGAAAGGCGCGGATCATTCCGGTGGTGTTCGTGGATCGACCGAACGGCAACTATTGGGAAACGTGGATGAAGTTTCTGACCGATCACCTTTTCAAACTGGGGCTGATCGGGGAGGAGGATTTTCACCTCTTCAAGATCGTCCACGATGCGAGGGAGGCGGTGCAGGAAATTCTAAAGTTCTATCGGAACTACCAATCGGCGCGCTGGGTGGGGGATCAGTTGGTGATTCGAATGCAGCACCGGCTTTCGGCCGAGGCGGTGAGCGCGCTCAATCAAAAATTTGGCGAGGTGGTGAGGAGCGGAGAGATCGTGCAGGGGCACGCTTTGCGGCAGGAGAAGAACGAGCCGGCGATTTGGGAGCTGCCCCGGCTGATTCTGGCGCCGCACCGGCGGGCGTTTGGGCGGTTTCGCCAGTTGATCGATGCGATCAACGAGGCGGAATTGGAGTGAGGAGCTGGAACGGTCGCGGGCGGGAATTCTGGGCGAGGTGCAAGTTTCCAACTGGCACGTTGGCCGGAAACCTAAGTTGGAAACTTGGGCTACGGCGTGGCGATGCGGCGGCTGACGCTACTTCTCGGCGCGTTTTTCCAGGATGTAATCGTGGATCGTGTTGACGCTCCGAAGCGCTTTGGCCGCGACCTCAGAGTTGGGTACGCCGACGCCGAAGGTTTTCTCCATGCTGACGACGAGTTCGAGGGCGTCGATGGAATCAAGCCCCAAACCTTCGGGGCCGAAGAGCGGCAGATCATCGCCGATCTGCTCGGCCGTGGTCTGCAGCATCAGATTTTTTACAAGCATTTCCTTGATGCTCTGGCGTAGATCGGGCTCGGACATAAAACGCGAGCCGCGAAAGTGTCGCAACCCGGAACGAAGTCAACCCGTCGCTGGCGGAAGACGGCAGAATGGCGAGGGCGCGAGGCGCGCGCCGCGTGTGCTCGAAACGGGCGGCTAGACCTTGCTGCCGGGTTCGGCGGCTCGAGCGGCCTGCTCGTTCTCGGGCTGAACCATGCCACCGCCGTCGGCGTTCTCGAGACGAGGCGCAGTGGGCACCGTGGAGGCAGCTGGCTGAGTGGAGGCCACGTCGGGCTTGCTGGAGGAATGCAGCTCGTCGCTGAATTCATCCTTCGCTTTTTGAAATTCCTTGATCGCCTGGCCCATGCCGCGCGCCAGTTCCGGGAGCTTCTTGGCGCCGAAGAGCACGAGGATGATCAACATGATCAGGATTAACTCCTGACCGCCGACTCCCATGAATGCGAGGAACGTCATATTACTTATGAAGATGAAGCCGCGCCGGGAAGATGCAAGGTGTTTCCGGTAATCGCCAGGGTGGGAACGGAACTCCGGAGCGGCGAAAAAATCTAAACGGCCGGACGGCGGCGTGTCAGGACGCGGAAGATCGGGTAGCTGAGCAGGAGCAGGGCGAGGGACGCGAGGCTATTTTTGGTATCCGCGATGAGCGCGCCGCCCAAGAGTCCGATGGAAATGGCCAGCACCAATCCGGTGCTCCACGGATGGGCCCAAGCGCGGTAGGGCCGGGGCGCGTCGGGTTCCCGCCGGCGGAGCGCGAAGAGGCTCAGATAAGTGAAAGTGTAATTGGCCACGAAGAGGAATGCGGTCACGGCGATGACGCGCTCATATCCACCGGCAAGGACAAAGCCGACCGCGATCAACGCGCTGAACAGCAGCGCAATCGAAGGCGTGCCTCCGCGATTGACCCGCGCCCCGGCGGCGAAGCCCGTCGCGCCGCTCATGGCGTAAAAGGTGCGGGAGGCCATCAGCAGCCAGGCATTGATGGCGCTGAGCAAAACGAGCAGCACCAGGACGCGGAAGACGGTTTCGCCACTGGGCCCGAAGATGGCGGAGGCCACACTCGCGGCCGGAAGCGGATCGCCAGCGAGGCGGGCGATCGGCAGGACGTGGAGCAAGGCAAGGTTGACGAGCAGGTAGATGACGATCACCACCGCGACGCCGCCGAAGATGCTGCGTGGCAATTCGCGCGCGGGATCTTTTAATTCACCGGCAAAGTAAGCCGGCCCCACCCAGCCATCGTAGGCGAAGATCGCTGCCTGCATCGCGAGGATGAGCGCGACGAAAAGCGGCATGCCGTGGGGCAACGGTGGTGGCAGCGCGGGAGCCCCATGATCTCCGCCGCTCCAGCGGAACCACAGAATGATGAAAGCGAGAAATGCGCCTGCCTTCAGCGCGGTGGTGATGTTCTGCGTCCGCCCGGCGGAGCGGACGCCGCGCCATTGCAAGGCGGTGAAAAAAAGAAGGACGGCAGCGGCCACCAGCGCGGTAGCGAGGCCGCGGCCGCCGAGGAGGAAGTTCACCGATTCGGCCAGGAGAATCGCGGCCGCCGACGTGCTGGTGCAGGTGGAGAGCCAGTCGCTCCAGCCAGCCACGAAACCCCAGTACGGTCCCAGCCCGCGGCGCACGAAGACGGTGTAGCCGCCCGATTCCGAAATCATGGCGGCGACTTCGGCGACGGCGTTAGAGCCGAGCAGGGCGTAGATACCGCCCGCGATCCAGACGCCGAGGAAAAGTGTGACCGAGGGCAGGTGGCCCGCGATCTCCCCCGGCACGCGCAGGATGCCGGAGCCGATCGTGTTCCCAACCAGAATCGCCACCCCGAAGCCAATTCCCAGAACGCGCAGCAGCGTTTGTGTCGGGGCGGCCTTCATGCCGTCGCGGGACGCGGGCTGTAAATCTCCGGCCGCCGATGCGCGAAGACAGTCATCCCCGCGCGCACCGCGGCCAGAACGTCGGCCGAGATTTGGGCGTGGACCAGTTCCTCGCGTTCGGAGGAGGCAGCCGCGATCACGATTCCCGACGGATCGATGATGGCGGAGGCGCCGCAACAGGTCACGCCGGCATCGGTTCCAATGCGGTTGGAAAGCACTACGTAGCATTGGTTTTCGATCGCGCGCGCACGGGCGAGAAGACGAAGATGCTCGGACCGAGGAAACGGCCACGCGGCCGAGATGACCAGCACCTGCGCGCCCAAGTCGCAGGCCAGCGCCCGATAGACCTCCGGGAAGCGCAGGTCGTAGCAAATGCTCAGACCGATGAGCCAGGCATCGAGTGGGAAAGTCGTCAGGTCGCCGCCCGCGCGGAAAGTTTTGTCTTCGTCGCCGGGCGCAAAAAGATGGCTCTTCCGGTATTTCGCCACGATCTCTCCCCGAGGGTCGATCGCCACCTGCGAGTTATAAATGTCGTCGCCTTCGCGTTCGGATAATCCGCAAATGATGTGAAGCGAGAGCGTGCGCGCGACCTCGCGGAGAGCCGGAACCGCGCCCTCGCCCCACGGCTGCGCGTGCTCCCGGATCA
>JBBSLZ010000109.1:0-9236 GCA_038233435.1 Chthoniobacterales bacterium
AAATCGCCTGCCGGAAAATTCCGGTCCTTTAGCCGCGAGATTTCGGTCGCGCTCGGTGGGGACGACAAATCGACGGACTTGCTCAAGCGGCACCCGTTCGACCTGACACAGGCGCGGATTCCGGTCGGAGCTTCCTATTGCCCCTATCATGCCGAGGGCGCGCAGTGGGAGTTGTATCTTGTCGTGAGCGGCCGCGGGAAAGTGCGCGACGCGACTGGAGAAACCGAGGTCACGGCGGGTGACGCGTTTCTTTTTAAACCCGGCGAAGCGCACCAGCTTTCCTGCGCGGGCGACAAAGATTTCGTTTACTACGTCGTCGCGGACAATCCGATCGGCGATTCCTGTTACTATCCCGACAGCGGCAAATGGGCCGTGCGTAAAGAAGGTGACGAGACCGTGATCTTGATGGGCAAAAGCGCCGAGACCGACTACTTCGACGGCGAGGAGTAGAGCGGGACGCGGCCATCGGAGACGCCTGGGGAGCGCACGCTTGCAGCGTGCTGGTCTCCGCATCCTGCGGAGACGAACTTCCCAAGCGTCCGAGAGAAAGACGCCTCCCGATGCTCGTCACCGCCCTACAAAGTTCGTTTCGGCAGAATGCCGAAACCAGCACGCTGCAAGCGTGCGCTCCCCGAAATTTTTACGCCAACGCGTCCGCTAGTAGCTCGGCCATGTGCTTCGGTCGCGCCGGCGTGAGGTGCTCGATCTGATGACGACAACTCGTGCCGGAGGCGACGATGGTGGTGCGTTCGGGTTGGGCGGCGATTTTCTGCACCAGCGGCTGCGCCACTTGCACGGAGAGTTCGTACTTCGAATCGAGCGCACCAAAGGCACCCGCCATTCCGCAGCAACCGGTTTCGAGTAACTCGACGGTGCGGCCGGGCAAACGTTCCGCCAGTCGCGCCATAAAACCAGGTTTCATCAGCGCCTTGGCATGGCAATGCGCGTGGATGGCCACCTTCTCGTCACGCGACCGGAAGGCCAGCGCGTCGGGTTCGTTCTCGAGAATGTCGGCCACGAATTTCTCGAAGAGAAACGCGCGCGGCGCGATCGAGGACGCATCGTCCAGTCTCAATTCGCGGTAGTCTTCCGCAAACATCGAGTAACAGGACGGCTCCAGGAAAAGGATCGGAGCGCTGGACTTCTGAGCTCGCAGGAGAGCGAGGTTGCGCGCGCCGAGCCGCTTCGCCTCGTCCAGATTGCCCTGGCTAAACGCCGGCCGGCCGCAGCATTTTCGCCCTTTCAACAACTGGACCTCGAAGCCGAGAGCCTCCAGCACTTTCACCGCCGCGATGCCGATATTCGGCTCGTAGTAGCGCACGAAGGTATCGTCCCAAAGGATGACGCTTCCGCGTCTTTTCTTTCCGGGGAGCGCGGGCGCCTCGCCGGAAAGCAGAACGTTGCTCGGCGCGGCGCCCGGCGCGCGGCGCGCGAACCATTTATCGAAGCGTTGCGTGGTGTAGTGGGGCAAGGGGCGATCGGCGGAAAGTCCGAGTGTTTGCGACATTAGTTCACGCAGCGGTTCGAAATCGAGCGCGGCATTGGCAAGTCGCGGCGTCAGGCAACCGAGGCGGCCTAACAAGTCCACCGCGCTCAGCATTCGCTCCCGCAGCGGCAGGCCATCACGGCGATGGCGCGCGTAGAGCAGTTCGGCTTTGAGGAGAGCCAGATTCACGTTCGACGGGCATTCCGTGGTGCACGCTTTGCAAGAGAGACAATTGCTCAGCGCGGCTTCGAGATCGTGCGAGCGGAGCGGGTCATGCCCTTCGATCCGCATTTCCAGCGCGGCCCGGATCGCGTTCGCGCGACCGCGCGTGGACATGTATTCCTCGCCGGTGGCGACGAAGGTCGGGCACATCGTCGGCGCGTCTTTCCGGCAACCGCCGCAGCCGTTGCACTGCTCCAGATTGCCGATGAACGATTCGTCTTTGAAGGCGAAGGCGAGCTTCGGTTCGAACGGTAACTTGAGTTCGTAACCGGCTCCCATCCGAAGCTGCGTATCGATGCGGAAGCGGCCGTCCGGAATCACTTTCCCGGGATTGAAAACGTTTCGCGGATCGAAGGTGCGTTTGATCTCGCGCAGCACGTCGAGCAGCCGGTCGCCTAATTGTTCCGGCATGAACTCGGAGCGCGCGATTCCGACGCCATGCTCGGCCGCGAGCGAGCCACGGAACTGCCGAACGAGTGCCGACGTTTGCTCGGCAATCTGGCGGAACTTCCGCAGGTCCTCCGCACTGTGCAGATCGAGAACGGGGCGGACGTGGAGCAGGCCAGTGGCCGCATGACCGTAGTAGCAGACCTCCACGCCGAGCGGGCGAATGATCGACTCCAGCCCTGCGACGTAGGCCGGCAGTTGCTCCGGCCGCACGGCCGCGTCTTCGATGCACGTGACCGGTTTGGCCGCGCCTTTGCGCCCGGTGAGCAACGTCAGCCCGGCCTTGCGCATGCCGAGGACGAGATTGATCTCCGCGTTCGATTTACAAATCGTGGTCCGCAATCCCAGATGCCGTTCGCCTAACGACTGCAACCTTTCCGCGACGGCGTCATCGTAGAACTCGACCAGCAAAATCGATTCGCACGGTTTCGCATCCAGCTCGAGCAGATCGCGCGCGGCTTTGAACGCGAGCTGGCCTTTGGTTTGGTCAAAAAGGACGCGGTCAATGTGCTCGATCGCGGCCGGTTTCAAATCGAGCAGCTCGACCGTGGCCTGCATCGCTTCCGCGACCGAAGCGAAGAAAATGAGGCCCAGGCCTTTGGCGCGCGGCAGTGGGACGATATTGAGTTCCGCAGAAAAGATGGCAGCCAAGGTGCCTTCGCTGCCAGCCATGAGGTTGTTCAGATCGGGTGAGCGACGCAGGAAGCGATCGATTCCGTAACCTGACCAACGCTTTTGCAGACCGGGCGGCATGTATTCATCGATGTCCCCCGCGTGCCGCGCGATGAGCTCTGTCATGAAGACGCGCTCGTTGGCCAACGTGTCATTAGCCGGCCCGATCGTTTCCACGCGCCCATCGGCCAGTACGATCTCCAATGCGCGGACGTGGTCGGCTGTTGTCCCGTAAACTGGCACGCGCGCGCCGGAGGAATTGTTTGCGATCATGCCGCCGATGGTGGCGCGGGAACTGGTAGCGACGTCCGGGCCGAAACAAAAGCCGTGCGGCCTCAGAAACGCGTTGAGCTGATCCAACACCACACCGGCGCCCGCACGCACGCTCCGGCTCTCGAGATTGAGATCGAAAATGCCGCGATTGTGCCGCGAGAAATCGACGATCAAGCCATCGCCAATCGCGCCGCCCGCGAGGCCACTGCCCGCGCCGCGCGGCGTGATGGGAATGCTGGCATCAGCCGCGGCGCGGATGACGGAACTGGCCTGCGCCGCGCTACGCGGGAATGCCACCGCGGCGGGTTCGATTTGATAAATCGACGCGTCGGTCGCGTAGAGCTGGCGCGTCAGATTATCGAACGCCACCGCGCAGTCAGCGGAAGACAAGGACCGTCGGGTGGAAGTCATAGCCGTGCTCACTCGCGGAAAAGCTGCGGGCTTTAGCCAATCACTTCAACCAACTCCGCCTCTGCTGTCCGTTTCAGGAGCGATTCTGAGAGAGACGATCGGTGAGATTGGTGGAAGGTTTCTCACGGTATCACTCTCCTTTGCGCAGGATTTCTCGGGATTTTGATCCAGGTTCCGAGATCACGATCCAAGGCATGTTCACATTCCTGCTCTTGCCGGTTGTCTGGCGATGGGCGCGTTGGCACGCGAACGTGATCGCGCAGAGCGGTTCCCCGCTGGACGCGAATGGCCTCGCGGCGGCGCGGCGCGCTGGGGTGAAGCATCCAGAGCGTGTGCGCACGCTGGTCGTGAAGTGCGTGCCCCCGTGCGTTCCGTTCGGACTGCGGGCGCTCGCTGCGCGCTGCTGTAGAGGAGCGACGGCGACCGCGGGGATGGCGCTCGGTTACGGAATCTATCTGCGCGCGGATCAGGTGGGACGGTGCGATCTGCTTTTGCACGAACTTGTGCACACGGCGCAGTACGAGCGGCTTGGCTTTCGAGCATTCTTGAAAATATATCTCGGCGAGTGTCTGACGGACGGCTATCCGCTGGGCGCCCTCGAGAGAGAAGCGCGCGAGGTGGCAGACAATGGCCTGGCCCTAGGTAGCCAGGAGAAAGGCTTCTCCGGCCTTGCCTCATCGCAGTAAGAATCGGAAGATCGTTATCGCAATGAACCGTCGCACATTCGTCCGCACCACGATCGGCGCCACGCTCGCCGCGGGCGCGTCGCCGTCTCTTTTTGCCCAGGGTCCCAACATCATGAACTCGAAATCCAGCAAGCCGGTCGTGATCTCTTCCGCGAACGGGAACAAGTTCAAGAACGGCGGTGAAATGACCTGCGTCCACAAAGCCTGGACGATGATGACGGAGGGCGCGGATGTGCTCGATGCGCTCATCGCCGGGGTGAACATCGTGGAGCTGGATCCGCTCGATACCAGTGTCGGCTACGGCGGTTTGCCAAACGCGGATGGCGTCGTGCAGCTCGATTCCTGTTGCATGCACGGGCCGAAAAAGCGCGCCGGCGGCGTGGCCTGTATCGAAGGTGTGCGGACGCCGGCCAATGTGGCGCAAAAGGTGATGGAGATGACCGATCATCATCTGATCGTGGGCGAAGGCGCGCAGAAGTTCGCGCGCAACATGGGCTTCAAGATCGAGGACGATTTGAACACGGACGAGTCGCGGCGTTTGTGGCTGGATTGGAAGCGGCGGATTGACCCGAACCATTATCTCGATCCGGAAAAGCGCGCGCAAGCCGGACACGACGCAATGATGCAGATGGTCGCGGAAGGCTTGATCGACCGGCAGCACATTCACGGCACGATCAACTGCAACGGCGTGAACGCGAAAGGCGAAGTCTGCGGCGTGACCACGACGAGCGGCCTGGCGTGGAAGATCCCGGGACGTGTCGGTGATTCGCCGATCCTCGGCGCCGGGCTCTACGTCGACGGCGAAATCGGAGCGGCGGGCTCGACCGGTCGCGGCGAGGCGAATCTTTACGGTCTCTGCTCCTTCCTCATCGTGGAAAACATGCGCCGCGGAATGTCGCCAAAGGACGCGGGGATCGACGCTTGCAAGCGCATCCAGAAGAACACGATCGAGAAGCGCCTGTTGAACAGCCGGGGCGAGCCGAATTTTAACGTGAACTTCTATGTCCTGAACGCGAAGGGCGAATACGCAGGCGTCGCGTTATATCCCGAAAGCAGCTTCGCGGTTTGCACGGAGGACGGGCCGAAGACGGTGGCATCGGAGCCGTTGCTCACTGGAAAACCAACCGATTAGAGGCGGAAAGGTCGGTCATAGCGCGGCGCTCTGTCGCCGTAAACACGAGAGTGAACGGACCGACTAGCGCAAAATTGGCGCAAGATACGGCTTGCTCGCATTCGCGGCGCAGGCGTCGTTTGGGCCCTCGTTGAAAGTCGCGCGCATTTCACTCGTCCTCTTTTTCGTGGTGGCTGGCGTCCTCCATTTCATTTCTCCGCAGGCTTATCAGGCGATCATCCCGGCCTGGCTGCCGTGGCCGCGGGCGCTGGTGTATGTGAGCGGAGCGGCGGAGATCGCGGGTGGGCTGGGCGTTCTTTGGCCGGCGACGCGGCGTCTGGCGGGGGCGGGATTGATCGCTCTTTTGCTCGCGGTTTTTCCGGCCAACGTGGATGCGGCCCTGCATGGGATGACGGTGGGTGGGCAAGTGGTGGCGCCCTGGATTCTTTGGGCGCGACTGCCGTTACAGGCGCTTTTCATTTATTGGGTTTACCTGGTGGCTTGGAAAGCGCGTCCTTCGCCATGAGGTTGAGGGCATGAGTGCGCAGAAGCCTTGGATTCAAATCGTGCCGGGAATCAAGCGCCAGACGATCGCGTCCGGCACGCTCATGTATCAAATGCGGGCGCAACTCGACGCCGGCAGCCGCCTGCCGGAGCATCAACATCCCCAGGAGCAGGTCGCACACGTGCTGGCGGGCCGGATGCGTTTGATCGTGAGCGGCACTCCGCATGAACTCGGGCCCGGCGATTCCTTTTATCTCGGCAGCAATGTCCCGCATGGCGTGGAGACGATCGAGGACACGACCGTGATCGATACCTTCAGTCCGCCGCGGGACGATTATCTGTCGCTCGACGGGACGGCGGGCGCGGCTGAAATGGCGGAGTGAACTCGGAGCGCGTCATACTTTCGTTTATCGTTCCCGCGCATAACGAGGAGCATGAACTGGCAGCAACCTTGGGGACCATCGTGGCCGCGGCGGAAGCGGCCGGCCACGCTTATGAGGTAGTGGTAGTGGACGACGCCTCGACGGATGCGACGGGGGAGATCGCCCGCGGGCTCGGGGCGCGGGTGGTGCCGGTGGCGCTGCGTCAGATCGCGGCGGTGCGGAATGCGGGGGCGCGGGTGGCGCAGGGCGAGACGCTGTTTTTTGTCGATGCCGATACACACATCGCGCCGGAACACGTGACTGCGGCCATGGCCGCGCTGGAGGGCGGCGCGATCGGCGGGAGCGCGCGGGTGGCGATGGATGGCGAGCTGCCGGTCTGGGCGCGGATCTTTCTGCGCGTCTTCAGCGTCTTTTATTTCGGCGCAAAGCTGGGCGTGGGAGCGTTTCTGTTCATGCGGCGGAGCAGTTTCGAGAAGGTGGGCGGCTTCGATGAGCAATACTTTGCCGGCGAAGAGGTTTACCTGACCTGGGCGCTGAAGGAGCTGGGACCGTTTGTGATTTTGCCGCAGCCGATCCTGACTTCGGCGCGGAAGGTGCGGATGCATGGCCCGCGCTTCGTGCTGCGAGAATCGTTCCTCATCATGTGGCGAGGCAAAAAGGGTTTGCTTACGCGCGACAAGCTCGGGTTGTGGTATAGCGGAAAACGCGAGGGCGCCCGGCCGTGAAGACGCCGGTTCTCATCGCGACGGCGAAGACGCCCGATGAGATCGCGCGTTGCTTCCCGGCGATACGCGAATTGCGGACGCATCTCACGACGAGCGAGGAATTCGTGACCCGGGTGCAGCGTCAGCAAACGGAAGGATACCGGCTCGCCTTTTTAGAGATGGAAGGGACCGTGCGCGCGGTGGCGGGCTATCGCGTCTTTGATCTGCTCTTCTCGGGGCGCGCGCTCTATGTGGACGATCTCGTGACGCGGGCGGAAGATCGATCGCGCGGTCTCGGCGGGTCGCTTTTCGACTGGTTGGCGGCGGAGGCGCGGCGCGAGCGCTGCACCGTGCTGACGCTCGATTCCGGCGTGCAACGCTTCGACGCGCATCGTTTCTATCTCGGGAAGCGAATGCAAATTGGCTCGCATCATTTCACTTTGCAGTTGTAGCCGATCGCAGACGAGAGCGTTCCCACTCGACCGGCAGGATTGCGCCGGCGAATCGGCAAGGATAAGGCCCCTAACGAGAGTCGCTCTTCGCGATCGGCTTGGCGGGACCGCTCTCTCCCCCGGAAAGGAGATCAACGCGAATGATGGGATCGCTGGGTTCCATTAGCGGTCCTTCGAAGCGGAGGAACTCGGCCGGTGGCTGGGTCAGCCAGATGTGCGTGTCCGGCACTTTGACGAATAATTTGGCGATCGCTGGGATTTGGGGCTGAAGGAGGAAGTGGTCGCCCTGCGGGTTCCGATCCGCCATCTCCATTTCTTCGGGGCCGGCGTGCGTGATCTTCACCGTCACCACCTTCGGCGACGGGGTGAAGCCAATCGCCTGCAGTTCCACCGCTTCGCCGTGCACGAGACGAGCTCGGAGATTCTGCACCGCGATCATGAAGCCGTAGCCGGTAAACGTCTGGCCTGGCTTCACCTCGATTTTTTCGGACCACTCTTTCATCTCCCCGTTCTCGCGCTTTTTGGCAGTGGCGGTTTCGGTTTTGAAATCAACCGCAAACTGACGCACGACGTCTCCGTCTTTCAGTTCGCGCCAAGACCATTCTTCCTGGATGAGCTCGGGCTTTTGCCGGAAGACCGCTTTCTCCTCGGTGCGGCCGCCGTTCTTAAATCGGTATTTGAGCGTAATGGAAAGGCGTCCATCCTCGACCTCTTGGCTGAACTCGCCGTCGGCGATCTTTTTTCCATTCGCGTCCAGCATCGAGGGAAAGCCGTGCGCGGTGCCTTCGAATTCGGTCACTTCCACAGCCGCCGCGGGCCAGGGCGCGAGGAGTGCAACAGCGGCAAATAGCAGGGCGATTTTTGATTTCATAATGCGATGTAGCCGGAACTTTCTCTACGGCATGGAGAGAGGAAGCGGCTAAGATCGAACAGCATCCCCTGCGGGCCACTCGATCGGCTTCTCGGCGGTGCGCCACTGGGCACCCACGCGTGGGTCGGGAAGATTTCGGAGCAGATCCGACAGCGCGTGGGTATAGCTGCGGAAGGGAGGTTTTTCCTCGGAGGCGACGGGCTGGAGATCGGCGGCGTATTGCGGCAGGTCCGCATGGGCGAGGCCGGCGCGTTTGTGGTGCACACCATGATACGGTTCGTGGAGCAACGAGAACGAGACGAGCCGCCCGACCCAGCCCTCCGCGACGATGCTCCGGGTGGAGCTGTTGACCGTGTTCCCGTCGAGGCCGACATGCTCGATGTATTTGCGCCAGCTTTGGAGATTCGCGGCGATGATCGCCGGCACCAGATACATCCAAAGGAAATAGCGCCAGCCATCGAAGTAGGCGACAGCGGCTAGCGCGACGATCCAGATGACGATGGTCGCGATGATTTCGTTCCAGATGCGTCGGCGCACCTTTTTTTGACGAATCGGCGACCCGCTCCGCAAGAAACTGCGCTGAAACAGAAACGGGGTGAAAAGCAGACCAACCGTAAGTTCAACGAAGGCGGCTAGGACGCGTTTCCACCGCGCCATGTGCGGGTGCACGAACGGCCAGAGTTCTTCGTCGCGCTCCGTTCCGAGATTGGCGTGATGCGTCTGATGCGCCGCGCGATAAAGGCTGAAGCTCATGAAACTGAGGATGCCGAGGAAGACGCCGTTCACTTCGTTGAAGCGGCGATTTCGCTGCAACAGACCGTGCGATGCTTCGTGAAAACCAACGAGCGATCCGTGCATGAGATGGCTGATGAGCAGCACCAGGGCCACCACCAGCCAGATGGAATCGCGCTGATACAAGACCGCGGCGAGCGCGATTTCGCTCACGAGAAAGAGGATGGAGACAACGTGGTAAGCCGAACGGCTGACCCAATGCGGTTCCTCGATGATGTCCGG
>JBBSLZ010000110.1:0-9234 GCA_038233435.1 Chthoniobacterales bacterium
CTGAATCCGGTGCGCTGCATGGAGAGCTTGACCGCGTTCTGCTGGGCCGGGGTGGCGATTTTATCCTGCGCTCCGGTACTGAGAAAGATGGGCGTCCACAGGTATCCGATGCCGGGCTTAAACTTCCGATAGCCTTCCGTGATGGTGTCTTCGTTGATGCCGGTGAGAAAAAGGCCGGCCACGTGATAGCCGCCCACGGCTAGCAACGGCGCCAGCAAGCCGGCCCGCTTCGCCCCGCCCGAATAACCGGCGCACGCGATCGGTCATTTGGCGGCGCCGGGGAAGCTGCGCTGCAAAGCATCGAGGGCGGCGAGGGTATGCCCGGCGCGCCAGCCGGAGCTGTCCTGCCGGGCGGGCTCCGGTCCATCGCCCGCGATCACGACCCAGCCTTCCGCGAGCGCAGTCGGGCCGTAGAGGTTCTTCAGGTCGTCGCGATTTTGGTGTTTGAAATCACTGGTCGAGAAGACAACCAGGACGGGCCACGACTTGTTAGGATTAAAACCACGCGGCACGCCGAGGACCGCCACGGTATGGGAAGGGACCGCGTTGCCGCCTTCTGCGACGTAGGATTTTTCGAGCGTGCTCAACGGCACCTGCGCTTGCACCGTGCCGCCAGGAACGACCGGCACGCCGGCAAACCTCCTACCGCCGGAGAAGGCGGAAGAAGAAAGCGCCAGCCAGCTAAGGATGAGCAGCAGATGTGTGGACGGGGGCATCACGCAGGTTGGACAGCGCGCAGGCGGAGAAAGTTCGAAGGCGGCACTCGCGAGGCGGCGCGGAGTCCGGTAAGATCGCGGCCATGTCCTTGCGCTCGCTCTCCTCCCTGGCGTCTCTGGCCTGCGTCGCGAGCCTGGCGCAGGGCGCGGTCGATTCGATCTCCGCGCTGGAAAAAGCGGCCCGCCCCGCGGCCGGCATCATGGATAACTCGTTTCTGATCGAAGAAGCGTACAACCAGGAGCCTGGCGTCGTGCAGCACATCTGGAATGTGGCTCACACCGTCAGCCGCCACGCCGGCCCAGACGAACGCGCGCTCTCGTTCGTCTTCACCCAGGAGTGGCCAGTCTTCACGCAGGCGCATCAATTTTCCTACACGCTCCCGTTTACTTTTCTGGAGAGTGAGGGTCGCGGCGCGCGCGGGCTTGAAGACATCAGCCTGAGTTACCGGTTTCAATTTTCGATGGAAACAGAGGATCGCCCGGCGTTTGCGCCCAGCTTTTCGCTCATCCTGCCCACCGGTGATGAGGCGAAGGGCTTGGGCGCCCGCTCCCTCGGTTATCGGGTCAATCTTCCCGTCAGCAAAATCGTGAGCGCGCGCTGGACGATGCACGGGAACGCGGGCGCAACGTTTTTTCCGGACGTGAAGGGTCATGATTTGACCGGATATAATTTGGGGGTGAGCGCGGTCTACGCCGTGGGCCGGAACTTTAATTTCCTGCTCGAGGCGGTGGTCGATTTCGAAGAAGGCCTTAACGACTTCGGGCGCCGCGAGCGAGCGGTCGCGGCGGTTCTGTCGCCCGGCTTTCGCTATGCGATTAATCATGCGCACGATGCGCAGACGGTGCTCGGTCTGGCGGTGCCGATCGGGGTGACCTCGGACGCGCCCGACTTCGGCGTTTTTCTTTACGTATCTTTCGAGCACTTCTTTTACCGACCAAAGAGCAGCGAGATCCTCGGCCGGTGACACGATGAAGTATCCCCTCTCCAGCAATCCCGTCTTCTGGACCATCCAGGGCGAGGGACACATGCGCGGGTTCCAGATGTGCTTTGTGCGCCTGGCCGGGTGCTCGGTCGGTTGTCCGGGTTGCGATACGGATTATCGAAAACGGGAGATGGCCACGATCGACGAGATCGTGCTGCGGGTGGAAGCCGTCGTCCCGGCCGCGGCGCGGGAACGGTGGGTCTGGCTGACCGGAGGCGAGCCGACCGATCATGACCTGGCACCGCTGGTGGAGGCGTTGCGGGCCCGAGGATACTCGATCGCGCTCGCCACCAGCGGGCATCGGCGCGTGGCGGTGGCGGTCGATTGGCTTTCGGTTTCACCGCATGACCCGGCGAAGTGGGTGCAGACGTCGGGCGACGAGATGAAGATCGTGCCCGACCTGAACGGCTTCGCGATCGAAGATTTCCGCCGCGCTCATCCCGACGACAAGACTGATTTTAAATATCGTTACGTGCAGCCGCTCTCGATTAAAAAAGAAGAGGACCCGCGGAGTCTGCAAACCTGTCTGGACTTCGTGCGGGCGAATCCGAATTGGGCGCTTTCGCGCCAGGATCACCACCATTGGAACGTGGCCTAACGATAACCCGAGGTGCGCTGTAGTCGAAGCATCCGAAGGGTGCGGCGGAGTAAAGCCCGGGGTGCAGCGGAGCGGAATCCCGGGACCATCATCCTCGCACGAACAAACCCGCGAAGCGGGTGACGGAAGCGTGCAGAGTTAAGATGTGTGTTTTCCGTCGCCCCTTTCAGGGACTTGGATTCTGCGATCATCGAGGAACCCGGAGTTCCTCCCGCAAGGCGGGATCCACTCCGGGCTTTATTCCGCGGCGCCTACGGCGCTGGGGCATCGCGCAAATTTTCGCCGCCGTGCTTGCAGACGCGCGGTGCTCTTCTCCGGAGTGCGTTTCCGTTTTGACGCGGCTTGATTGGCGGGCCAGATGCTCCGCGCGCTCTTTCGCATGAAAAATTCCCTGCCGCCCGGACCGCTCGACGACCCGCCGGGCGCAAATCTCTACGCGATGCGGCGCGATCCGCTCGAGTTCTTCTCCCGGCTGGCGCGCGAATACGGAGACGTCGTTCGCTTTCGGTTAGGCGATCATCCGCACGATCTTTTTCTGGTCAATCATCCGGACTCCATCCGGGAGGTGCTCGTGACGCAGGATCGGAGTTTCTCGAAATGGTTTTCGGTCGAGCGAATCAAGGAGGTTCTTGGCGATGGCCTCTTTGTCAGCGAAGGCGAATTCCATCGACGGCAACGCCGCCTGGCGCAGCCGTTTTTTCATCGCGAACGGATCGCGAACTACGCCACCCAGATGAGCGCGCTGGCGCTTCGGCTGCGGGAGCGCTGGCAGCCGGGAGCGGTGGTGGACGTGTGCGCGGAGATGAACTGGCTGGCCATGATGATCGTGGCCAGCACCCTTTTTGGCGCGAACGTGGAACACGAAGCCGAGGAAATCCGCGACGCGCTGAGCGAGATCCTCGATCAATTCGAACGCTCGATCTTGCCGCAGGCGGATCGGGCCGATTTCGAAGAGGCGCTCGCACGGCTGGACGCGGCGGTTTACCGCATCATCCAGGAGCGCCGTGCTAGCGGCGAGGACCGGGGCGATTTGCTTTCGATGCTTTTGCTGGCGCGGGACGAGGAGGATGGCAGCCAGATGAGCGATCTCCAGGTGCGCGATGAGGCGATGACGATTTTCCTGGCCGGCCACGAGACATCCGCGAACGCGATGGCCTGGAGTTGGTGGCTCCTGGCGCAACATCCGGAGGTGGAAGCGGCACTGCACGCGGAAGTGGACGCCGCCCTGGCCGGACGTGCTCCTGAGATGGAGGACCTGCCTCGCCTGCCGTTGACGGGACGGGTTTTTGCGGAGGCGCTCCGGATGTATCCACCGCTGTGGGCGATCGGGCGTCGCGCCCTGCGGGAGTGCACGATTGGCAATTACTCGATTCCCACCGGATCGGTCGTGCTCCTCTCCGCCTACGTCACCCAACGCGATCCGCGCTGGTTTCCGGATCCGGAGAAATTCGATCCGGAACGCTGGACGGCCGAGGCGCGCGGTGCGCGTCCGAAGTTTTCTTACTTTCCCTTTTCGGCCGGGAGCCGCGCCTGTCTGGGCGAGGCGTTTGCCAGCATGGAGGGCGTGCTCTGCCTCGCCGCGCTGGCGCAGAAATGGCGGCTCCAGATTGTGCCGAAGCATCCGATTAAACTGCAACCGCAGCTCACCCTGCGCGCGCGCCATGGGATCAAGATGCGGCTCGAAGCCCGGCGCCCGGATTAATCTTTCCGCAGGACCGCGAGGACGTGATCGCGCGTCGCGGTGAAGGTAGGCGCCACGTCTCCCAGCCGTAGCCGGGTGAAGAACGGCAGCGGGGCGAGCAGCCAGCGCGCGATCAGGGTGCGACGCCGGAATTGCCAGTAAGCAAACGTCTGCACCGTTTGCACCAGCTTCCCTCGCCAGCTCCAACCGTAGTGCGTGGGTGGTGTCCATTGCATCAGACGCATCCCGAGTTCCGCGGCCAGGTAGTCGGCGTTTTTCCGAGTCAGCATGCTGATGTGTTTGATGATCCGAAGATACCAAAACCGGGCGGGATCGCTGGCGGCGGTCGGTGACGCGGAGGGAACGCGGGTCTTTGATACGACTACGGGAGGCGCGGTGTCGACGCTGTTGGCGGCGAAAATGCGGGACGAGCTGCCCGAGTTCAAACGCTCCACCCTCGAAGTCATGCGCCAGCCATTAGAAGACGGGAAGGTCACCGTCTCGCGCGCCGCGGGCAGCGTCACTTTTCCCTCCGAGTTCATGCTCGTGGCCGCGATGAATCCCTGTCCCTGCGGCTACTTCGGCGATCTGAAACGCGAATGCCGCTGCAGCCCCGTGCAGGTGCAGCGCTACGCCAGCGCATCTCCGGTCCGCTCCTCGACCGCATCGACCTTCACATCGAAGTCCCCGCGGTCGAGTACCGCGACATCTCCAGCACCCGCGCCGAAGAACCCTCCGATGCCATCCGCGAGCGCGTCATTCAATCCCGCGAACGCCAGCAAGCCCGCTTCCACTCCGACAAGAAAACCAATTGCAATGCCCGGATGGGCCCGCGCCAGATTAAGCAACACTGCTCGTTAACCGACGACTCCCAAGAGCTGATCCGCATCGCCATGACCGCGCTAAACCTAAGCGCCCGCGCCTACGACCGTATCCTAAAAGTAAGCCGCACCGTCGCCGACCTCGCCGCCGCCGAAGCCATCACGTCCGACGACGTCAGCGAAGCGATCCAATACCGCGCCTATGATCGGACGTGGTGGGCCTAGGTCGCCTCCAAACGTATGAGTGTTCCGAGCCTCTACCTCGACACGGCAGATGGAGCCGGCGTGCCCTCGCGCCGAAGGTTGGTTCTGGCAGCCGTGCTTCTGATCTTCGGCCCGAAAGGGCGGGCCGGCTCCAACGCGGCGGACGCCTCGCCCGCCGTGTCCCGTACCTCGCGGGACAACCGTTCCCCGGCGGGTCCGACGAATCCGTTCTGGCCTGGACGCACGCCCCTGTGCCGACCAACGCGCTAAACGTGACTCACGTAAAGCGACGAAGCGCGCGGGAAGAGAGGCAGAGCATCGGTGCGGTGCGTGAGGCTTGTCCGCCGCACGCTCGATCTCCCAAATCGAGTCGCCGCCTTCCCTAGGCTGATTCGCAGCTCACAGCCTCCCGAAATTTCCAAATTCGGTGCCCGGCCTCCCTCCACAGCACATCCCCACCCAGCCGTAAAGCTCCCGGCCAACCTGCCGTAAAGTTCGCGCAGATGGGCGATGCGGCCGGAGTGATCGCCGTGCAAGCTGAGGCGCTGGACAAAGTTTACCTCCGCCGCTGGGCTTCCGAGCTTTCCGTCACCGTCGAGTTTAAGCGTTTATTGAGAGGCGAGATCAAACCCAAGGATACGTAAAATCGCGCCTTGAGACGACCCAACGTCGAAAGTCGGGACTCGGCACCGCTCCATCCCCGCGCTGACTCGCAGAATGTAAGAAAAAAGGACCGACCCCTTTTCGGACCCCGTTTTCGAAGAAAGATCAGGAAGAAAAAGGACTGACCCCGGATGGGAACGCAGTTTCCGGGGTTTGCGACCCGAACTAAATTATGTAAGTTACGGAAGTCGCCGCCACTTTCGTGGCCGCCGTTTTTAATTAATACCTGTTCATCTCTGGGAACTGGTCGCCCGCAAATCTCCCCGCCAGCGCCCGCTCCTTAAGTGGACGCGTTGTTCCGCTCCCATGAAGAGATTTTTTCAACTGCTAATCTGCTGCACCGCTCCTTTCTGGCTCGCGCCTGCGCAAGCTGAGATCACGATCGATCCGAATTTCCGCGCCCCGCGTTTCGTGGAGCCTTCACCAGCAATCGGAATCTCGCTTTTGCCGGATGGCAGATTCTTCCGCTTCCTTTACGCCGAAACCTTGGTCGGGTTGCCGGCCGGGCCGCTCACCCGGTATTTGCCCGACGGAACTCTGGATAAATCATTTCGATTCGACGCTGATTACTATGCTGTCTTCGCCGTTCTCCATTTGCCAGATGACAAGCTGCTCGTGTCCGCAGCGCGGACGACATACGGGGTCATTACAGTTGAAGAGCTGTTGCGCCTGAATCCAGACGGGTCTGTTGATTCGTCTTTTTCGCCATTGATGGTCGCGGACTCCGACCAGGTCGGAAGCGTTAGGAGCCTTCTTCGACTTCCCGATGGGAAAATTCTTGCGAGCGGACCATTCTCTTCTTTCGGAGGAGAAGCGCGACCTGGAATCGTGCGGTTGCTCTCCGATGGGAGTTTGGATTCCTCCTTTGCGGTGGTTCCGCTCATGCTGAGCAGCTTTGGGAGCAGCCCCGGCACTTTATTTTTTAACGATCCGGTCTTGCAGCCGGACGGTAAGATTATCATCTATGGAAATTTCCTGCTGATCGGGAGCGATAGTTATCCGGAGGGCGTGGCGCGGTTAAACGGCGATGGAACCCTCGACCAAACGTTTCACCCATCCGGCTTCGATCGCGTCCGCACCGTCCGGACTGGCGCCCTGCAAGCCGATGGCAAAATTCTTCTCGGCGGACGTTTTTCGGTGTCGTCAAGCTTCGCGTCAAACCCGACCGGAGCGACTTACTCGAACTTGCCCTTTGTCCGCCTAAACCCCGATGGAAGCGCTGATCAAAGCTACGGTTACTTTGATCCCGCGGCGTCGCTTTTCACGATGCGGGACTCCGTTTTGCAAGAGGATGGGAAAGTCGTTGCCACGCAAACGTCTTTGCCTTCGACAATCTACCGCTTCGGAATAGATGGAAGTCTGGACGCCAGCTTTCGGCAGCCGGTTTTCCAGTTTTCCAACCGGGGAAATCTTATTCCGCAAGCGATCAACCTCCGGTTGCTCGCCGGCGGGCGCTTCCTCGTCGGTGGTGCTTTCACGGATGTGGATGCAGCAGCATCTCCAGATGATTCGCATCATGGCGTCGCGCGTTTCTTGAACAACGGCGCGCTCGATCCAAATTTCGCGACCTCGACTAGGACCGGCTATCGGATTTATCCAAACAAGGCGGAAAGAATGGGAGGCGGACTGACCTACGTCGTCTTCCAAAAATTCGCTTTTTCAGGGGACGCGGCGGTACCGAACAACCTCTCCCGTCTGACGGCCGACGGCACCTTGGACTCCAGTTACGATCCGTTCGCTGGCGCTGGCCCGGGCGCGGCGCTAGAAAGCGACTTCCTCGCCAACACCTTCGCACGCCTGAGCAATGGGACGTTCTACGTCTTGGGAACCAAGGGGCCCGACGGGGAATTCCGCTACGGCCGGCTCTTTGCCAACGGTGAACAAGACCTGGGATTCAGTCCCGACCCGGCCGTCGCTCCACTGTTCGATCGCTATAGTGAGGCATTCGACTCACGCAAACCAGCCGCAATGTCGCAGATGAATGCAGGGGTGCTCATCTGGCTAGACAGTCCGCAAGGGACGGTAAACGGGGCCGCCTTGCGTCGATTGGCGCCAGGTGGAAATCTGGACCTCAGTTTTCGACTTGCCGATTCGATTTCTTCCGGGTTGGTGTGGCGTGACTTCTCCAGCATCACCAGAGTTTACGCCGACGCGCAACCTTTGGCGGTCCAGCCGGACGGGAAAATTCTCTTCGTCTATTTGCAATCAGAGACCAGTGCTCGCCTTGTGCGTTTAAATGGCGATGGGTCGCTCGACGGGAGTTTTTCGGCGGTCACGGTTGAGCCTCTGGAGCTATCCATCAATTTCCCGCAAATCTTCGACCCGCAGACCCAGCGAACGCTCCAGCCCCGAAACGGCGTCATTGAAGGACAATCGATCCTGGACGCCGAAGTTCAGAGCGACGGTCGGATTGTTATCGTCGGACCGTTCAAGTCGATCAATGGTGTCTCCTTGCGCGGAGTCGCCCGCCTCAATGCCGACGGGACGCTCGATGATTCTTTCCAGACCGGCCAGGGTCCGATGTGGACGAGTCTGAGCGAAACGGAAACGGTTCGGCCGACAGTCGAGCAAGTGGCAAGCAACGGCGAGAAGCTCCTTCTGACCGGCACCTTCGAAGCCTTCGACGGCAGCGTGGCGCCTGGAATCGTTCAGTTGAACCAAGACGGCTCCATCGATTCCAGCTCTGCGTCGTCGCCGCGTAGGGAAGCGAATTCTTTTCAGAGGTCGGTGCTCGCTCGTCAATCCGATGGCTCCATTCTCCTCAGCGGGCCTTATGAAGTTCCCGGGGAGATTCCCGCTCCATCTCTTTTGCGGATCTTGCCCAGTCTGAGCCTAACGAGCAGCGTCTCGCGCAAGACCCACGGTTCCGCCGGCGCTTTTGACGTTGACCTTATGGTGCCTGGGGGTGGGATCGAATGCCGAACCGGCGGTGCCGCGGGCGCTCATACGCTCGTCTTCACGTTGAGCAACGAAGTCACCAGTGCCGATGCCATTGTCGTCAGTGGCACAGGCGGCGTGGATGGAACTCCCGCCATCGCCGGTCCAACAGTAACGGTCAATCTGACCGGGGCGGCGGACGCACAAACAGTCACCGTCCGTCTGCAAAATGTTACCGATAGCTTCGCCCAGACGTTGCCCGTCATAGATATTAATCTCAAACTCCTCGTTGGTGACACCAATGGAAGCGGGAGTGTGAATTCCTCTGATATTGGGCAAACCAAAGCTCAGTCCGGTGCGCTCGCGTCCGCCGCAAATTTCCGGACTGACGTCAACGTGACCGGAAGCATCACGTCGTCGGATATCAGTCAGGTCAAGGCGCGTGCCGGCCGTTCGCTGCCTTCATCGCCGAACAAGGCGAGAACAAGTTGGCGTCGCTGAGGAAGCATGCACAGTGCACGCGGTCAGCAACTGTCTTAAGTGGCAAGGGCAAAGTTTGGATTTTTGAGGAGAGTATTGGCGAGGAGGATGAGCTTTCGCATGAGGACGGTGAGGGCAAGTTTTTTGGCTTTGCCAGCGGCGAGGAGGGGTCCAATGGGGGTCAGGGGTCCAATGGGGGTCAGGGGTCCAA
>JBBSLZ010000111.1:0-9216 GCA_038233435.1 Chthoniobacterales bacterium
CACGATTGTCTTCGGCGGCGTCACCTACACGCTCATCGAGGGGCGGCGTGATCCCTATACCGACCTCATGATCTGGCGGGTGGACGGCACCTTTCCGAGCTTCGCGCCGCTTTATTCCGGCGGGGGTGAACCCGGGCAGCGTCTCGTGGTCTTCGGCCGTGGCACGCAGCGCGGCGCGGCGGTGATCAAGAATGGCACTCCCCGCGGCTGGCTTTGGGGCGGCGGCGATGCCGTGCAGCGCTGGGGTGAAAACGTGGTCACCGATATCATTCGTGGCGGCCTACTGAACGACTTCGTTTACGCCACCTTCGATGCGAGCGGCTCGGCCAATGAAGCGCATCTCTCCGTGGGAGATTCGGGCGGCGCGGTCTTTATCAAAGAGGGCGCGGTTTGGAAATTGGCCGGGATCAACTACGCGGTCGACGGGCCAATTTACACCACCAGCACCGGCGACGGGGCCTTCAACGCCGCCCTCTACGACGCGCGCGATTTCTTTTATCAGGACGACAACAATCCCGCGCAATACAATCTCATCGCCGGCCCGGTTGCCGTGCCCACCGGTTTCTACGCCAGCCGGATCTCATCGCGGCTCGTCTGGATTTACAGCGTGATCGATCCCACCGGCGACGTGAATGGAAACGGCGTTTCGAATCTGGTGGAATACGCCTCGAGCCTCAACACCGCGGCGCCGCTCGGCCCCGGCGCGCCCTCGGTCCAGCGCACCGCCGGTGCGTTTTCGATTCTTTACCGAAAACTGGTCATCGCCAATGCGCCCCAGTACACCGTCCAAAGCTCGACCGATCTCCGCCAATGGACTGCCGTCTCGCCTAACGAAACGCTCGTGGCGGTGGATGGCGACGTTCAAACCGTGAGAGCCACCATCCCGGCCAGCGGCAGCCGTTTGTTCCTGCGCGTCCTGATCTATCCGCCCGCGCCCTAACGAGAGCAGGAAGCGCGCGGCTACATCCGCCCGCGCTGCTTGTAGAAATCGTAGCGCGCCATGATCAAATCGACGTACCGGCGCGTGCCGGGGAAATCGATGCTGGCGCGGAAAGTATCCGGTGGGATCACGCCCACCTCGCTTCCACCCGCCCAACGCTGCGCCCGGCTCGCCCCCGCATTGTATTCCGCCAGCGCGAAAGGCACCGGGTCCACCTGCTGCCGCCAATGTCCCAGCGCCCGCGCCAGGTACCACGTGCCCGCCTGCACATTCACCGTCGGGTCGAACAACTCCTCCACCTGGAAATTATCCACTCCATTCTCCTTCGCCCACTCCCGCGCCGCCGGCTCCGAGACCTGCATCAGTCCCCGCTCGCCCGCACCGCCGAACTTATGCGCATCAAAACGGCTCTCCCGCCAGACCACCGCCTTCACCAGCATCGGGTCCACCCCATTCCGCTCCGCCACCTCCCGAATCAGCGCATCATGCTGGCGGAAGCGCGCCGGACTGAGCCACTCGTAGGCCGTGTAAACCAGATCGCCCGAGCGCAGCGCCAGGTAGCCCATCCCGGCCGCGCCGGCCAGGATTGCACAAATCAAGAGCTTGAGAATGAATCGCATTACGAGGTTCCGGCCCACCGTCGGCCAAGCGCGTCCCGCATTCAACGTTCGACGTTCGACGTTGAACGTTCGACGTTTCGGATGAACCCGAGATGCCCTACGCCCGCGTCATCATCGACCGCGTCATTCACCGCGAGCTCGACTACGCCATCCCCGAGCATCTCGCCGACCGCGTAGCCATTGGCTGGCGCGTCCGCGTGCCCTTCCGAGATCGCTCCGCCCTCGCCACCGTCGTCTCGCTGCCGGCCGAAACCGACGCCAATGGCATCCGCCCCATCGAAGCCATCGTCGGCGAGCGCCCCGCCCTCAGCGCGAAGCTCCTCGAGCTTTCCCGCTGGATGAGCGCCTACTACTGCTGCTCCATCGAAACCGTCATGCGTAGTCTGCTTCCACAGGTCATCCGGCGCGGCGAAGTCGGCTGGAAAAAACAGCTTATGGTCCGCGCCGCACGCGCAATCGATCCCGACGAAATCGAAAAACTCCGGAAACGCGCCCCGCGCCAGGCCGAACTCCTGGAAGCGGTCGCCGCCCTCACCGCGCCCATCCTCGCCACCGATCTCCTCCGCCAGACCTCGCTCGATAATACCACCCTCCGCGCCCTCCAAAAACGCGGCCTGATCGAGCTCCGCGCCGAAGCCATCGCGCGCGATCCGCACTCCGACGAACAATTCATCGCCGACACCAACCTGATCCTAAACCCCGAGCAAACCATCGCGCTCTCCGCCGTCGAAGAAGCCCTCGCCGCTCCCGAAACTGCGCGCCCGCTTCTCCTTCACGGCGTCACCGGCAGCGGCAAAACCGAGATCTACCTGCAAGCCATCCGCTCCACCCTCGACCGCGGCAAAACCGCCATCGTCCTCGTCCCGGAAATCTCCCTCACCCCGCAAACCGTCGAGCGTTTCAAAAGCCGTTTCTCCGAAGCCGAAGACACCGTTGCCGTCCTGCACAGCCGCCTCTCCGAAGGCGAGCGCCACGACGAGTGGCACAAAATCCAGGCCGGCCGCGCCCGCATCGTGGTCGGCGCGCGCAGCGCCATCTTCGCCCCGCTCGAAAACCTCGGCCTCATCGTAGTGGATGAAGAACACGAGACTTCCTACAAACAGGAAGAAGCCCCGCGTTACCACGCCCGCGACGTCGCCGTCGTCCGCGGCAAGATGGAAAACTGCGTCGTCCTTCTCGGCACCGCCACGCCCTCGCTCGAGAGCTACCACAACGCGAAGCGCGGCAAATATCGCCTCCTCAACCTCACCCTCCGCGTCGACGACAACCAGATGCCGCTCATCCGCATCGTCGATCTCCGCCAGGAAGCGCGGAAATCGAAATCGCTCACCATCCTGAGCGAAAAACTCTCCGCCGCCATCACCGCCCGCCTCGAGAAACGCGAGCAGACCATCCTCTTCCTCAACCGCCGCGGCTTCTCCACTTCGCTCCTCTGCAGCGCCTGCGGCGAAGCGCGCCAGTGCCCGAATTGCAGCGTCGCGCTCACCTTCCACCGCACCGCCGCCCGCCTCAGTTGCCATCTTTGCGGCCACACCGCCACCGTCCCAAAGAAGTGTCCCGCCTGTCGCGAGAACGCGCTCATCTACGCCGGCTTCGGCACCGAAAAAGTGGAATCGACCGTCGCGCAATTCTTTCCGAAAGCGGTCGTTAAGCGAATGGACGCCGACTCCATGACGCGTAAAGACGCCTTCCGCGAAACCCTCCGCGCCTTCCGCGCCGGCAAGATCGACATCCTCGTCGGCACCCAGATGATCGCGAAAGGCCTCCATTTCCCGAACGTCACCCTCGTTGGCATCATCAACGCCGATCTCAGCCTGCACCTGCCCGACTTCCGCGCCGGCGAACGCACCTTCCAGTTGCTCACCCAAGTCGCCGGCCGCGCCGGCCGCGGCGAAACGCCCGGCGAAGTTTTCGTGCAAACCTTCACGCCCTTCAGTCCCTCGATTCAGTTTGCGCGGCATCACGATTTTGCCGGCTACTTCGAACAGGAACTCGAGTTCCGCGAGCGCTGCGACTTCCCGCCCTTCAAACACGCCGTCCTGTTAACGATCCGTTCCGCGCACGAAGCGCGCGCCAAATTCTCCGCCGAAACCATCGCCCGCCGCCTGCGCGAAGCGCTCCCGGACGAGTTCATCCGGAGCGCGCCCACCCCCGCGCCGCTGGAGAAGCTGCAAAGCCAATACCGTTATCACATTCTCCTGCGCGGCGAAGCCATCCTGCGCCTCAGCCGACTGCTCCGCGAGACACTCGACAAGCTCCCGCTCCCCGAAGACGTCTTCGCCAGCGTGGACGTCGATCCGTATCAACTGCTCTGAGAGAACGCCGGACCCCGCGGCAGACCCTGTAGCCCGGTCTATGACCTCGGGAAATCATGGATTGCAGGAGGCGCTGTCGGGCTAGGGCCCGACGAAGTTTCCGGAGCGCGATTTCACGAACGTGATATCCGAGGCGGTGATGAGGCCGCTTACGTTTACGTCCGCGCGGAAGTTGCCAGAGGTCGTGCTCGACCCGGAAAGCGCTTTTGTCTGACCGACATCGGAGCCGCTGACGAGTTTGTTCCCAGTGACATCGCCAGCGAGGAAATTAAGCGTGAGAGCCGTCTCGGGCTGAGTTTGAGCGAATCGATCCGTCACCTGGTGGAGAGTGACGACGAGCTTTTGGGCGTCGGCTACGTCGGTCAGTTCCACGATCATGGTTTTGCCGGAAAAGGTGGGAGACGCGGCGATGGTTGCATTTCCCTGCGTAACACTGGCGCTACCACTGACGAGGAAATTGGTGAACGTGAAAACGAGGGTGTGACTGCCTCCGCTGTCGCGGCATTCCACAGCGTTCGCAGGCAGCAGATCGATGTCGAAGGCACCGGCGCTGCCATGCATTTTACGGCCGGCCCCGGTGAGGAGCTGGAGTGGCTGCTGAATGGCGGCGACCGTAATACTGGTCGGCTGGTAAAGTAAGGTGTAGCCAGCGGGGAGGCCTTGCACGGTGTTGAAGACGCCGCTTCCGTTATTCTGAGGGAAGGTGGCGATCGTGTAGTCTGTTCCATCGAAGCCGTTGGCCAAAGGCACTAACGAGAGGGCTTCATTCGGGCTGGTGAGGTCGAGGGAGCCGCCGCTGAGAGCGAGCTGGTCGCTGCTGCCCACGGCGCCGATGTGAACGGCAAAAAGACTGCCGCTTTGAAAAATCACGCCTCCGGTTCCGCTGGCCGTGACTGTGAGGGTTCCAATGCCATTCTGAGAGCCCGGAGCGAGGGTGCCGTTGGCCGTGAGAGTGACGGAGCTATTGGCGCTTAAACCGATCGTGCCGTTGCCGGCCAGACTCCCGCGGGAGGTCCCACCACCCCCTTGGATCGAATAATTGCCCTGCCCGCTCGTGCTCCCTTCGATCTGCAGGATTCCATTTACGACATCGGTGGTGCCGGAATAGGTGTTGTTCCCGGAAAAAGTCTGCGTCTTCTGGAGCCCGGTGGTAAACGAGATGCTACCCGCTCCTGTGATGATTCCGCCGAATGCTGCGAAATCTTGGCCGCCTGCGAGAGTTAGCGAGAGGCGCGTGCCACTCCCGATCAAGTTCACCATTCCGACTCCCAAAAGACCTCGGAATCCCTGCGACGCATAAAGATTGACGGTACTATTCGCGTGCAGGACGACGTTTCCGGGGATGGTGGTGGCGCCTGCGAGGAAGTTGACGGTGCCTTCATTGACCCGAAACGGAGTCGCAAAGCCCGAGACCTGACCGCTCAGATTCAGAGTTCCCGCTCCGATTTTGGTGAATGGAATCGCGCTTACGAGACTCAAATCAGAGGAAATGGAAAGCGTGGCTCCGGGCTGAACCACATTGACTTGTCCCGCGGCGCTGATCCGGAGAGGCCCGATGCCATCGCCTCCGTTGGCGCGCTGCAGGGTCAGCGTACAGGCGGCGCAATTGAGATAAATGACGTCCAATGGATTAGGCGAAGTGTCGTTGCGTCCGCCATCGATCCCGATCGTAAGCAGACTCTCGGTAGTGCCTTTGGCGTTGTTCGAAATGGTGTAGGAAGATTCGTTGATCTGGTTGAGCGAGCCGACGGTGAGATTGGCCGCATCCAGGCCGAGAACGGAGGAGGGTGTGGTGATGACCACGTCGTTGTCACGGGAGGGGAGGCCGGAAGGCAGATAATTGCTCGGCTCGAGAAGGTCGCTGTTCTGAAAAAAATCTTTTGGGATTCGCGCATGCGCAAGGGTGAGGCCAATGAGGAACGCGACCCCGAGGGTGAGGTTGAAGGGGAGGAATTTCGGCGTCTTCATGGCCGATTCTTTATCAGAGCTAATCGTAAGAAGGAAGGACGAAGCGCGTATTCCGCTCATTCGCGCCCACGATTTGCAGGTCCCACGAAACATTCCATTGCCAACACCGCCGCGAGGTGAAAATCATTCGGTTCTCAGGTGTTCCATACCCGTAACGAGACGCGGAAGCGGGGGGCAGATTAGGATTGCCACCGAGAGAGCCGGTGCTTAAAACAAGGACATGACTCGAAATGCGATAACCGAATGCGGCGGTGGCGCGATGGGAAGAGACAAAAGAAAGTGTTCTCCCCGGGACGCGAAAAACAACCACTCATCCCGAACAAGCCGACATCTGCACGCTGGCTCGGTCTTCATCCTGACGCTTCTCTGCGCCGGCTTTTTGGCGGCCAGCGTGCGAGCACAGATGTATGCCGTCGATTCCAACCGCTCGCTTTATCTCATCGACATCAACACGGGTGCCAAAACCCAGATCGGCACCGTCAGCGCGAACGCCGGCACGGCCGCGGGCCTGGCCTACAGCGCCGCCTCGAACACGGTCTACCTCTCCTCGACCGGCAACGACTCGCTCTACACCCTCGACTTGACCACCGGCGTCGCCACGCTGGTCGGCGCGTATGGCGATTCGGCGATCGTGATGCACGGCTTCGAGTTCGATGACAGCACCGGCATTCTCTACGGCATGTCGTCGCACAACAACGGCCTCTACTCGATCAGCACCACCACGGGTTTGGCTACCTTGATCGGAACCTCCGGGCTGACCTCGTTTACCAATCTCGGTTACAATTCGATCACCGATCAGCTGTTCGCGACCAATAGCGGCACGGACAGTTTCTACCTTATGAATCGGGCCTCCGGAGCCGTGACGCTGATCGGCGCCTTGATCGGGCCGACCAATCCAAATGGTCTCGCCTTCAACCGCGATAACCAGCTTCTCTACCTGGTCGATAATTCGACCGATAATCTCTACACGATTAACACCATGACTGGCGCGACGACTTTGATCGGCTCCACCGGGTCGGGGAACTTGCTCGGTCTAGTTTACATCCCGGTGCCCGAGCCAGGCACGTGGATGTTAATGGGGTGCGGTGCCGCCTTCTTCGCGGTCCGGCGTTGGTCCCGGCGGGGGCAACGAACGCGAAGAATCTAAGACCGGGCAGCATTGGCTTTTCCGCCTGCAGGGCCGCGAGGGCTTCTTTGCAGAGATTTCCTGGCCGACGCAGCTTCAGGGTTCTTGCGCGATCGCAAAACGATCCCGTGGTGAACGGGTTCAGCCACAGATTGACACAAACACAGATAGGGGAGCCGGCACTGGAGGCGTCCTTTCCCATCTTCTGTGTATATCTGTGTCAAAAAAAATCCCCGGCGCTGCACCATTTACACGCGGCCTTGATTCTCGTTAGTCTCGCTGCCACCCCGCGCGCCGCCCGCGGTGACGCCATGGCAAGCGGCGGCGCCTACCGGTTGTAACCACCAAGATTTTCATCGGCTCCGCGGTCGACGATGGAGCCGGCGCGCCCTCGCGCCGAAGTCCCAACTCCCCCTCGCCTCCTACTCCTTCGTTTCGTCGAGGAGCTTGATCAGCTCCTCTTTCCAGAGCGCGGCCAGGGTGTGACTGCCGTGGCCGCGCGTCCGTTCGCTCAAGGGCAGAACGATGGCGCGACCGTGCGGGAGGCGCTTAATCTCGCGTTCAAGGATGCCGAGCTCGGGCGGATTGATCAGGTCGTCGGCGGAGTTGATCGCGAGGAGCGGGGCGCGGATTTTTTCCAGCGCCGGGCCGGGATCGTAATCGTGCGAAGCTTCGACCGCGTAGAGGACATCGTTGGCGTCGCCGGTTTGCCGGTAGTCGGCCACGAATTTGTCGAGCGCTTCGTCGGTCTGCGAGAGCGTTGGCGCTTCCGCCTGACGCAGCACCGGATTGCTGCTCATGAGCCATAACATCTCCGCCGCCGTGCCCAGGCTCTGCGGCTGCGTTTTATACTCGCCGTTCTGCCATTCCGGATCGTGCCGAATGGCGTCGATCAGCATCCGTCGCCAGGCGCGATTGCGTCCGGAAATTTGGGTGGGCAAACTGGCCAGCGGCATGAGCGCATCCATGAACTCCGGATGCAATTCGCCCCAGAGCCACGTCTGCATTCCGCCCATCGAAGTGCCCATGATGAGACGGGCATGGTTCACTCCCAGCCCGTCGGTGAGCAGGCGGTATTGCGCCTCGACCATGTCGCGATAGCCGTAGCGCGGGAACTTCGCGTGCAAGCCCTCGCTCGGCCGGCTTGATTTTCCGTGGCCGATGCCATCCGGCAGGATGATGAAGAATTTCGCGGCATCGAGTGGCTGGCCGGGTCCGAAGAGTTCCCCGGCAAATTCCGGCCGAATAAATTGCGCGCCGCTCCCGGTTGTGCCGTGCGTGATGAGGACCGCGTTGCGTGTCACGCCTTGCGCATCCTTTTCCGCTTTCCCGATCGTGCGATAATGCAGACGCAGCTCCGGCAGACTCTCGCCGGAAGCGAATTTGAAATCGCGCAGGACGAAATCCTTCTCCTCCGGCGCGGGATAATCAGCCGCGTGAGCCAGCAGCGGAATGAGCGAGAGCAGGCAAACCAGCGGACGAAACGCGTTCATGATTCCATTGCACTAAACGAGATGGCCCCCCTAAACGAGCGTTTTAGCCGGAACCGGCGCGCTTCGCAACCTTCTGCGCGTTCCAGATCGCGTCCAGCTCGTCCAGTTCCACCTCGCCCAGCTTTCGGTCCTGCCGGTGCAGCTCGTCTTCGAGCGCGTGGAAGCGCTGCACGAATTTGTCCGTCGCGCTTTGCAGCAGGGTCTCGGCGTCGAAATGCTGGCGCCGCGCCAAATTGACGACCGCGAAGAGCAGATCACCGATCTCTTCTGCGATCTCTGCTTTGGCCCCCGAGCCGATCGCTGCCTTCGTCTCCCCGAGTTCTTCGTCCACTTTTGCCATCACCTCCGCTTCGTCATTCCAATCGAAGTTTACGTGCGCCGCTTTTTTCTGAATCTTCTGCGCTCGCATCAAGGCCGGCAGCGCGGCCGCCACCCCGGTGAGATAATGACCCGCCTGCCCTGCTTTTTCCTCCCGCTTGACCGAGTCCCAAAGCTTCACCACCGCGCCCGCGTCTTCCGCCGAACGCGACCCGAAGACGTGCGGATGGCGGCGAATGAGCTTGGCAGTGACCTCTTCCACGACCTCGCGGATCTGGAACTGGCCCCGCTCGCTCGCGATCTGCGCCTGCATCACGACGAGGAGCAGGACATCGCCCAGTTCCTCCCGCAGATTGGCGTCGTCGCCCGTCCGGACCGCCTCCGCCACTTCGTAGGCTTCCTCGAGCAGCTTCGGGATGAGCGACTCGTTAGTCTG
>JBBSLZ010000112.1:0-9197 GCA_038233435.1 Chthoniobacterales bacterium
ACTTCCCCGAAAGAAGAAACTTGGCGAGCGCCTATGCGTATTTGTAAGGTGGACGCTGTCGGCGTTTTAGCGCTGCCAATCCACCCAACTCCATAGAAAGATCCTTATGAAATTCTCCCCCCTGAAAATCAAATGGCTCCGCGCTGGCGCCGTAGTTACCGTGACCGGCATCGTGATCCTGTGCTCGTGCGTCGGCCCCGACAGGACTTTCGCGGGATCCACAAAGGGGCCGGTTAAGGACGGTACGTCGATCCTAATGGAACATGTGGAATCGATCGCGGATCCCGATGGCTTAATCAATACCCTTCGCCAAAGAGACCAATCCCTATTCAAGATCAGGAAATACACGAAAGGTGTTGAGGGGAAGGTGAACGGGACTTTGAGCTGCGTGACGGCGGATCAAATCGAAGTTATTGACCAAGAAGCGAAGATCCCTACGGGTTCTTCGAATGTGGCCTTCCAGATCGGCCTCCGGACGGGAAGCGGCGTCAGTTGTTTTGTTAACGGCAACTCCCCTACGTCTTCGGAAAGCCTGGCGAATGCGGTAGCGCACTTCTTCGAGAAAAAATCCGACCCGTCGAAGTAATCCCAGTTCGAACTTTTTTTGAAGGCTCTGCAGCCCTGTCGAACCGTCCTGCTCGCGCTCGCGGGTATTCACTTGCTGGCGATCAGCGCGGTGTCGCTGCAGTCGACCTTCGGCGCGTTGCGAGCGGGCCGGACGATCCTGAGCCCTTCCGCAGATGTCTGTCTGCAGGCTGGCGAAAATTTTTCCGGGGCATTGGTGGGCCGATTGCTTTCTCCAAAAGCGGCAACGCGCCAGCTCACGGAGCTTTACCTGCAGGGCGCAGGGATCGAACGCGGCTACGGGTTCTTCGCGCCGAACGTGCCGGATAACTTCAAGGTCGTCTTCGAGTTTCACTATCCCGACGGGAGATCAGAATATTCGCTCCCGGTGGTGGGCGATGCCGCTACGGGCCTTCGCTTGGTCAATCTCCTCGATAACGTGCGCAGCCTCCCAAATGCCGAGGTGCGGGAGTTAATGCTCCGCATGCTGGCTCTCGCCGCGTGGCAGGACCATCCGGAGGCCACGCGCGTGCGGGTGGTTTTTGGCAGGATGGGCCTGGTCTCCCTGGTCGCGTTCCGCGCCGGCGAAGGGCCATCTTACGAACCCTTGATAGCCTACGACTACCATTTCTCGTCCAATCCCCCCCAGCCCTGAAGTCCCTCCCGGCGAGGGCGGGTGGGCCGGCTTTTTCTTTCCGGCGATTTCCGATGGCTGGCTGGCTATCCTCCGTTGGGGGCTCGCGCTTCAGGTCATCCTGTATGCGGTCTCGGTGCGACTCGACTGGGGCGAAATTTATACGAGCGACCGTTCCCGTTTCCTAAATCGCGGACTGGCCGAGGCGATCCTCTCCGCGGAAAGCGAACTCGCGCCGCGGATGAGCTGGTTGGTTCGGGTGGGCGAGGCACTGCACCTGAGCGAGACCGCCACCCTGAACGCGGCATGGTGGTGCCTGCTCCTGGCCGGAGTCTTTCTACTCGCGGGCGCGTGCTGCCGCAGCAGCGCGCTGGCGGCTTGGTTGCTCCATCTTTGCGCGGTCAAGAGCGGGTCGCTGATGTCCTACGGGATGGATAATTTTACCACCATCGGGCTTTTCTATCTGTTGATCTCGCCCTTGCCTGACCGCTTCGCTTTCGATGCAATCTTCCGGGGTTATCGGCCAAAAGATGCGCGCTATAACGGATATATCCGGCGGATCTTGCAACTGCACCTCTGCGTCATCTATTTCTGCGGCGGCCTAACGAAAGCCCTCGGGCCGGATTGGTGGAACGGCGAGAGCATCTGGCGGTCGGTGACACGGTCTCCGTTCAACGTCATTTCGCCAGCCTTTTGGTCTTTCTGGGGAGAAATCCTTCCTTTCGCCGGAGTGGGAGTGCTCTTTCTGGAGCTAACCTACCCGGTCTTTATCTGGCCAAGCAAAACGCGGCCTTTCTGGCTCGCCGGGATCGTAGCCATGCACCTCGGGATCGCCGTGGCGATGGGTCTCCATCTCTTCGCGCTCATCATGGTGGTCCTGAATCTGGCTGCTTTCGGCGCGTTGCCCCGGGCGCTGCGCAACTTCCGCGCTCGACCTCCTACGCCGGAATCGTAATCATGAGCGCAACGATCCCGTCTCTCATGTCCGCCGAGCTTGAATCCGATCCCGAGCCAACGATCGGGCACGTTCTTCTGATGGACGTGGTCGGATACTCGAAGTTGTTTGTCGACGACCAGATCGCACTCCTGCAAAAGCTGAACCGAATCGTGCGCGATTCGAAGAGCTTCAAGACCGCGGAAAAAAACGGTTCGCTGACCCGCTTGCCGACCGGCGACGGGATGGCGCTGCTCTTCTTTGATCACCCCGAGAGCCCGGTCCACTGCGCTCTCGAAATCAGCCAGGTGGCCCGGACCGATCCGCAAATGCAGTTGCGGATGGGCATCCACAGCGGGCCGATCCGGCAGCTCCTGGATGTGAACGATCGCCTCAACGTGGTCGGTGCCGGGATCGACATCGCGCAGCGCGTTTTGGATTGCGGCGATGACGGGCACATCCTCGTCTCGAGGCGGGTGGCGGAAGATCTCCGACCAAACCGAGGGTGGCACGCCTGCCTCCAGGACCTGGGGGTCTGCGAGGTAAAACACGGGCTCAAGCTGCATCTCTTTAATCTGTGCAAGGACGGCGTCGGCAATCCGGCTCTCCCCACGCGGGTGCGAAAGCAGCGTGTCCAGGTCAAGAATTGGAGCGCCACGCTTCGCCTCTGGAAAGCAGGCTCGCCCGCGCGGACGGTAGTGTTGCTCGCCGCCTTTCTCTGCCTCGCCGCGCTCACGGCCGGGAGCGGATGGGCCCTCTGGCATTGGGCCTCGAAAACCTCGTCGGCGCCTCCCTCGGTCATCCCTCGGAAGAGCATTGCCGTGCTGCCTTTCGAGAACTTGAGCGACGATCGGGAGAACGCTTTCTTTGCCGAAGGAGTGCAGGATGAAATCCTGACCAACCTGGCCAAGGTCTCCGATCTGAAAGTCATCAGCCGCACTTCCGTGATGCAATATCGCGCCAGCGGAAATCGAAATTTACGCGAAATCGCCACCGCCTTGGGAGTGGCGCATCTCCTCGAAGGCACCGTCCGCCGCTATGGAAATCGCATCCGGATTACGGCTCAATTAGTGGACGCCCAAACGGATTCGCACCTTTGGGCCGACCAGTTCGAAAAGGATCTGGGAGATATCTTCGCCATCCAAAGCGAAATCGCGGAGGCGGTGGTGGCGCAACTGGAAGCCCGCTTGTTGCCGCAAGAGAAGGCGGCGATCGAAGAGGCTCCGACCGCGAATCTCCAGGCTTACGAGTTCTACGTGCGCGGCAAGGCTCTGATCGCATCCACTTTTTCGAATGCGCGCAGTCGAGAGGACCTGGACGAGGGGGTGGGTTTGCTTGATCGGGCGGTGGCCCTCGATCCCTCTTTTTTCCTCGCCTACTACCAATTGGCCCGGGCCCATCACCAAATTTATCTGCTCGGTTTTGACCATACCCCCGCGCGCCTCGCACTGGCGGATGCGGCGGTCCAGGCTGTCGTCCGCCTGCGCCCTTCCTCTGGCGAAGCCCACATGGCTCTGGGCGAGCAATTATACTGGGGCTACCGCAAATACGACGCCGCACGGATTAAATTTCTCAAGGCCAGAGCGGCATTGCCCAATGATCCGCGCCCTGACCTCCTCATGGCCTACATGGATCGCCGGCAAGGGCGCACCGAGGAGTCGCTGCGGGGACTGCGGCGCGCTTTGGATCTCGATCCACGGAGCCTCAATATTCACCAGCAGCTTTCGCTCAGTTATCAGCACCTGCGCCGCTACGATAAGATGGCCGCGATCCTGGACCGCGCTCTCCGCATTGCTCCCGACAACGTCAGCACCCGCCTCCAGCGCGCACTCGTCGACCTGGAAGGGCGCGCCGACACCCGGCCGCTCCGACAGTTCGTTAACTCGATCCTCGACTCCCAACCCAACGCCGCCACGATCATCGCCGACTCGTGGCTTAGCCTCTCCCTGGCCGAGCGGAATCCCGAGCAAGCCGAGCGTGCGCTCGCCGCTATGAGCGCCGAAAGCGGCGCCACCGAAGGCGTCCTCTGTCCGCGCGCCTGGTGCGTGGGCCTGGCGGCGCGCGCGCGCGGCGATGTCGCTAGCGCGCAGGCGGCGTTTAACTCTGCGCGGCTCGAAGCCAGCAAGATCGTGGCAGAGCAGCCCGACTATGCCGAAGGCCTCTCGGTCCTCGGTCTCGTCAATGCCGCTCTCGGTCGGAAAGACGAGGCCATCCGCGGGGGCCGACGGGCCGTTGAGCTGCTTCCGATTACCAAAGACTCGATCGAAGGCGCGCTTTTGCTTGAGAACCTGGCCATCATTTACGCGTGGACGGGCGAAAAAGACCTGGCTCTCGCTCAACTCGAAGCTCTCGCTGCGATGCCCAGCAACGTGAGCTACGGAAGCCTGCGTCTCCAACCGATCTGGGAGCCTCTCCGCGGTGAGCCGCGTTTCGAGAAAATCATCGCCTCTTTAGCGCCGCGATAGAATCGGCGCGCCGCAGGCTCGCGGCGACTGGTTGCACCCCGAGAATGTCTGCGATAGAAGAAGCGTTGCCCCGCCCATGAAAAAAACGCTTCGCCTTCTCCTGCCCGGTTCCCTCCTCGCCGTCCTGCTCATCTGCGGAGGCTGCGTCGGCCCGACCGGCGGCGGGATTCAGGATTCGCGCGCGGCGGTCAACGCCAGCATCGCCTCCGAGCCGGCCGGCGATTACTACATCGGGCGGCGCTACTACAAGCCGCAGTTTAAATTCTGGGGCTATGTTCGTCGCCCCGGTCAGCCCTGGAGCACCTCGCAACTCGTGATGATGAATGAGAAGCAAAAGCTGGCGCCCGACCGCGAGGCAAACAAGCTCGGGAGCGACAACAACTACGAATACCGACTCGACGGCGGCTTCAGCGGCGACACGGTCTACGAGCCCGCCAGCAATGGGATGTATCCCGAGTTCGTGCTCAAAAATTCCACGCTCATTACCACCACGCCGGCGCCCATTTTCAAGAGCCAGCGCGGCGGCCAGGCGGCGACCACTCGCATCTGGATTGAAAAACCAGAGTAGCGGCGAAAAAAAAACGCCCGCTCGCGATCCGCTGGCGGAGGATTTCCTGCGTTATCTCGACGTCGAGCGAAACGCTTCGCCACGCACCCTAAGCGCGTATCGCAAGGCGCTCGCTGCCTTTCACGTCCAGGCGCCGCCGTGGAAGCAATGCTCCGCAGACGACTTCCGCGATTACCTCTTCGGCGCCATGAAGAAGAAGCAGGCGCGCTCCTACATTCGCCTTCAGTTCTCTGCTTTCCGGACGTTTTACCGCTTTTTAGTCGAGCGGAAGGGAGCGCGACGAGATCCGGTGCGCGAACTCGAATTGCCGAAGGCGGAAAAAAAGCTGCCGCTTTTGCTGACTCGCCAGCAGGTGGACGAGCTTCTTTCCGCACCGCTGCGCGTGCCTAAACATCGCGGCGCGCCCGCCTGGATGCCGCTGCGCGACGCCGCCATCATGGAAGTGTTCTACAGCAGCGGACTCCGCCTCGGCGAATTGGGGTCGCTCAATGTGGCCGATGTGGATGTCTACACTGAGTCGGTCCGCGTCCTCGGCAAAGGGCGCAAAGAACGCGTCTGCCCAGTCGGCGCGCCTGCGCTGGAAATGGTCTCGCGTTATCGCTCCGCCGCGAACGTGCAGACCGGGCCGCTTTTCATCAACAAAACGCGCGGCCGGCTCTCGTCCCGCTCAATCTGGCTGGTCTTAAAACGCTACCTTCCGCATACCACCATCCCGATCTCGCTCAGCCCCCATAAACTCCGGCACAGCTTTGCCACCCACCTGCTCGATGGTGGCGCGGATCTTCGCAGCGTGCAGGCGCTCCTCGGCCATGCCAGCCTTTCGACCACGCAGATCTACACCCACGTCACCGTGGAACGATTGAAACGCGCTTACGACGAGGCGCACCCGCGCGCGTGATTTCTTAGTGCAAGTTTAACTCGCGCTGGCCGCTTCGCTGTTTTGCGGCTCCACGACGTGGAACCCGAGCTTCTCGCCCTCGACCGTTACCTCGACCATATCGCCGCCCTTGACCGCTCCCTTGAGTAGTTCCTCGGCCAGCGGATCTTCCAGATAACGCTCGACCGCCCGACGCATCGGCCGCGCCCCGTAAGTGGGATCATAGCCCTTCTCGATCACAAATTCGTGCGCTTTCGCATCGAGCGAGATTTCGATTTCCTTGATCCTCAGACGAGCCTTCACCTTGTCCACCTCGAGGTCGACGATCCGCATCAGATCCGGTTTCGAGAGCGTGTGGAAAACAATGATCTCATCGAGACGATTCAAAAACTCCGGCTTAAAGACGCGTTTCGTTTCTTCCAGGATTTTCCCCCGCATCGTCTCGTAGTCGCCCGAGTCCGAAGGCGCACCGAAACCGAGGGTGGTCTGGCGCTTGATTAAATCCGCGCCCACGTTCGAGGTCATGATGATGATCGTATTCCGGAAATCGACCTTCCGGCCTAACGAGTCCGTCACCTTGCCGTCTTCCAGGATCTGGAGCAGCAGGTGCATCACATCCGGGTGCGCCTTTTCGATCTCATCGAAAAGCACGACCGAGTAGGGCCGGCGCCGGACCGCTTCCGAAAGCTGCCCGCCTTCCTCGTAACCGACGTATCCCGGAGGCGATCCGATCAGCCGCGAGGCGGTGAATTTTTCCATGTACTCCGACATGTCGATCTGAATAATCGCGTCCGAATCGCCGAACATGAACTCCGCCAAAGTGCGGGCCAGGTAGGTTTTGCCCACCCCGGTCGGTCCGAGAAATACAAATGATCCAATCGGCCGCCGCGGATCTTTTAAATCCGCGCGTGAACGCCGGAGCGCCTTGCTGATGGCCGTGACCGCTTCGTCCTGGCCGATGACCCGCTGTTTCATTTCGCTCTCCATGGCGAGGAGCTTGGCGGTTTCCTTCTGCTCCATCTTCTGGAGCGGCACGCCGGTCATCTTCGAGATGATGTTCATCATGTCGTCCGCGCTGACGAGCACTTCCTTCTCTTCCCGCTCTTCGCGCCATCGGGCGAGGATGCCCTCCAGACGATCCTTCGTCTGCTTTTCCTTATCGCGCAGCGAGGCGGCTTTTTCGAAATCCTGAGCCTTGATCGCGCCTTCTTTCTCGAGGCGAATCTCTTCGATTTCGCGCTCGATCTCCTTCACGTCGGGCGGCCGCGTCATGGCATTGATCCGCGCTCGCGCACCGGCTTCATCCATCACGTCGATCGCTTTATCCGGCAGGAATCGACCGGTGATGTAACGGTCGGAAAGTTTCACCGCCAGCTCGAGAGCTTCATCGGTGAGCTTCGCTTTGTGATGCTCCTCGTACTTGGGCCGCAAACCCTTTAAAATCTGAATCGCCTCATCCACCGTCGGCGCTTCCACCTTCACGGTCTGGAAGCGGCGCTCCAGGGCTGCATCCTTCTCGATATACTTGCGATACTCGTTCAGCGTGGTCGCACCCACGCACTGCAATTCCCCGCGGCTCAGCGCCGGCTTGATGATATTGGACGCATCCATCGCGCCTTCCGCAGAGCCCGCTCCTACGATCGTATGCAGCTCGTCGATGAAGAGAATAACGTTCTTGGCACGCCGAATCTCGTCCATGACGGCCTTGATCCGTTCTTCAAATTGGCCGCGGTATTTCGTGCCGGCCACCATCAAGGCCAGGTCGAGCGTGATCACCTTTTTGTCCCGCAGCAGCTCGGGCACATTCCCGCCCGCGATTTCCTGCGCCAACCCTTCCGCGATCGCCGTTTTCCCGACGCCAGCTTCACCGAGTAAAACCGGATTGTTCTTGGTCCGACGGCAGAGCACCTGAATGACGCGCTCGATTTCGTTATGCCGTCCGATGACGGGGTCGAGTTCATTTTTCTTCGCCAGCTCCGTCAGATCGCGGCCAAAGGCCCGCAGCGCCGGCGTCTTTACGTCTTTCTTGCCACCAGCCGAGGGTTCGCCGCCGTTTTCCTCCGCCTCGGGAGGCGTGAAGTTCGGGTCAAGTTCCTTCAGGATCTCGTTCCGTGTCCGCTCGATATCGACTTCCAAGCTCTTCAAAACCCGCGCCGCCACGCCTTCGCCCTCACGCAAGAGCCCGAGCAGAATGTGCTCCGTGCCGACATAAGAATGATTCAGCGCCTTCGCTTCCTTGCCCGCCAGAGCGAGCACCTTTTTCACCCGCGGGGTGTAAGGGATGTTTCCCACCATCTTGGTTTCGGGGCCGGACCCGACCTGCTTTTCCACTTCCATCCGAACCGTCTCGAGATCCATTCCCATCTTTTGCAGGACGTTCACGGCTACGCCTTGCCCCAGTTTGATGAGCCCGAGCAAGAGATGCTCAGTCCCGACGTAATTGTGATTAAAGCGGTCAGCTTCCTTGCGCGCGAGCGCCAAGACCTGCTGAGCACGGGGAGTAAAATTATTCATTAGTAGGAGGCTCGGGAGTCGCACCGTTCCCCGACTCACGGGCCACCTTATTAATATCAGGTTTAGGGAAGATCCGCAAACGGTCGCGAATGATTTGCGCCCGCAACTCGTCTCGTTCTTCCGCATTCAGCTTGCGCTGGGAACTCTTCTGCAAGTGCGCCGGCTGGGTATCGATAAAAAGCTCGTCGATCGGCAAACGCCGGTCTTCCGGAAAGGCTCCCAGGTCCACCCCCAGCTTGATGATCGAGAGCAAGTTGAGCGCCTCCTTGGAAGACATGGCGTGTGCAAAAGTGAGCACACCATAAGCGCGCCCGATCTGATCCCAGAGCGTGTTCGACTTCCGCTGGATCAACATCTGCCGCGCGTCGTGTTCCTTCTCGATGATCGTCTCGATCACTTTGCTCAGCCGGCTGATGATTTCCTCTTCCTTCTCCCCCAGCGTGGTCTGGTTCGAAATCTGGAAGAGATTGCCCATCGCCTCGGTCCCCTCTCCATAGAGACCGCGCACCGCCAGCCCGATTTTGTTTACCGCCCCGATGACCTGATTGATCATCTCGCTTAAGACCAATCCCGGAAGGTGCAACATCGCCGAAGCGCGCATCCCGGTGCCGACGTTCGTCGGGCACGCGGTCAAATATCCG
>JBBSLZ010000113.1:0-9153 GCA_038233435.1 Chthoniobacterales bacterium
GCGTGGGCGCGCTGGAAGACTTTGTTGAAGGCGTTGTAATACGCTCGTAGCACAGGCGTCCCGCCTGTGCGGACACTGGGCGTCTCGCCCGGTGGGGCGGGCGTTTCCTTTCGATCACCGGGCAAGATGCCCGGTGTCCACACAGGCGAGACGCCTGTGCTACGGGATCGGTAACGGGATCGGCCGCCTTACTTACTTTGCTTCCAGCTCGTTGGCCAGCGCGGTGGCGTCGTAGACTTTGCGGAGCGCTTCGGTGATGGCGGCGGAATCCACGCTGACGGCGCGGGCTTGTTTCTCGGAGAAGATGCCGTCGAGCGCGAGCGATTGAATGTTGCCGTCGAAGATGATGCCGACGAATTCGTTCGCTTTGTTCACGACCGGGCTGCCGCTGTTGCCGCCAATGATATCGGCGGTGGAGACGAAGTTAAACGGCGTCTTCAGATCGAGCTTCGCTTTCCGGTCGATCCAGCGTTTCGGGAGATCGAAGGGCGGCAGGTTGTTGTGCTGTGCGGAGCGCTCGTAAAGGCCGGCCATGGTGGTGAGCGACGCGACGGTCTGGCCGTTTTCTTCGTAGCCTTTCAGCGGGCCGTAGGAGAGACGGAGAGTGAAGGTGGCGTCGGGATAGGTGCTGGTCCCTTCGAGCGCGAAACGCGCTTTCGCGATCTCGGCGTAGGTCTGTTGTTTGATTTCGTCCTGCGCTTCCCAAGTCTTGCGCGCTGCGCGAGCGGGTTTGTCGATCAACTGCGCGAGCTCGATCATCGGATCTTTCGCGGCGGCGATGGCGGCGGCCCCGCCTTCGTAAAGTTGTTTGCGGAAGGCGACGTCTTTTAGCTTCGTGCCTTTGACCAGCTCGGCGGCGCGTTCGACGGGCGATTTGCCGGCGAGGACTTGTTTCACGAGCGCGTCCTCGGCGCCGAAACGCGTGGCCATGTCGGTGAGCGAATCGGCCAGGGTGCGTTGCTCGACATCTTCATGGACCGGCTCGCTGGAAAAGAGATCGAGCTCGAAGGAATCGCGGTTGCTGTCGCGAAAGGCGGAGAAACGTTCGCCGTTTGGTTTCGGGCGTTCTCCGGCGGCGCGGACGAGGCGGCGGGCGTATTTGAAGAGGCTGCTGTAGAAGGCGCGCGGTGCGCGATAGCCGGCACCGACGCGGCCGCGGCTGGTCTCGAAGTAGTGGTAAACGGGGAGGACTTTTTCCTGCTCCGCCTGCGCTTGTTTGATGCGGTCGTAGGCGGTGAGGGTGGTTTTGAACTCGGTGCTTTTTTCCATCGCGTCGCGCAGTTTGGTTTCGCGCGCTTCGATGGCGCTCCAGATTTCGGGGTCGAGAAGCGAGGCGAGGTAGCCGTCGTAGCGTTTTCGATTATTTTCCACGCCGCGGATGTCCTGCTGGACGCGACGCGCGTTTTCGAAACTGCGTTTAGCGAAGGCGTTCAGGAAGACTTCGCGGCGGTTGTAGAGGTTGAGCAGGTAGGGCACTTCCTGGTCTCGCGCTTCGGCCATTTCGCTCACGGCGAGCTGGCGATCGGTGCGGCCGGGATGTCCGCTGACGAAGGTGAGTTCGCCATCACTCGGACCTTTCGTATTCCACTTCAGAAAGTGCTCGATCTTGGCCGGCTGGCCGTTCTCGTAGGCGCGGAAGAAGCAGATATCGAGATCGTAGCGCGGGTATTCGAAGTTATCGGGATCGCCGCCGAAGAACGCGATCTGTTCCTCCGGCGCCATGACGAGGCGGACGTCGTCGTAGCGTTTGTAGCGGTAGAGATTGTAAACGCCGCCCTGGTAGAGCTGGACCACATCCGAGCGCAATCCGCTGGCGTCTTTGCTTTCTTTCTCGATCGCGGCAATGGCGTTGGCGCGCGCTTTGGCGGCGTCGTCGGGCGACATCTCGGGTTTAACCGCGGACTGCACGCGCGCGGTGACGTCTTCGATCGACATGAGGACGTTCAATTCCAGATCGGTGGCTTTGGGTTCTTCGGCGCGAGTCTTGGCGTAGAAGCCGTCGCGGACGTAGTTGTTTTTCTCGGTCGAGATTTTCTGGAGGGTGTCGAGGCCGACGTGGTGATTGGTGATGACGAGGCCATCGGCGGAGACGAAGGAACCGGAGCCGCCGGAGTTGAAGCGGACGCTGGATTTTTGCAGGTGCTCGAGCCACTCGGGAGTGGGCTCGAATTGGTAATTCCGCTTCAGTTGTTCGAGCGGCGGCTTGTTGAAAAGCCACATGCCTTCATCCGCGCGAAGAGGGGACAGACAGGCGGCGAGAAGGAAGACGGTGACGAGCGAGGAGCGAAAGGAGGGAAGGAACATTAGCGCGGACTTTAGAGACGCGGCCCGCTTTGCACAAAGAAATTTCCCGCCAAAAGCAAGGCGCGCCGAGGGGGCGGTTTGACAGGCGACTCGACATGACTAACTCTCCCGCTTCATGGCGCGTCTGCGGCAACGATCGTTTTTTCTCTTCCTCGTGGTATTGCTTTTTGCCCTCGGGCACGCGCACCAGGTGGCGGGACGGTTCTATGCGCACCATCATGACGCAGACCTTCTCGCTGGCCATTCGCACGACGAGAGCACAACTGATCAGGGAGACCATCAAGGCGACGCGGAGCAGAAGGCGGAGCACCAGGCTGAACATCTCGCGATGGTCGCGGTGATGCCGAGTCTTCTCCTGCCGCAGCCGGTGCAGTTGAATTTGCTCTCCCCGGTCATCGTTTCGGCCACGCCTGCGCAGCCGCCGCGGGCGGTTGGGATCGATCATCCGCCGCAACTTCTAGGTTAGCACGCCCGTGGTGTGCCCTCGCCTTGCGAGGGGTTTTCACACCATCGGCATCGTGGACCCGCGCGTCTTCGCGTGGACCCTCGCATCTTCGTGTCCCGATCTCACTTCACCTCACTTTTCCTTTCGCTTTCATGCTTTATCAGAAACTCATTTTTGTCCTTCTCTTGGGCGGCTTGAACTCCGCGCTGCGAGCGGGTGAAGCCTCGGCCTTTGCCGAGACGACCGGCCCGCTCACCCTCCGCCGCGCGGTCGCGCTGGCGCTCGTGCAGAATCCTGAGCTGACCGTTTTTCCGAAAGACCTGCGCATCGCCGAGGCGCGGCGTCTCCAGGCGTCGCTCAGGCCGAACCCGGACGTCTCCCTCTTCGCTGAAGACTTCGCCGGCAGTGGGAACTTTGGCGGGACAGACCTTGTGCAAAACACGCTCCAGCTAAGTCAGCTGATCGAGTTGGGAGGAAAGCGTGCGGCCCGCATCCGCGCGGCGGAAGCGGGGAGAGGTGTGGTGAACTTCGATTACGAAGCCAGGTGGTTGAAAGTGGTGACCGAGACCGCGCAGGCGTTCGTCGATCTGTTAGGCGCGCAAGATCGACTCACGCTCTCGCAAGCAGCGCTCGGTCTGGCGGAAAGGTTCGTGCCGGATGCTGAAAAACGAGTCGAGGCCGGGCGATCCTCGGCGGTTGAAACAACGCGCGCCCGGGTCGCAGTGGCCGCCGCCCGGATCACCGTTGAGAAAGAAAAGGGGCAAGTAGCCCTGGCCCGAGCCCGCCTGTCCGCGCAATGGGCCGATACCCGACCGCAATTCAGCCAAGCGGTGGGGAATTTGGAATCCACTCGTGAGGTGCCATCGTTGCCAGTGCTGCGGCAGCGTGTCCCGCATCATCCTTTGTTGGCGAAGGCCGAGGCGGAACGCGTGCAACGGGAAGCACAGGCCGTTGTCGCGCGGCGTAAGGCAATACCCGACATCACCTTGTCCGGCGGCGCCCGCCACCTCAACGCGACGAACGACAACTCTTTCGTCGCGGGAGTTTCGGTGCCACTGCCGTTCTGGAATCGCAACCAGGGTAACATTGCGGAGGCGCAGCAACTGGCCGCGCGGTCCGAGGATGAGATTCGGGCGATCGAAATCGGACTGAATACGCAGCTCGCCATCGCCTACGAATCTCTGCGAGACGCCAGGATCGAATTCACGCTCTTGCGCAGCACCGTTTTGCCGGAACTCCAGAAGGCGTTTGAGCTGACGAACGAAGGCTATCTCAACGGCCGCTTCAGCTATCTCGAGCTGACGGAATCCCGCCGGACGCTCGCGGAATCGCGACTGCAATACCTGCAAGCATTAATCAACTACCAGAAAGCTGCCGCAGCCATCGAAGGCCTGACCGGCAGCGCGTCCAGCAAAATTTCCGACTCGTCAAAGTGACCCGCTCTCCTATGAAAATCCTCAAAGTAATCATCATCATTGCCGTGGTCATCATCGGCATCTTCGTCGCCCGCAAAATTCTCAAGAACGAACCCTCCAAGGCGGCCGGCGTGGGCGAGCACGGTGAAGCGGCCCCGGAGTATCCGCGCGGCCCGCACAATGGCCGGCTTCTCTCCGAGGGGAATCTCGAATTGGAAGTCACGATCTACGAACCGGAGATCCCGCCGCAGTTTCGGGTTTATCCATTCAGCAAAGGCAAACCGCTTGATCCGAGCGCGGTGAAACTCGTCATCGAGCTCCACCGCTTCGGAGGGCGCGTAGACACGATCAACTTCAAAAAGGAGGACACTTATCTCGTCGGGGACAAAGTCGTGGAAGAGCCGCACTCCTTCGATGTGAAAGTGATGGCGGAATACGCCGGCAAGTCTCACACGTGGGAATACCAGTCCTACGAGGGCCGGATCGAAATTTCGGAGCAGGCCGCGGCGAGCGTTGGCTTGGAATACGAAACCGCGGGACCACGCACCATGCGCACGACCGTGGCGATGAACGGCAAGATCATTCCGAACGAAGACCGCCTGGTGCACGTGCTGCCCCGCTTCCCGGGGATCGTGAAGGAGATCAGAAAGAAGCTCGGTGATTCGGTCGAAAAAGATGAAGTCCTGGCCATCGTCGAAAGCAACGAGAGCCTCCAGCCCTACGAGGTGAAATCGCAGATCGCGGGGCGGATCACGCAACGCGACATCGCGCTCGGTGAATTTGTTTCCACGGAAAGGCCGATCTACGTCGTGGCTGATCTCAGCACCGTCTGGGTCGATTTGAATGTGCATCGGAAAGATTTCGAGCTCCTGCGCGAAGGACAAAAAGCTTTGCTGGAACGCGGCGAGGGCGACGTGAAGAGCGAGGCGACCATCACCTACATTTCGCAGTTCGGATCGGAGAATACGCAGACGATGCTCGCCCGCGCGGAGCTGCCGAATCCCGAGATGCAATGGCGCCCTGGACTCTTCGTCAAAGCCGAGGTCGTCGTGAAGGAAGAGGAAGTGCCGGTCGCGGTGAAGGCGAGCGCGATTCAGCAGTTTCGCGATTGGGATGTCGTCTTCATGAAAGATGGGACCACCTACGAGATCGCGATCGTCGAACTCGGCCGTCGCGATGGCGAGTGGGTCGAAGTCGTCTCGGGATTAAAGCCGGGCACGCAATACGTGACCGAAAACAGCTTTGTGGTGAAGGCGGATGTCCTCAAAGGCGGCGCCAGCCATGATCACTAAACAAGGAGCAAATTATGAAAGAAGTTAAAGCATTCATCCAGCCGCACATCCTCGGACGCGTTGTGCAGGCACTTCATGCCTTGCCGCACTTTCCCGGCATCACCATTTCCGATGTCGTGGGGCAAGGCCGCGGGCGCGGCGTGGGCGGGGCATTTCGGGTCACGGAAGAGGAAATCTTCTTCCACAAGAAAAAGCTCATCGCAGTGGTCTGCGCAGACGACCTCGCACCGACCATCGCGGAGGCCATCCGCGCCGCGGCGCACACGGGTCTTCCCAGCGATGGGTTGATCGTCATCACGGACATCTTAGATGCGGTCCGTATTCGGACCGGCGAACGAGCCGACCAGGCAGTTTAACAAGTCATGTTCACGCTCGATAAATTCAACCTCCCGCGCGCTTCCAAGGAGCGGCGGTTTGCAACCGCCGAGGGCGCTAGGAAAAGCGCCCCTCCAACCACTAATTCCCATGCTCGATAAACTCATTCAATTCTCCATCCGCCAACGTTGGCTCATCTTGCTGGCGATGCTGGTTGTCGCCGCGCTTGGCGTTTACAACTACCAAAAGCTGCCGATCGATGCCGTCCCGGACATCACCAATGTCCAAGTGCAGATCAATACCGAGGCGCCGGGATATTCGCCGCTGGAAGCGGAGCAGCGCGTCACGTTCCCCGTCGAGACCTCCCTCGGCGGCCTGCCGTCGCTCGATTACACGCGCTCCGTCTCCCGCTACGGCTTGTCGCAGGTGACGGTGGTCTTCAAGGACGGCACGGACATTTACTTCGCCCGCCAGCTCGTGAATGAGCGCATCCAGGAAGTGAAAGGCAAGCTGCCGCCGGGATTGGAACCGTCGATGGGTCCGATCACGACGGGCCTTGGCGAAATCTTCATGTTCACGGTCAAGCCCGAGCCGGGCGCGAAGATGGAAGACGGCAAGCCGGTCACTCCGATGGACCTCCGCACGATCCAGGACTGGGTCATCAAGCCGCAACTTCGCAACGTCCCGGGTGTCGTCGAAGTCAACACCATCGGCGGCTACGAGAAGCAGTATCACGTCGCGCCCGATCCGCAGAAGCTGATCGCTTACAACGTCAGCTTCCGCGATGTGATGGCGGCGCTCTCCAGCAACAACTCGAATGTCGGCGCCGGTTACATCGAACGGAATGGGGAACAGTATTTGATCCGTGCTCCCGGACAGGTGCTGACCCTGGAAGACATCGGACGAATCGTCGTGGGCAGCTTTAACGGCATTCCTGTTTATATCAGCGACGTCGCCGACGTGCAGATCGGCACCGAATTGCGCACCGGAGCGGCGACCGCGGACGGCAAGCAAGTCGTCCTCGGCACAGTCTTCATGCTGGTGGGCGAAAACAGCCGCGCCGTCTCTGTGCGCGTCGCCGCTCGGATGGAGGAGATTAACAAAACGCTGCCCAAAGGCATCGTGGCGCACACCGTTTACAACCGGACGAACCTCGTCAACGCCACGATCGAGACGGTGAAGAAGAACCTCTTCGAAGGCGCGGTGCTCGTCATCGTCGTGCTCTTTCTTCTCCTCGGAAATATTCGCGCGGCGCTCGTCACCGCCCTGGTCATTCCGCTTTCCATGCTCTTCACCATCACGGGCATGGTCGGCACCAAGATCAGCGGCAACCTCATGAGTCTGGGTGCGCTGGATTTCGGCATCATTGTGGATGGCGCTGTCATCATCGTGGAAAACTGCATCCGGCGGCTGGCCGAAGATCAGCACAAGCGCGGGCGAATTCTCAATCGCGCCGAACGCTTCGACACCGTCTTCGAAGCGACGCGCGAAGTGGTACGCCCGAGCATCTCCGGCGTCTTCATCATCATGGTCGTCTATCTGCCGATCCTCACCTTGTCGGGTGTGGAAGGGAAAATGTTTCACCCGATGGCGTGGACAGTTCTGCTCGCGCTCACCGGGGCGATGATCTTCTCGGTCACGTTCGTGCCCGCGGCGGTCGCCATGTTCCTCGGCGGGAAGGTTTCCGAGAAAGAGAACTTCGTCATGCGCGGTGCAAAGGCGCTCTACACACCGCTCTTGCGCGCTTCCATCGCGAATCGCGGCATCGTGGCGACCGCCGCCGCGGTGATCGTTGTCCTCAGCCTGCTCGTCGCTTCGCGCATGGGGAGCGAGTTCATCCCGAACCTCGATGAAGGCGACCTCGCCGTGCATGGCCTGCGCATCCCCGGCACCAGTTTGAGCCAGGCGATCCATCTGCAGAACTCGGTCGAAAAAACATTCCAGAAGTTTCCGGAAGTGAAGGAAACCTTCGCCAAGATCGGCACCGCGGAAGTCGCGACCGATCCCATGCCGCCGAGCGTCGCGGATGGCTTCGTCATTATGAAGCCGCGCTCCGAGTGGCCGAATCCGAAACTCTCCAAGGCCGACCTGGTCAAGAAAATGTCGGACGCCGTCGATCAGGTGCCGGGCTCGAAGTACGAATTCCTCCAACCGATCCAGATGCGTTTCAACGAGCTGATCGCCGGTGTCCGCAGCGACGTGGCGGTAAAAGTGTTCGGTGACGATCTGGAGAAACTGCTCGCGACGGGCAAGGAGATCGGCAACGTCCTCGAAGGCATTCCCGGCGCCGAAGATGTGGGCGTCGAGCAGATCACCGGACTGCCGTTGCTCTCAATCAACATGAATCGCGCGGCGATGGCGCGCTTCGGTCTCAATGTGTCCGACGTTCAGGATGTCATCCAGATGGCGATCGGCGGAAAGGAAGCTGGCGAAGTCTTCGAGGGCGACCGGCGGCACCCGCTCCTGGTCCGCTTGCCCGAAAATCTCCGCACCGATCTGGAGGCGCTCAAGCGCATCCCGATCGAGATTCCGAAACCGAAAGAAGACGCAGCCAATCCGCGTCTCGTCAAAATGGAACAGTCGAACGTGCCGGATTTCGTCCCGCTGAGCGCGGTGGCCGATTTCAACATCGCGCCCGGCCCGAATCAGATCAGCCGCGAGAACGGAAAGCGCCGCGTCGTGGTGACGGCAAACGTCCGCGGGCGGGATCTCGGATCGTTCGTCGCGGAAGCGCAGCAACGCATGCAATCGGTCACGATCCCGACCGGCTACTGGATGACGTGGGGCGGGACGTTTGAGCAACTCATCTCGGCCTCGAAGCGGTTGCAGATCGTCGTTCCCCTTTCGCTCGCGCTCATCTTCGCGCTCCTCTTCGCCACGTTTGGAAATGTGAAGGATTCACTGCTTGTCTTTAGCGGTGTCCCGCTCGCGCTCACCGGCGGCATCGCCGCGCTTTGGCTGCGCGATATTCCGCTCTCCATCACCGCCGGCGTCGGATTCATCGCGCTCTCCGGCGTCGCGGTTTTGAACGGGCTTGTGATGATCTCCTTCATTAACAACCTGAGGCAATCGGGCACGCCGCTCGCGGAGGCAGTCTTTACCGGATCGCTCACGCGCCTGCGTCCCGTGCTCATGACGGCGCTCGTCGCCGCGCTCGGTTTTGTCCCGATGGCGATCGCCACCGGCACCGGCGCGGAAGTGCAGCGTCCGCTCGCCACCGTCGTGATTGGCGGAATCCTTTCGTCCACCGCGTTGACCTTGCTCGTGCTGCCCGCGCTCTACCGCATCTTTCATCGGGAGAAGGAAGGCGTTCACACCGCCACACCTTTGCCGACCACGCAGCCCGCTCAATAGAACAGCGCCTGATGAATTAATTACGTCA
>JBBSLZ010000114.1:0-9117 GCA_038233435.1 Chthoniobacterales bacterium
CAGGCAGCGATGGAGTTGGAGTTCGTCGCCGATGCAGAAGTGCGGGACGCGTATCCTTTCGAGCTGACGAAAACAAAACCGATCGTGATCGATTGGGAAGCAACCGTTCGGGCCCTCACGCACGACATTAGGAGCGGGCGGCCGCCCAGTGAGGTCTCCGCGAAATTTCATCACATGCTGAGCGAAGTCATCGTCGCCGTGGCGCGGGAAATCGGAGAACCCAGAATCATTCTGAGCGGGGGCTGCTTTCAGAATCGCCGGCTGACGGAGGAAACGATCGCGCGTTTGCGCACGGCCGATTTCCGGCCGTATTGGCACCAGCGCATTCCACCGAACGATGGCGGGATCGCGCTCGGGCAGGCGGTGGCTGCCTGTTGGATGAAACGCTGACCGGGAATCGCTAAAATTTTATGGCCAGAAAATCGGACGAGGAGAAACAGGAAGAGGAAATTATCGAACGCACCTCGCCGCCCGGCGAAGTGATCTACAAAGCGATCTACGCCGAAGGGGAGCACGAGTTGCATCGCAGCACCCCCGAGCTGGCGCTCTCCGGTCTGGCCGCCGGGCTCTCGATGGGTTTCTCGATGATGAGCGAGGCGCTGCTCCGCCACTATTTGCCGGAGGCGGTCTGGACGCCGCTGGTGGCGAAGTTTGGCTACGGGGTCGGATTTTTGATCGTCATTCTCGGGCGTCAGCAATTGTTTACGAAAAACACGCTCACCGTCATTCTCCCTCTGCTGCGCAAGAAGGAAGTGAAGATGCTCGGCCACGTCGGGCGTCTGTGGACGATCGTGCTTCTGGCTAATCTCGTGGGCGCTTTCCTCTTTGCCCTGCTGGCCGGACGCTCGAACGCTTTCGCGCCGGAAGTGCGGCAGATTTTTGCCGAGATCGGGCGGGCGGCGATCGAGCCGGCTTTTGGCACTCTGCTCCTTCGCGGCATCCTCGCCGGTTGGCTGATCGCGCTCATGGTCTGGCTGCTTCCATTTGCCGAATCCGCGCGCATCTGGGTCATCATGATTTTGGCTTACGTCGTCGGGCTGGCTGAGCTGCCGCACATCATCGCGGGTAATGTGGAAACTTTTTACCTGGTCGTGACGGGCGCGCTCTCCTTCGCGGATTGCGTGGGGCATTACATGGTGCCGACCCTGATCGGAAATGTGATCGGTGGGGTGGCGTTGGTGGCGGTGGGCGCGCATGCGGAGTTTTTCGAAGCCGAGAAAGCGTCCGATTGATTACTGACGGGTTCGCCCGGCAGTGATACGTTGGCCGTCCAGGAAACCCCAGAGCGTGTCATGAAATTTCTCGACGAATATCGGAGCGAAGGCCTCGCGCAGAAGATCGTCGGCGAGATCAAGCGCACGGTGACGAAGCCGTGGGTGCTCATGGAAGTCTGCGGCGGGCAGACGCACAGCATCGTGAAATATGGGATCGACCGTCTGCTGCCGAAGGAAGTGGAGTTGGTGCACGGTCCGGGCTGTCCGGTGTGCGTGACTTCGCTCGAGATGATCGATAAGGCGCACGCCATCGCGCGACGGCTGGACGTGATTTTTTGTTCCTTCGGCGACATGCTGCGGGTGCCAGGATCGCGAGGCGATTTATTGGTATTAAAATCGCGCGGCGCGGACATTCGGATCGTTTATTCGCCGATCGATTGCCTGAAGATCGCGCGCGACAATCCGGATAAGAAGGTGGTCTTCTTCGCGATCGGATTCGAAACCACGGCACCGAGCAATGCGATGTCTGTCTGGCAGGCGAAGAAGCAGGGTGTGAAGAATTTTTCGGTGCTCGTGTCGCATGTTCTCGTGCCGCCTTCGATGGCTTCCATCCTGCAATCGCCGCAGAATCGAGTGCAAGGTTTTCTCGGGCCCGGGCACGTTTGCGTGGTGATGGGGTATCGCGAATACGAACCTCTTGCAGAACGCTTTCGTGTTCCCATCGTCATCACCGGCTTTGAGCCAGTCGACATCTTGCAGGGAACGCTAATGACCCTGAAGCAGCTCGAAGAGGGCCGCCACACGGTCGAGAATCAATATCCCCGGGTGGTGAGTCGTGAAGGGAACAAAGTGGCGCAGGATTTGGTGAACAGCGTCTTTGAAGTCTGCGATCGCAAATGGCGCGGGGTCGGCTCGATTCCAAAGAGCGGTTACAAGCTGCGCTACGAATTCCACGACCACGACGCCGAACGCATTTTCGACGTGCGCGAGATCGATACTGAAGAGCCCGCGCGTTGCATCAGCGGCCTCGTCCTTCGTGGGGTGAAGAAGCCGCACGATTGCGCCTGTTTCGGGAAGGAATGCACGCCGGAGAACCCGCTCGGCGCGACGATGGTTTCCGCGGAAGGCGCCTGTGCGGCCTATTACGCGTATGGGCGCCACCTCGAGGGCCAAAAGCGGGCTTCGGCACCCGCCGCGGCTCTGAGCGAAGCTTGACCGGCTTACCGATGCCGACATAATGTCGGACATGCAGATCTTCACCGTCAGGCAGCTTGATCGGGAAACGGCACGAGTCATGGAGGCTTGCGACACATATGGCGCGGTGAAGATCAAACGCCGCGATGGGCGCACCTACACGCTCGAAGCCGAGCACAAGAAAGAGTTCACCTTTAACCCACCCGACATCATGGCCCGGCTGAAGAAGCAATTTCCGGGAATGAAGATCGGCAAGAAGCAAGCGGCGCTCGCTGACAAGCTGCTACGCGGAGAATGAGACCGTACGCAGACAGCAATTTCTTCACCCGCATCTACCTTGATCTTCCTGGCTCGGAACGGGCGAATGAGTTGCTGCGCGAGGCCACGGACCGGATTGACGCGCCGCTCGCGGTCACATGGCTGCATCGGCTGGAGATTGTGAATGCCTTTCAACAGCAGATCTATTCCAGTCGCATTCACGGCCAGCCGCGCATTACTCCAGAACAAGGAGCTATCGCGCAAGCCAGCTTTCGTCATGATCTCGTCAGACCAGGGTTCCTTCGCGTGACGCCGATTGATCTGAATGACCTGTTGACCATCTTTGAAGATGTCACCCTGCGTCATACTGCGCGTCACGGCTTTCGCGTCTATGATGTGATCCATGTCGCATCCGCGCTGCTCCTCGATTGTGACACCTTTTGGAGCTTTGATGCGAAGGCCTGCCGACTGGCGGACCTGGAAGGGATGAAGCTCGCGAAACGATGAGCGCGATTGAGAAAACTGCGGAATCTTTCCGCGAGAAAATTCTCCGGAAATGCGGCGAGAGCGTGGAAATGAAGGGGAAATTCTTCGAGAATTACGCTGGCGAGATCGAGGCCCTTAGTCGCGAAATGGCGGCGCGTTTCGCGAAGGGGAACAAGCTCCTGACGATGGGTAACGGAGGCAGCCTGTGCGATGCGATGCATTTCGCGGTTGAGTTCACGCACCCGATTATCGAGAAACGCCCGGCCTTTCCGGCCATCTCGCTCATGACTGATATCGCGACCATGACCGCGATCGGCAATGACGCGGACTACTCGCGCATCTTTGTCGATCAACTGCGTCTGCTCGGTCAACCTGGCGACATGGCACTCGCGGTGAGCACGAGCGGGAAATCGCCCAACCTCATCTACGCGCTGGAAGAAGCGCGCCGGCGCGAGATGCTGACGATCGCCTGGTCCGGAAAAGACGGCGGGCGATTCCCAGAGTTAGCCGACTATTGTTTCATCGTGCCGTCCTTCAGCATCCACCGCATCCAGGAAGTGCACGCCACCTTGGTTCACGTGCTCTGGGATTTGATCCACATCGCCGCCGGAGCCGAAGATGTCGTCTGACGCCAGCCTCCTCGGCGCCGCGTGCTCGATCCCGATCACCAACTACAGCGAGATCGTGCTCGCTCACGGAAGTGGCGGGAAGTTGAGCCATCAACTGATGGAGAAAATGGTCCTGCCGCAGTTCCGGAATGAGCTGCTCGATCCGTTGCATGATGGGGCGATTTTCTCGATCGGCGGTGAGCGCGTCGCGTTCAGCACTGACTCGTATGTGGTGAATCCGATTTTTTTTCCGGGCGGCGATATCGGCAAACTGGCAGTGCACGGCACGGTCAATGATCTGGCGATGTGCGGCGCGCGGCCGCTCTATTTATCGGTCGGATTCATTCTCGAAGAAGGTCTGCCGATGGAGGAATTCTGGTGGATCGTGCAGTCGATGCGCGAAGCCGCGGAGGCGGCGGGAGTCAAGCTGGTGACCGGCGACACGAAGGTGGTGGATCGCGGCAAGGCGGACAAGATTTTCATTAACACTTCGGGCATTGGCGTCATTCCAGACGGCGTCGATATCGGCCCGACGCGCGCGCAGGTGGGCGACAGGATCATCTTGAGCGGAGCGATGGCGGTGCACGGCATTGCCATCATGTCGGTGCGGGAGGGGCTGGAATTCGAAAGCGAGATCGCGAGCGATACCGCGCCGCTGAATGGGCTGGTCGAAACGATCCTCGCGGCCGGAAAAGACATTCACGTTCTGCGTGATCCGACCCGCGGCGGCATTACGAGCGCGCTGACGGAGATCGCGCAGAGCGCCAAAGTGGGAATGCTGCTCCAGGAAAACGCGATTCCGATCAGCGAAGAAGTGAAAGGCGCGTGCGAGATTTTGGGGCTCGACCCGCTCTACGTGGCGAACGAGGGCAAATTGCTCGCGATTGTCCCGGCGGCGGGGGCGGACGCCATTCTGGCGGCGATGCGTGCGCATGCGCTGGGGACCGAGTCGGCGATCATCGGCGAGGTGGTGGCCGATCACCCTGGATTCGTGACCATGAACACGCGGGTGGGCGGTCGCCGGGTGGTGGACATGATGTCAGGCGAGCAATTGCCCCGCATCTGTTGAGCCTCGCCCCCTAAACGAGCACCTACGGCGCGGGCTGGTAGGTCAGAGCCACCGCGTTCATGCAGTAGCGCTGTCCAGTCGGGGCCGGTCCGTCGTTAAAAACATGACCGAGGTGCGAGCCGCAGCGCGCACAGGAAATTTCGGTGCCGAAGAGGGCCGAGAACCCTTTCTTCGCGTGCACGGCCTCTGGTCGAAGCGGCTGCCAGAAACTCGGCCAGCCGGTGCCGGAATCGAACTTTGTTTCGGCGCGGTAGAGGGGATTTCCGCAGGCAGCGCACAGATAGAAGCCGGAGCGATGTTCGATCTGATTGCCGCGCAGGGAAGGGCGTTCGGTGCCGGCGCGTCGCAGGACGTAAAACTGCGCGGGCGAAAGAATGGCCTTCCACTCTTCATTCGTCAGCTGCACCTCTTTCGCCAAGGGGACCGCCGCCAGTCGCTCGCGGACAACCACGGGGTCCACGAGGCTTGCCGCGGGTCGCGAACAACCGACCAGAAGAAGAGCGAGGAGAAGAAATTTCACACGGAAAAGCCGGATCGATCCGCCGTTCCAAAAAATACACTTGTCGCGCAAGAGGGCGACATGGAAATCGCTGGCGAAATGAACATGCGGCCAGAGATTCCAAACATGGACCTTCCGAAGCCTGTTCTGTCGGCGAATGAAAATCGAAGACTGCAAGGCCAGAAAGCAATCGTGACGGGGGGCAGCTCGGGGATTGGCCGCGCCGTCGCCCTGGCCCTGGGGCAGGCGGGCGCGGATGTTTGCGTGAATTTCCATTCCAGCGAAACGGAGGCGATGGCGGTGGTGGACGAACTGCGCGGATCCGGACAGAGCGCGATGGCGATCAAAGCCGACGTCTCGCAGGAGGAGCAGGTCGTGGCCATGTTTAAGGCGGTGCGGGATGAATTCGGCACCGTTGACATCCTGATCGACAACGCCGGATTGCAGCAGGATGCGCCGATCGACGAGATGACGCTGGCGCAGTGGCAGAAGGTGATCGACGTCAATCTGACCGGGCAGTTTCTTTGCGCGCGCGAGGCGATCCGGGAATTCAAACGGCGCGGCGTGCAACCGAAGGTCTCCTGCGCGGCGGGCAAGATCATCTGCATGAGTTCGGTGCACGAGGTGATCCCGTGGGCTGGCCACGTCAACTACGCCTCCTCGAAAGGCGGCGTCATGTTGATGATGAAAAGTATCGCGCAGGAGGTGGCCGGACATCGCATCCGGGTGAACTCGATCGCACCCGGCGCGATCCGCACGCCGATTAACAAGGAAGCGTGGGACAATCCCGAGCAGCTCGAGTCGCTCCTCAAGCTCATTCCCTATCGGCGCATCGGCGAGCCGGAAGACATCGGGCGCGCAGCCGTCTGGCTGGCCAGCGACGAGTCGGATTATGTGGTCGGGACGACGCTCTTCGTCGATGGCGGGATGACGCTTTATCCGGGGTTTGCGACAGGCGGATGACCATGAGCGCGAACTTTGTTTTCTCTCGGTGCCGGCGCCATGGCTGGGCTTGACCCAAACGCGGAGTGGCTGGAGCCGGACGGCCTCGGTGGTTTTGCCAGCGGGACCGTGAGCGGAGCCCGCACGCGTCGCTATCACGCCCTGCTCCTGACCGCGAGCGCGCCCCCGGCGGGTCGGGTGGTGCAGGTCAATGGATTCGATGCTGTGGTGGTCACGCCGCAGGGCGAGTTTGCCATCTCGTCGCAACGCTATGCGCCGGATGTGATGTCGCCGGATGGCGCGGGCCGGCTGGAGTCTTTCGAGTATGAGCCGTGGCCCCGCTGGCGTTTCCGCGTGGGCGAGGAGTGGGTGATCGAGCAGGAACTCTTTGTCCCGCCGGGCCGCTCGTCCGTTATCCTGGCCTGGAAGATCGTGGCCGGCGAGGGCGCCGCGACTCTCCGGGTGCGGCCCTTCTTCTCCGGGCGCGACTTTCATTCGCTGCAACACGAAAACGAGGCTTTCCGATTTACGCCCACGCGAAGACACGAAGCCTGGATATGGCATCCTTACGATGGCGTGCCTGCGGTCTCTGCGCTGGCCAATGGGGAATACCACGCCGAGCCCACGTGGTATCGGAATTTTCTCTACCGCGAGGAAGAGGCGCGCGGGCTCGACGCGATCGAGGATCTGGCCGCGCCTGGCGTCTTCGAGTTTTCCCTCAGCCCGAAGCGCGCCGTGCTCGCCTTCGCGACCGGCGCCGAAGCTTTTGCCGAGGGCGAAACCGCGGAGTCGCTTTACGCCACGGCGCAAGCGGCGGAATGGCGGCGGCGGCGGAGATTTGCCACGCCGCTTCATCGCGCCGCCGATGCCTACCTGGTCAAGCGCGGAGCCGGCCTCACGATTGTGGCAGGTTATCCCTGGTTCGGCGATTGGGGCCGCGACACGTTCATTTCGTTGCGCGGTCTCTGTCTGGCCACCGGGCGGTGGGAGGAAGCGCGCCAGATCCTTCTCGCCTGGGCGGGTCTGATTTCCAAAGGCATGCTGCCAAATCGCTTCTCCGATCATGGAAGCGACCCGGAATTCAATTCCGTGGACGCGTCGCTCTGGTATGTGATCGCAGCGGGTGACTACCTGCACGCGACCGGCCGGTCCCCCGAAGGCACGAGGAAAATGCGAGCGGCCATCGAGGCCATCCTGGCCGGCTATGACGGTGGCACGCGTTTCGGGATTCGAGCGGACGAGGATGGCTTGCTCCGCGCGGGCGAACCTGGCCAGCAACTCACCTGGATGGATGCGCGGGTGGATGGCCACGCGATCGCGCCACGCGTGGGCAAGCCCGTAGAAGTCCAGGCCCTCTGGCTTAATGCACTCGCGATTGGCGCGGGATTCTCCGAGCGTTGGCGACCCGTCCTGGAGCAAGGCCGGCGATCATTCGAAGAGCGCTTTTGGCACGAGGAAGGCGGCTATTTGCACGACGTCGTCGATTGCAACCATGAGCCAGGCACGGTCGATTCGTCTTTCCGCCCGAATCAGATTTTCGCGGTCGGCGGCCTGCCGCTCGTCCTCCTCCCCGCCGCAAAAGCGCGGCTGGTGGTGGACGCCGTGGAAGGGCGGCTTCTCACCCCGCTCGGCCTGCGCTCGCTTGCGCCGGGCGAGCCGGGATACATCGGTCATTACGGCGGCGGGATCGGGGAGCGTGACGGTGCCTATCATCAAGGCACCGTCTGGCCCTGGCTGATGGGAGCGTTTGTAGAGGCGTGGCTGCGGGTGCGCGGCCATTCTGCGGAAGCAAAAAAGGAGGCCGCCGAGCGTTTCATCATGCCGCTGCTGGCGCACCGCGAGCGAGCGGGCCTGGGCCACATCTCCGAAGTCGCGGACGGCGATCCCCCGCACCAGCCGGCGGGTTGCCCTTTCCAGGCCTGGTCGTTAGGCGAGTTGCTCCGGTTGGACCCGCTTCTATGAAGGTGCAAATGTGGCTCCTGAGGTAGGACTCGAACCTACGACCAATCGGTTAACAGCCGACCGCTCTACCACTGAGCTACTCAGGATCAATGATCCGCAGAAATGACGGGTCGTATATCTGCCTCAAGCGATTCCTCGCGGCAAGTTCTTCTTTACCGAAGGGCCGGTGGCAAAAGTTTTTGCGCCCGGAGAGTGGTTGCAGGGGCGGGATTTGAACCCGCGGTCCGGCAGCTGCCAGATTATGAGCCGTCGGCGCGTGGCAGCCCGGTCAATGTAAAGAACCCGCTACCACGTCCCTGTCGTTTCAGGTGAGTTTCCAATTTGCGTGCTGCGGAAAGAGACATCGCTTCGCTGGGTCCGAACGAGCCCCCACGGTCCTTTGCCTTTGGTCCAGTGGGATGGCCATCGTTGTGCGGGCGCAATCTGTTTTCCACGTTTTCAGAGGGAGCGATATAGAAGTGGCCAGTGGGATTCTGGATCACGTAAACGCGATAAGACGCAACCATGTGATGTGGTTGCGGGGGCGGGATTTGAACCCGCGGTCCCGCCTTGCGGGATTATGAGCCTGGGCGTTCAATTCCGAGGGCGCGCCAAAATCCTCCGCCACCTTTTTGTCTCTTCAGGTGATTTTCCAATTTCCGGGCGTCGGAGAGGGACATTGCTTCGCTGGTCCAAATCAGATTCCATGGACCTTTCCCCCTGGTCCAACGAGACAACCCTTCGTTGTGTTGTTGCAATCTGAACTCAGAGTCCACCGAAAGGCCGATATATCTGCGCGCCGCGGTATTCTGGATCACGTAAACGCGATAAGACGCAACCATGTGATTTGGTTGCGGGGGCGGGATTTGAACCCGCGGTCCCGCCTTGCGGGATTATGAGCCTGGG
>JBBSLZ010000115.1:0-9102 GCA_038233435.1 Chthoniobacterales bacterium
AAAAGTCCGAGAAAAGGAATTGTCATCTCTAGTGGTCCTCCGCGGTGACACGCCAGATTTCCTCCAGCGTGGTGATGCCCTCGAGCGCCTTATCGATTCCGACCATGCGGAGTGTCCGCATGCCCTCCAGCACCGCCTGATTTTTTACCACCGCCGAGGAGGCGCGCTTGATGATCAAACGCCGGATGGATTCCGTCACCGGCAGCGCTTCGATCAACGCCACCCGGCCCAGGTAACCGCGATTCTTGCACCGGTCGCAACCGCTGCCCTGGAAGAAGACCGCACCCTCCGCCGGGGTCATCCCCAGGCGCTCGAAAATCTCCGGCTCCGGGATAAACTCCTCCCGGCAATTCGTGCAAATCCGCCTAACGAGACGTTGCGCGCAGGCCATGATGACAGAACTCGAGATCAGAAACGGCTCGATCCCCATATCATCCAGACGCGTGATCGCGCCCGCCGCATCGTTCGTGTGCAGCGTGCTCAAGACCTGGTGCCCCGTCAGCGCCGCCTTCACCGCGATGTCAGCCGTCTCGTTATCGCGAATTTCACCCACCATCACGATGTCCGGATCCTGGCGCAGGATGGAACGCAACGCGGTCGAGAAATCGAGCCCGATATCCGCCCGCACCGCCACCTGGTTGATCCCAGCCAGCTCATACTCGATCGGGTCTTCCACCGTCACGATATTGTATTGCGGGCTATTCAACTCCTGCAGCACCGAGTAAAGCGTGGTCGTCTTGCCCGAACCCGTCGGCCCAGTGACCAAAATCATGCCGTGCGGCGCATCGATCGCCTTCTTAAACTTGGCCACCGTGCCCTCGTCCATCCCCATCTGGTCGATGCTGCCGGTCAGTGCGCCTTTGTCCAAAATACGGATCACGATCTTCTCCCCGTGCGAGGTGGGCAGGATGGAAATACGCAGATCTACCTCTTTCCCCATCACCTTGATCCGGAACCGTCCGTCCTGCGGCACGCGGCGCTCCGCGATGTTCAGACCCGCTAAAATCTTGATCCGCGAAGTGATCGCGAGCTGGAGCGCCTTCGGCGGCGACTCCGCCATGATCAGCTCCCCGTCGATCCGGTAGCGCAGCTTAAGCGTGCGTTGGAACGGCTCGATGTGAATATCCGACGCCTTTTCCTTGATCGCCTGCACCAGGATCAGGTTCACGATCTTGATCACCGGCGCGTCTTCCGTATCCATCGCGAGGCGATCGATATCGATCTCCTCGTTCTTTGCCGTCTGCACTTCCACCTCGCCGGCATTCGCAATATCTTCCGCCACCTGCTTGAGCACCGCGCTCATATTGGCGCTCCCGCCGTGCACGCCCGCCAGCGTATCCATCACCGCGCGCTCGGTCGCGATCATCGAGACCACTTCCAGTTGCACCCGGCGCTTCACGTCGTCCAGCGCCAGCACGTTGGTCGGGTCCGCCATCGCCACGAACAGCTTCCCGTTCAACCGCGCGATCGGGACCAGCTTGTTCGACTTCGCCATCTCCCGCGGCACCAGCGCCATGATCTCCTCCGGCACCCGCAGCTTCGCCAGATTGATCGGCGGCGTATTCAGGCAGCGCCCCATGCTGAAGGCCATATCCTGATCGGTCACATACTGCCGATCGGTCAGGATGCGCAGGAGCCGGCCGCCCTCCTTCCGCTGCAACGCCATCGCCTCTTCGAGTTGATTCGGCAACAAAAGGCCGTCCTCGATCAGAACATCCGCGATCCGCTCAGCGAAAGATTTGCTTCTCATTTTCTCGGCCGCGATCACGCGCGGCCCTCCAGCCGGTAAATATCCTGCAAAGCTTTAATGATCGCGCTCGGCCGGGCCAGGTACCAGGTGACCGTGTAATCGAGCGATTGCTCCACCGCCTCCCGGCCCGCCCCGTCAAAGGGATTACAGCACGCCACCATGATCGTGCGGCTAATCAGATCGAACGGCACAAACAGCCGCCCCAGCGTCAGGTGATCCGGCAACAGCCGCGCCGCCTGCCGGTCCACGTCGTAATACTCCATCGGCAAATAGGCAAACTTCGTCCGGTCGATCAGCTGCGAGAGCGCCCCATCCAGCCGGTCCGTCTCCTGGCGGAAAACCTTATCCAAAAACGAAGCCCCCAGCGCCTGCCCGCTCACCTCTTTGTTCAAAAGCGTCGTCGTCTCGAGCGCTTCCTGTGCCTCCTCCTGGGTCACCAATTGCTGCATCACGAGGAAGCGCGAGAGCTGATCGTCGCCCCGATCCTCCAGGTCCACCGGACGTTTTCCGTTAATATTGACCAGCTTCCCGCTCTCCACCGGGGCGACTCCATTCAGATGTGGCGCCGCCACCAGAGCATTCTGGGCCGAACCGGTCATGATCGATTGGCCGGCCGCCTGCAAGCGCGCCTCGATTTCGCCCAACATGGCCAAAATCTCCGGCGCATTCGGCTCCTTCTGCAAAATGACCTCGCACTCCTGCATCGCCAGCGTATACGAGCCGACATTGAAATACGCCTCCGCCAGCTTCCGGGTAATGCGGAGCCCCTCCTCGGGCTGCTGCACCTTATAATAAGCGTCCTTCAGGATCTCCAGCGATTGATAATCGTCTGGCTGCGTTTGGGTAATAACCTCAAACATCTCGATCGTTTGCACGATCTGACTACGCTCTTCTTCAGATAGGGAGGTGTGTTCCAGCACAGCGAACGCTCTAAAAGCTAGAAGCATGCCCTCACCGCCGAACCCCCGAAACGCACCGTAAAAAGTCGCCCCGCTCCCTCCTTCACCCCGGTCCGGCAGCGGTCATCCGCTCCCGCGCGACAGATTTTTCTCCCTCGAACGCGCCCTACCGTTTAATAATTCCGACCGCCCGAGTCGCCGCTTGGGAATAAAAAGTGACCACCGCCCGCACCCCAATCCCTCACTGCCGCCCTGCCGCCTTCACCCTCATCGAGCTGCTGGTCGTGATCGGCGTGCTCGTCGCGATGGCTGCGTTGTTGATTCCTGCCGTGACCAGCGTCACAAAATCCAACAGCCTAAGCACCGGCGGGCGATTGGTCGCCAATCTCCTGGTCACAGCGCGCTCCGAGGCCATCAGCCAACGGCGACTAACGCAGGTCCGAATTGCCACGAAATGGCTCAACTCTGCCGGCACCGAGGAAACCGCGCTTAGCTACCGTAAATTCAGTGTATGGCGCCGACCACTCCCGACCGATAATCGGCAATCCAGCGATCCGAACGACCCCTACATTCAGGTGTCGCCATGGGAGACACTGCCGACCGGTATCCTTTTCGAATCCGACCCCGCCGGCTACTCCAACCTCCCGCAGAATGGAACTCCGAATGATCCCGGGACATTCGCCATGGGTGGGACTCTGACCAACATCATCCGTGGAATAAAAGTTCCAAAGGGCACCGCCGACGCGGCGTGGATTGCCTTCGATCCGACGGGAGCCTCCTCGGTTTCAGGCGCGCCCCCGGGACGGGTTTTCTTCCTCTTAACTGAGGGAAATTGGAACGGCACGACGGTCTCTTCCACCCATCTCGGCCATCCTAACTGGCTGCTCGCGCAGGTTGATACCTTGGTCGGCCGGGTCAAGGTCGTGCGCCCTTAGTGCGGATGAAAAACTACCGCGCCTTTTCGCTCATCGAGGTCGTTTTGTCCCTCGGCCTCATCGCATTCGTTCTCGTGGCGATTTTTGCTCTCATCCCCGTCGGCCTGAATGCTGGCCGGGATTCGGTTGATGCCACTCGCTTTAGTTTGATGGCGCAGGACATCAGAAGCCGCGTGCAAGCTGCAGCAAACCCGACTGTCTTCCTCGGGCCTACTGAGCCGGCTTTGGAATATTTCTACAATCGGGATGGGCTTTTCGTCGATGTGAGTGCCAACGGATACGACTCGGTTTTGTACCGGGCAGAGACCATCATTCATAGTTCATGGCTGTCGACCCCCCCTGCGACCGACATTTCGATTTTACGACCCGTCACCGTTACGATTGGGTGGCCAGTCAATCCGGTCACCCACTTGCCGCTCGGCACCAAGGTCCAGTCGCTCACGTTTTACGTCCGTCGGCCATGAACCTTCAAAAAGAGCCACCCTTCGATCGAAAGGGCTTCACCTTGGTGGAGCTGCTGCTCGCGATGTCGATTCTGGCGGTTTTGGTGGTCCTCCTTTCCTCCCTCCTGGGCGGCGTCAGTCGAGCGTGGATTTCAGGAGAACAGCAGGTGGAAACATATCAGGATGGCCGCGCTATTCTGGAATTGATGTCACGGGAGTTGGCCCAATCAGTCATCTCCCCAAGATTTCAGATGGTCCAGAATGTTGCCTTGCCGGCCGCGGCGAACGTTCGACAGAACACCGTCAACCTTTTCTGGCAGGCCGCGCTCCATTCCACACCGGGAGGAAACGTCTCTGAGGTGGGCTATTTCCTCAGAGACGACTTTCACTTGATGCGCTTTTTCGTCCCGCCAGAGGACGCCACCAATTATCAAATTTTCGCGGCTGTTCCTTCTGATATTTCGGCCCCTTGGACAGCCGTGGCTTCCAACTCGGCTCTCCACACACCCGTGAGCGGGCGGGTCATCGGGTTTTGGGCCCGGTCCTTCGATCTTAACGGAGATTTGATTCCGTGGCTTTCGAGCGCGGTGCCTGCCGCCTCGCCCCTGCAATTCAATTCCGCTGCGCACTTTCAGCCCGCTATCTCCGGCCAACCGATGAGTTTCAAATACACAGCCGCTTCCACTGCCACCGCTCATCTTCTACCGGCCTCGATTGAACTAACCATTGTGACCCTGGATTCTAAATCGCTTCAGCGAAGCAGTGCCGCTATCCCACCAATTCCCGCTGGAATCCCCCCGAGCTACAGCGACGTGCCCCCGGCGGGATATGGGCCCGAAGACGTCCCTAATGCGATCGATTGGTTCAATCGCGAACTTGTCCGAGCCAAGATTAAAGGAGCGCAAACCTTCACCACCCGCGTCAGTCTAAAATCCCGAGGACCATGATGACGCGCCCGACCAAAAATCAGCGCGGGATCGCTCTCGTGCTGACGCTCGCCATTCTCGTCATCGCCACCATTTTGCTGGTCGGATTTGCCACGACCATGCGGACGGAGCGCCAGGCCACCGTCAGCATGAGCAACAATTCGACCGCAGCCATCCTTTCACAGACGGCTCTCGATCACGCCATTGCGCTCCTCGACAAGAATATCCCGCAACCGATTCCACCCGGGGTCTCGAGCGCTTCTCCGATTAATTGGCTTATCAATCCCGGGCTCTTGACGACGACCCAAGGCACCTCCCCGCCCATCCAGATACCGCTCAGTTCTGGTGATCCTCTTCCTCCACCCGCCCTTAATGCCGAACTTAATATCCCTCTCTTATCTGGACTCGGAAATACCATCGCGCCGCCTGGACCTGCCGGTCAGGCAAGCACGATGCAGGCAGCGTGGGTTCCGATCGTGCGCGATCCAACCGCTGTCGGCGGTCCTACTAATCAGATCGTTGGTCGTTACGCGTTTTGGATGGACGACGAAAGCGCCAAGATCAACCTCAACACCGCGAAGGGAAAACCGTCCGCGGCAAACCTGGATTTTTCGAAACTGACGCCGGGGGTCATTCCGGTCGGCTCGTCTACATACCCTCTCGGGCATCCCGCTTCTGTTAACCTGGACATGCTTGGCCAGATCGACACGAATGGCTTGGCCTCCGCAGTCGGTCTCCAAGGCGGCCTGAAAACGGTTGAATCGGTAAAGCCATTTCTGCCGCCCGCGTCCTCCGATGCGTTCTTGGCGGCAAACAAATTCCTTCTCTCGACCTACGGCCGCGATCCGGAATTTAACGTCTTCGGTAAATCGAGATTCTTCCCTTTCAAGAAAGCTCGCCCACTCGGCCGACCATTCTTCCAATTCTTCCGCGACTTGGAGGCGCCGATGTATTTCCACGGTGAAGAAGCACCGGCGGCAGACCCAGCTTCCCTTTACTATACGGCAGCCAGCATTTCCGGAACGGCCACGCGCCCGGGCATTCTCAGCCGAAACGACTGGCCCGGGATGCCGGCTCGCAGCTTCGTCGATAAATGGGCTGTCGGAAGCACGCCCCTCGCCGCTCAGCGCGAGGCGGATCAGGTAGCTTGGAACATTCTGACCATGGGAAACTTCGCGGATTACGGGAATGCGTACAGCACGTCCACATCTGGCGATTACGTGAAATTTGAGAATAAGATTGCCGCCGGCCAAGCCGGAGCGATCGGAACAGTAAACTATCCAAACGCAGCTGTCCCTCTAGGCCCTTTAAGTCAAAAGGCCATCGTGCCAGCGTTTCCACGACCTTTGGTGAATGAAGTTAGTGTGACCCTTTTTTTGGAACCATTTTCGGTGGCCGGAACGCCAAAATACCGCCTGAAGGTCTGGCTTCAAACCGAACTTTGGCTGGGACCCGGATACCCGGCCTGCGACTTTGGCGCCGAGGCGGCCGAAGTAGGATTAACTTACATGTCCTACAGTGTCTCCCAGGTTGGCAATCCCGCCCCGGCGGTCACCCAGCAGGATACCAAATACATCAAAAACGGCGATCCAGATGGCATTCGCTCGTTCTTCGGTGCCAAGACAAACGGTGTCTTGCCCGATTCCAGCGGTTCGCGCTACGCGGTCGTGGTCACGCAGGGAGCTCCTGGGCAACCGACGGCGCAAAACAAATGGATCTACGTTCGCAATGGTTCGGGCTTCAGTTCCAGCACGACCGGACCATTCAATTTCGAACAGCAGGGAACGCTGCACTGCAATTTCAAATTGAGGCTCTTCGAACACTCCCCGTCTGGCTCTGTCCCTAAGGCGCCACCGAGCAGCTTGGTTCCCGTAATCGATAAGCGTGATCCGGCGACCTTGGCGGCAAACAGCCCATTTGGAATACCGCCGCCGCCGTCGCCTCAGGTCCCAGCCTTCGCACCGCCAGCGGATGATCCCAACGCTAAGGACTACATCGAATTCGACTTTGATCTCAACCCTTCGACCCTCAGCAACCAGGTCATTACTCGCAGTCTCGAGATTCCGGATCCGCGCCTTGGAGGGCGCGCCGCAGCATGGGTCATGGCGCCAAACTTCAACGATCCAAACCAGGCAAACGCGGACTCGCTGGGCGCTCCCAATACCGTCACGACGGGATGGGACGCAAAAAAAATGGCTTTCGTCGATTTCTCGAATCCCGCCAGTAGTAGCAATCGACCTTCCATCGGAATGTTCTCCCTCGTCGCGACGGGGATGCAACGGGGACTGGCGGGCGCGTCGCTGAACCTGCAGCCCAGCGGCAATTCCAACGAGCTTCCCGATTGGCTTCTCCTTGATCTCTTCGCGCCCTCGGGAGATGCCGACAATTACGCGGATCTGTCTTCAATGAACAGTTCTGCTGGTAAGGTGAGTTTGAACGCGAGCATATATCCTGCGGGGGCTCAGTTTAATCCTCCGCTACGGTGGCAACCGCTCCAGGCGGTTTTCCAGAATATGTCGGGCGCTTCCACTGTCGGTGCCGGCGCCACGTCGCCTTCTCAAGTAGTATCCAACGTCTTGAATCACACCCTGGCAGCCGGCGGGACGGACTTCGGAGCTCCCAATCAGTACGATTATCTAGGCGAAGTTTGTGAAATTGCCGGAGTGGCTGATTCCACTGCCGCCGATTGGGACAAAGAAGCGCTGGTGAGATATCTGGCCTCCAATTTGTCCACCAAAACAAACACCTTCAGCGTTTGGGGAGTGGCTCAGACGGTGAAAAAGAATCCGCTCAACACTGCCCCTGCGGCGCAAGGGACTTTCGAAACGAAAGCCACCGGGGCGCAAGCAGACGATACCGTCACGGGCGAGAAGCGCTTTCAAGCTATCGTCGAACGATATCTGTGGCAGGGAAATGACGCGATCGCAGGTAACGGCCATGTCAGCGCAGCTGGCACCTATGATCGACTGGCCAGTCAACCTCAGCCGGGCGTGCCGCCAAACTATCTACCCGCGCCGAATTGGGAAAACGTTGACGGCCCCGACGCGCCCACTTACCCGGTCAGCGGAAATTCCGGGCCATGGACGCAAAACGCTCCCGCCTCCTACTCCGCCTCCCCACTCACCAGCGCCAATAACCCGCTTCGCGCCTCGATGAAATATCGAGTGCTGTATTTTCGATACCTCGACGAATAGGATCACACCGCCATGTCGCATTTCACCCTTTGTCTCTGCTCCATTCTCTTGTTCGCCTATATCCCTTCGGCTCCGGCAGCACCTCTCCATAGGCCGATTCTCCCGATTCAGCCGGGCGATCTCATAAAATTCCTTCCCGCGGCGCCGCAAGGCTGGGAAACGAAAGAATCGAAAGCGAAAAGTTTTTACAACGAGTGGCTGGTCGCCCAAGCGAACAGACTTTTCGTGGGACCGGTGCCGCAGAACTCAGTCATTAAAGGAGTCGCCGCGCCACCCGCACCTCCCACGACTCGTTTCCGTTTGACCGACACCGGTTACACTCCGGCCCTGCAAGGTGACTTCGATCAATTCACTCCCGGGAGATACGGGGCTGCGGAAAGCTTCATGTTTGGCGCCTTTCCAGCCCGGCGCACGAATTTCCCGGGAGGCGAACGACTACAGATTCTGATCAAAGCCCGCTTCGTCGTGGAAGTTGAGGTCCATAATCAACTCCCGAACGCCGTCCTTACTTGGGCGAAACAAGTCGACTTGGCGCGGATTGCCGCGGCGCCTGAGTCGGGCACAGAAATTTTGCCCAATCCAGTTACGGTCGTTTCGTTAGACGAACTCAACCCCAAATCCAACAGCTCTTATCAAGTCAGTTGGTCAACTCAGGCGGACCTTGACGCGGCCCGCCAGCGAAGTCGCTCGCTATCGTTGGAAACTTCCGTGGTTTCCTCCGCAGGGCACGAGGCCGGAAGCGAACTCCGGCAGCAAACGTTTCCCAATCGCAGGCAGAAGTTCCTTCACATCTCCCGCGCGGGTTAGGATGACAATGATCAGTTTGCGGCCGTCGGGCAGCTCGACGTAGGCGGCCTCGTGGCGGACTTCGCTCGTGTCGCCTGCTTTTGACCAGAGTTTTGTGCCGGGCGGCAGGGCTTCGCCCAGGAAATCTTTGACCTGGTTTTCGTCCGGA
>JBBSLZ010000116.1:0-9055 GCA_038233435.1 Chthoniobacterales bacterium
ACTAGCTGCAGACCACGAGATAATGTCTTCATGAGACGATTCTGCCTCCACTTGCCAAAATGGGTCAAGGCTAAAGTGGCTCCAGCGAACATCCGACGCTTGTCGCTTCCGAAGTCGCGCGTAACATTCGGCGGAAAATCACGCCGTGCTTGAGACCAACCAAAATCTTCCGCAGCTTTACCGCTTTTGCTTCCTCATGACGGGGGAAGGGGCCAAGGCGCAGCAAGCTTTTCAAAGCACGTTACGGGAAGCGGCTTTGCGGGCGGCGCACGGAGAGCCCGCGCCGGATCGGCTCTGGTTTTTTCGGGATGCGCGCTGGCAGTCTTTGATCGCGAGCCAGAGTGGGCTGCAAGCGGAACCGGGAGTCGTGGAGGAGGCGGAGGTGACGCCGAATTCGCCGGCGCAAATCGGCGAGCTGCATCCCGAGCAACTGGCGGTGTGGATCTCGGGCGCGCCGGAGCCGCAACGGAGCGCGCTGGCGGCTTATTATCTGGATGAGTTTACCCTGCGCGAGATGCTTTCTTTGCTGGAACTGAAGACGGGGCAACTGGCCGAGCTGATCGCGAGCGGACGGCGCCAATTTCAGGCGTGGCTGAATGTGACCACGCCAGCCTACGACGCATGAGTTGGTTCGGTTTTTCCAAGCGCGAGACGCTGCTGGTCTGGCTGGCTCCGATCACGGAGAAAGCGGGGACGGATCGGCGGATGCGAAGCGCGGTCCTGCGGGCGAAGCGAAAAGGGCCGCGGGCGGTCGAGTTCGCGCAACAGCAGGGGTTCGACCGCGCGGTGGCGACGCTGGTGCGAGATATTCCGGTGACGGCGGAAATCTCGGAGTGGTTTCGGAACGAGAAGTTGATCCCGCTGAAGAAGCCGGGCTGGACGAAGGCGCTGCGCAATCCGGTGTTTATCTCGATCGCGCTGGCGCTGGTGGTGATCGCCGGGGTGGTGATCTATGGGATTCGGGAACGGATGAGCGAGTTCCCGGGGGCGGCGGCGGCGCGAAAGATGTTGGTGGTGGCCGGCTCGATGCGCGGAGTGCCGATGGATGCGGTGGAGGCGGACGCGGGGTCGCTGAGCGATTTCTTTTTTATGAAGTATCGACTGGAGCATTACGATGTGCCTCCGGAATTCGCGCATCTCCGGACTTCGGCGGTGCGCGTTTTTGACGACGAGAGCGGCCACCGGGTGGCCCAGTTCACGGTGCCGGAGAAGGGGATGCAGTTCTTTCTTTTTCCGGCGGAGCGCGATCCGAAGACCGGGGAGCCGCAGGAGTTTGAGGGCTGGCGATTTGTCGAAAATGAGGGGTGGAGGGGCGCGGTGCATGTGAAGGATGGCGTCTATTTTGTGGCGGCGTTGCGAGGGAATTGGAAGGAGTTTGCGCCGTATCTGGCACCTCGTCAGGGAGAGGCGAGTCCGGCGGGTTCGCCGCGTTGACAGGGCGGGGCGGGGCGTCCAATTTTGTGCCCCTTTGCCAGGGTAGCTCAGTGGTAGAGCAGGGGACTCATAAGCCCTTGGTCGGGAGTTCAACTCTCCCCCCTGGCACCACCTTTTAACTTTTGGGAAACGTCGAACGTCGAACGTTGAACGTCCAACGTTGAACGTTGAACGTTGAACGTTCTGACCTCTTACCGATGAGCGCAGTTTATCTTGAAGACGTCAAAGTCGGTGACCGCTACACGAGCGATGTTTATCGAGTGACTAAGGACGGCATCACCGCTTTCGCGCGGGAGTTCGATCCGCAACCATTCCATCTGGACGCCGAGGCCGCGCAGGCGAGCGTGTTCCAAGGATTATCGGCCAGCGGCTGGCATACGGCGGCGATCGCGATGCGGTTGTTTATGACGGGGCCGTTGCAGTTCGTGGACGGAGCAGTCGGGCTGGGGGTGGACGAATTGCGCTGGCCGGCGGCGGTGCGTCCGGGCGATGCGATCCAATTGGAAACGGAGATCCTGGAGACGCGTCTCTCGCGTTCGAGGACCGGCTACGGAATCGTGCGAATCCGCAACCTGGCGCGGAATCAGAACGGCGTTGTGGTGCTGAGCTATACCGCCAACGCGCTCGTCCGCAGCCGCGCGCCTCAAGCCTGAGCGGCGAGTTCCTTGCATTGGCCGAGGTCGAGCTTGCCAGAGGCGAGGATGGGGATCGACTCGACCGATCGGATGGTGCGGGGGACCCAAAGGTTCGGGACGTCGGCTGCGCGGAGGGCGGCGCGCAGATGTTGCGCATCGATTTCGACCGTGCTCAGCAGGACGAGCGCTTCGCCTTTCGCCTCGTCGGGCACGCTCATGATGGCGATGACACGTTCCGATTCGCTCTCCAAATGCAAAGCGGCCAGAATTTTTTGCTCGACCATTTCGTGCGGCACCATCTCGCCGCCGATCTTCGAGAAACGGGAGAGGCGCCCCTCGATGAAGAGGAAGCCGTCTTCGTCGAAGCGGCCGAGATCGCCGGTTTTAAACCAATCGTCGTGCAGGACTTCGGCGGAGCGGTCGGGGTCGTTCAGGTAGCCGGCGAAGATATTCGGGCCGCGCACCCAGAGCATGCCGGTTTCGTGGAGGGAGAGTTTCGCGTCCGTCTCCGGATCGCGAATTTCCGCGGCGATGCCGGGTGCCATTTTTCCGGTGGAACCGAGGCGGCTGGCGGGCTGGACGGAGTCGTTAGGCGAACGCAGCGGGGGATCGGGCAGATTGACGCTGACGACGGGCGAGGTCTCGGTGAGGCCGTAGCCCTGGAGCAGGCCGATGCCGAAACGGTCGGCGAAGGCGCGCGCGAGCTCGTCGGGTAATTTCTCCGCGCCGGTGATGAGGAGGCGCAAGGTGCGCAACTGCTCGGGCTCGGCTTTGCGCAAATAGGCGCGCAGGAACGTGGGCGTGGCGAACATCATGGTGGCGCCATAACGCTGGACGAGGGTGGCGATTTTGGCGGCCTCGAGCGGGCTGGGATAGGTGACGGTGCGGATGCCTTCGAGAATCGGATACCAGAGCGTGACGGTGGAGCCGAAGCTGTGGAAGAAGGGGAGCGAGGCGAGGATGACGGTGTCGTCCGGGGAGTTGAGCATGACGGCGAATTGGGAGACGTTCCCGAGAAGATTGCGGTGGCTGAGGGGGACTCCTTTGGGCGCGCCGGAGCTGCCGCTGGTAAAGAGGAGGACGGCTTCTTCTTCGTCGCCGACCTGGGGAAGATGGAGGAGGCGCGCCAGCCAGGCGCACGGGAGCAGGAGGGCGAGAATCCACCAGCCGAGAATGGCGGATTTCATGGGCGGCAGGATTTGATCCAGATGCAGGACGGAGTCGGTCCAGGGAAAGTTCTCGAGCTTCTGCGCCATCGGGCGGGCGGAAACGATGGTGCGCAGGCCGGCCTGTTTTTGGGCCGAGAGGAGCGCGTCGCGCGAGCTGGTGAAGTTCAGATTAACCGGAATTTTTCCGGCGAAGACGACGGCCAGATTAGCGACGACGCCGGCTTTTCCCGGGGGAAGGACAATGCCGATGCGGCGCTCGGGAGCGCGGCGGCGCAGCTCCCGCGCGAGCGCGATGGCGACGCCGAGAAGCTTGCCTCGCGTGAGGGTGGAATGGTCGAGCCCATCGGTGATGGCGGTGCGGAAGGGGCGACGTTTTAAACCGCGGAGGCAGGCGGTGGCGAGGTGGCGACGGAGGGCGGGACGTTGCTGGTAGCAGGCTTCGCCCAGCTTTAGCATTTCCTCGCGGAGGGTGGCGAGATCGGCGGCGTCAGCGGGGATGGGCGCGCCAAAAGCGACCGCGACGGGGAAGGGAATGTGGCGCGGCCATTTGGTAAAAAAGCGGCCGCCCTGGTAGGAGAAGATGGAGCCCCAAAGTTGATCGAGCCAGACCGGGACGACGGGGACTTCGGCCTGGCGGGCGATGATCTCGTAGCCGCGCCGCAAACGGAGGAGACTGCCGGTGCGGGAGAGCTGACCTTCCGGGAAAAGGCAGACGACTTCGCCGGCGCGCATTTTTTCGGCGGCGCCGCGCATGGCTTCTTTGGCGCGCCGGGAGGTAATCGGGATGCAACCGGCGAGGCGCAGGAAGGGGTGGAGGAAACGGTGCCGGTAATAGGCTTCGTCCACGATGAACCGAATGCGACGCGGCGAGGCGAGCTGGAGGACGATCGCATCGACCCAGCTGATGTGATTCGGGAGGAAAAGGAAGCCGCCGGCGGGGAGGCTTTCAATCCCGGAGGTGGTGACGCGGTAAACGAGGCGCGCGATTCCGCGACCGAGGAAGTAGAGGATCTTTTCTGCGAGCGAGGGGTGGGGTGCGGGCATGCTGGGATGACGGTTCGGCTCGGGGGCGAGCCGGCTCCATTAGGCGGTATTCTGTCGCTTGCGCGGGCGGGCGACAAGGCGCGGCTTTTCCGGCCTTTGATTTGTGATTTACAAGTGGGGCCGCGCCCAGTGCAATCCGCTGGCAATGAGACTGGGCACGGCGGAGGGAAAAGCAGGGGCGCGTTTCGCGCTGGGATTGCTGCTCGCGATCAATCTCTTCAATTACATCGACCGGCAGATTCTTGCGGCGCTGGAGCCGCAGATTCGGGCCACGTTTTTCGATCCCGGCGATGTGAACGCGATGACGAAGACGGGCGCGCTGGGGATGGTGTTCCTGCTCACGTACATGTTTGCGGCGCCGCTCCTGGGCTGGCTTTCGGATCGTTTCTCGCGCTGGGTGATCGTGGGGACGTGCGTGATTCTGTGGAGTCTGGCGAGCGGGACTTCGGGGTTGGCGGCCACCTTTGGCATCCTGGTCATGACGCGGGTGCTGGTGGGGATCGGGGAGGGCGGCTACGGGCCGGCGGCGCCCACGATTCTGGCGGATCTTTATCCGATCGAAAATCGCGGCCGGGTGCTGGCGAGTTTTTGCGCCGCGATCCCGGTGGGAAGCGCGCTCGGTTATGTGCTGGGCGGGTTAGTCAACGCTCATCTCGGCTGGCGTTGGGCCTTTTATCTGGTGACGCCGCCGGGTCTCTTGTTAGGGCTGATTTGTTTTCTGCAGAAAGATCCGCGTGGGCTGGGTCTGGGGCAGCCGGAGAAGCGGGAGCGGCCGGGCTGGCAGGATTATCGGGCGATCTTGCAGACGCGTTCCTATCTATTCAACTGTGCGGCGCAGACCGCGATGACGTTTGCGCTCGGGGGGATGGCTTTCTGGACTCCGGCGTATCTGCAGTACCGCGGTCAACCGCCGACCGCGGTGGTCATCTTCGGCGGGATCACGGTTGTGGCAGGGTTGATCTCGACGTTGCTGGGCGGGGTGGTGGCGGACCGTCTGCGGAAGCGGTTTCCGGGTTCTTATTTTCTCGTCTCCGGGGTGGGGATGATCCTGGCTTTTCCGCTTTTTCTCGGGGTGCTCTACGCGCCGTTTCCTCTCGCGTGGGTGTTCATGTTCGGCGCGATCTTCTTTGTCTTTCTGAATACGGGGCCGTCGAATACGGCGCTGGCCAACGTCGCATTGCCTTCCGTGCGGGCGACCGCATTCGCGCTCAATATTTTTGTGATTCACCTCTTCGGGGACGCCGCCGCGTTTCCGATCATCGGCTACATCGGGGGGCACACGAATATGCATGTCGCCTTCCTGGTGGTCTGCGGCATGATGGCGATCTCTGGCGTGATCTGGCTGCTCGGCGTGGGATATTTACCCGCGGATACGGCCCGGGTGGAGGCGGCGGGGCAGACGTAAAAACGAAAACAGCAGGAGCAACCGAAGTCGCTCCTGCTGATTAGGAAACGTGTGCGGAGTGCGCCGCACTTTTACCGGTTAGGGCTCGGAAGGCTCCGGCGCGGCTTCTTCGGCGGAGTCGGCTTTATCTTTTTTCTTCGAGCTGGCTGGCTCGGATTTCTCACTCTTGGAAGATTTCGACTTCGAGGAGGTGGTTGAGGTCTTTTCCATCGGCTCGTCATTGGCGGACTTGGCGGCGCTGCTGCTTTCTTCTTTCGAGGAGGTGGTCTCGGACTTCACCGAGGTCGTGTCGCTGTGATCGGAGTGCGCTTTGCTGCTCTTGTCGTTCTTCGAGGCGGGGGTGGAACTGGTCTTCGAGGAACTGCTCGAAGCGGTGGCGCTGGGCTTGGCTGTCGCGCTGGAGGAACCAGAGGCGGAGGCGGCCGTCGCGCGCGGGGTGGCGGTGCCGAGGGGGGTGGCGGAAGCGGTTGCAACTGGTGAGGCCGCGGCGGTCGCAATCGGAGACGCTGTTGCCTGCGGGGTCGCGATGCCCATCGGAGTGGCGATCGGGGCGGCGGTCGCGTTGGTGGACGCACCAACGCCGGCCTGAGTGTTCACGTTATTCCGGAAGCCATTATTCCGGGAGCCGCCTACCCCGATGGTGGCGGAAAGGCCGACGCTGGGCTGGACGCCGTAGTAGGAATAGACGCCGCTGATGTATTCGGGCCGGCTGTATTCTTCCACGCGGTTGTAATCGTAGGCGGGGGCCTCGTAGATGCGCTCGCGTTGAATCTGGGTGGTGTAAACGGTGGGATCGCTGGTGGCGGAGTATGCAGTCCACGGCATGGCCACGGTCTTGCGAGAAGTGGTCGTCGTGGTAGTGGAGCCACTGGACGAAGCCACGTTGTTGGCGCCGCCGGTGGTTTCGAGAACGGTGTAGGCCATGCAGCCGGTTTCGCGATCGAGAACAACGTCCTTGATCACACCGACCTGGGTGCCGTCCGCGCTGCGGATCTTCGAGCCGATGATCTTACTGCTCTGGACGTATCCGTTGGTGGTGGACGTGGTGGTAGAGGTGGAAGTCTGGGCGTGGGAAGGAACAACCGCGAAGCCGGTGAAGGCAAGGGTGGCTCCGAGGAGGATTAGTTTTTTCATGTTGTGAGTTCAACTGACGAGAGACCCCGTGCGATTATTCAGAGAGAGCGTGCGATGGCGAAATCGATTTGAGGTGGACAGAGGGGGGAAGATGCGCGTTTAGGTTTGGAATGTGCAAGGCCAGCGTTTTTCGAGTCGCTCTTCTTCTAGCGGCGTTTTCTGTGGGGAAGGTGTGGTCCGCAGGCGTGCCCGACGATTGTACTCAGCTACTGGTGGCGACGGCGCCGGGCTGGAATTCTTTCCAAGGGGAATTGCGTCGATTTGAGCGCAGCCGCGGCGGTGAATGGGTGGCGCAGGGGGCGGCGGTCCCGGTTCTCTTCGGGAAAGCCGGGCTGGCTTGGGGGACAGGGTTGGCGGGGCAAAACGAGAAGGGGCTGCGCAAAAAAGAGCGCGATAAGCGCGCGCCGGCCGGCGTTTTCCGGATCGGGAAAATTTACACTTACGATGCTGAGCTGCCGGCGGGGGCGAATTATCCGTTTCGACAAGTGACGAAGGCGGACGCGTGGGTGGATGATCCGACGCTGCCGAATTACAACCGCTTCGTCACCATTCCCGATCCGGCGAATCCGCCTCCCTGGTTTGAGAAACAGGAGATGCGTCATAACGACTTCGCCTACCGCTGGCTGGTGGAGGTGCGGCATAATTCCGATCCGCCAGTGCCGGGCGAGGGGAGCGCGATTTTTTTTCATATCCGGCGCGGGGAGACGCGGCCGACGGCGGGTTGCACGACGATGGCGGAAGAGGAACTGGTGCGAGTGATTCGATGGCTGCGGGCGGATCGGCATCCGTGTTACGCCTTGCTTCCGGCGGCCGAGTATGGAACGAAATGGGAGGCGTGGAATCTGCCGCCGCCGGGGGCGGTGGGAGTGAAGCGCTAAAAAGCTGACGGTTGCAGCCGGAAATTTTCGCTCTACCGTCTCCTCGTTAGGCAACACTCATGAGAAAACGCGCAAATCCAGATTCTGAACCGAATATCCGCCGGATTGATTCGAAAACGCGGGCCAAAAAACAAACGCATGGCTTTCAGGTGCACTTTCTCCGCGGTCGGGAAGTGGTGACGAAAATGTTCAGCGATACCATTTTCGGCGGGAAGGAAAGTGCGCGGCGCGCGGCTCGAAAATTCAAGAAGTCGGCGATGCTTGAATTGCCGGAGCGAATCTTCCGTGGTCCGAAGAACGCCGCTGCGAAGACCGCAGCCAAGGCCAAAGGAAAATCGAAGAGTGCCAAAGCGCCGGCGAAATCGAGTTCGAAGGCAAAGCCGAAAGCGGCGGCGGTAAAAGCGCGGAAAGCCGCCGGCGGCAAGGGGAAGAGCAAGACGCGGCGGCGGTAGTGTTTTTTCGCCCGCTGACAGGTTAGCGAGAATCACCGGCTGTCGGCTCTCGGTCCGCGAAAGCGCGCCAGCATTCCAGGAAACCGGGCGCGAAGTCGGCCGGGCGGGCTGCGATCCACTGATCGATCAGGTCGATGGGGAAGAACGACCCGAAGTCGATTTCGCTCCGCGAGAGCCGAAACGGGCCTTCGTGTTGTCCGTGATAAAGCCAGATGAACTCGTGGCCGGTCCGCTCGGAGGCGGGGAGCTTTGTCACCCGGGTCAACTGAGCGCGGACGCCCAGTTCTTCCTCCAGTTCGCGATGGGCGGCGGTGTCGTAGTCTTCTCCGGCGTCGACGTGGCCGGCGGCGCTGGAGTCCCAGACGCCGGGGTGACGATCTTTCAGGAGAGAGCGCTTCTGAAGAAAGAGTTCGCCGGCGTGGTTGAAAAGAAGGATGTGCGCGGCGCGATGGAGCAAGTTATTCCCATGCACGAAGGCGCGTGTGGCGGCGCCGGTGACGCGATCCTCGGCGTCCACGACGGCGAAGGGTTCGGCGGGCGGCGAGGCGGCGTCAATTTCCACGTCGGCAGCGGCACAATTAGAAAGTTTGATCCACTGCAAAAGCGATAATTCTTCAGCGCGCGCTTTAGGGTCGAACTCACCGTCGATGGCCGCGGCGGGCCAGTCTGGCACCTCCGCGCGCAAGAGTTTCTGGAGTTGTTTCCGTCGCTGAGAGAATCCGAGCCGCACCAGAAAAGCAAACCGTTCCGGGTCGCAGCGTGGCAGGTCGTCGTCTTTGCGCGGGACGAGTTTTAGAAAGGCGGAATCGACTTCCGGGCGCGGCAGGAAAACGCTGGCGGGAACGGTGCGCAGATATTCCACGCGGTAATGGAGCTGTACCAGAAGAGTAAGCGCACCATAATC
>JBBSLZ010000117.1:0-8977 GCA_038233435.1 Chthoniobacterales bacterium
GCAACGGCAGGGTTCCGCCGTTTTGCGACATGAAGCCGGTCAATTGCGGCACCATGAAGGTGATGAAGATGACCATCAAAGCGGCGCCGGCGAAGGCGAGGAAGGCGGGGTAGATGAGCGCTTGCTGGACGCGATCGCGCAGGTTCTTGGCCTGCATTAAGTGCTCGACGAGGCGTTTCAGGATTTCCGGCAGGGCACCGCTGGCTTCACCGGCGGCGATCAGGTTGACGTAGATGGCGGGGAAGATGCGGGGGAAATCGCGCAGGGCTTGGGAGAAGCTGCGGCCGTCGACGAGGGCTTGGTGGAGGGCGGCGGTCATCTGCTGGACGCGGGGATGTTTGAGCCGTTTCCGGAGGATGGAGAGGCCTTCATCGAGAGTCATGCCGGCCTGGAGAAGGTGGCCGAGTTGCTCGGTAAAAATGAGCAACTGGGTGTGAGGAATTTTGAGCCGTTGGGTGGCGGCGGCGGGGGTGGCGGCGAGGGCGCCGTTCACGAGTTGCGGATCGGCACTGATGGTCTCGATCTTGATCGGGATGTAACGGAGCTGCTCGATCTGGCGGATGGCGACGGAGCGGTCGGGGCAGTTGAGGGTGCCTTCGACGAGGGCGCCTTCGGAGTTGCGAGCTCGATAGGAGAACTGCGGCATGGCGGGCGAAGCTAACACATTCGTCCCAGGCGCGCAGGCGGGGAGGAGAGCGCTATTCTGGAAGGAGGAGGGGGAGCTGCTCGCGGTAGGCGGGGCGGGCCTCGGCGGCGGCACGGGCGAGAGGGCGGGCGGCTTCGGGCTGGCCGGTGGCGGCGGCGAAGGCGGCGGCGAGCCAGTTGCGCTCGGGAGCATCGGGCGCGTCGGGTTTAAATACGGAGAGCGAAATCTGGAGGAGCGTCTGGGCGGGGATGCGGGTCCACTCGACCGGTGCGGTGCCGAAGGGGAGGCGGAAGGTGATGCGAGCGGGGTCGGCTTTTTCGGCGCCGAGGTAGGTGATTTGGTTGATCGGGACTTCGGCTTGGAAGCGTTTGGCATTGAGGTCGGCGATGAGCTGGGTTTTCCAGGCGATGAGCCATTCGATTTTTTGGCGCTCGTTAGACTGGGCGCGGAGGAGGAAGGGAGCGGTAACCGGGGCGGCGTGGATGGGGGCGAGGGCGGCGGGGAAATCGTAGCGGGCGATTTGGGTTTGAGCTTCGGCGAGGGCTTTTTGCCAGGTGGGGGCTTCGCGGGTGAGGAGTTCTCTTTCTTCTTGGGCGCGTGCTTTTTCGGCGGCGGCATTTGCTTCTGCGTCGGCCGCGGGGGGCGGGATGATGGGAAGGGCGGCAGGGGGAGAAGCAGAAGGCGCGGGGAGGATTGGGACGGGAGCTTTGTTTCTGGGCGCAAGGTAGAGGGCGGCGAGGACGAGGACGAGGACGAGGACGATTAGTGGAGCGCGTGATCTTGTTTTTGGAATGATGGGTTTGGTGGCGTGTTCGAGGGCGGCGATGAGTTGGGCGTAGGAACGGAAACGATGGGCCGGGTCGGGGGCGATCATTTGCTGGATGACGCTGGCTGTCGCGGGGGAGATTTCGGGGACGAGCTGACGGAGGTCGGGCGGGTGGTTTTTTAGTTTGCGCAGTTCGCTGGCGGAGGTGGTTTCACCTTCGATGGGAGGACGGCCGGCGAGGGCGTGGAAGAGGGTGGCGCCAAGGCTGTAGATATCGCTCCGGAAATCTTCGGGCTCGTTGTTTAATCGCTCGGGCGCGACATAGTAGGGGGTGCCCCAAATTTCCCGCGCGGCTTCCGCATCCTGGCCGGTGGCGATGGCGAGGCCGAAGTCGCTGATCTTGGCCGTGTCGGGATGGGCGAAGAGAATGTTAGCCGGTTTGACGTCGCGATGGATGAGGCCTTTTTCATGGGCGGCTTGAAGACCTCGGGCAATCTGGAGACCGGTGCGGAGGATGTCGTTCTCGGGGACGCGCGCGCCTTCGGCGATGAGGTCATCGAGGCTGCCGTGGGCGACCAATTCCATGACGAGGTAGAGCTGTTCGCGGGCGTGGCCGGCGGAGTAGACCTGGATGACGTGGGGATGATTGATGGCGGCGGTGAGGCGGGCTTCCTGTTCGAGGAGGGCGGCTTCGGCGGGGTCGGCGCTGAGTTCCCGGCGGAGCAATTTCAAAGCAACGAAGCGGTCGAGCCGGGTATCGCGTGCTTTGTAGACGGAGCCCATCCCGCCGACGCCGAGGGTTTCGACGATGGTGAAGTGATCGAAGGAATTTTCGGGCGGGACGGTGGCGCCGCATTGTGGACAGGTGAGGGTGCAGAGCGGCTCGCGGGCGGAGGAGTCGAGCGGCGCGGCGCAGGCTGGGCAGGCGAGAGCGGGCGCGGACATGGGGGTGATATTATCATTGCGGGCCGGTGCGGCCAAGGAGCGCGCGCATGATCGAGCGGGAAGTGGCGCGGGAGCGGGCGGGGTTGCGGCTGGACCGGTTTTTGGCTCTGGAGTTGCCGGAGTTTTCGCGCTCGCGCTTGCAGGCGCTGATCACGGAAGGGTGTGTGATGTTGAACGGGGCGCGGCCGCGGACGCGGGAACTGGTGAAGACGGGCGATGTGGTGCGGCTGGTGGTGTCGGCGTTGGAGAAGATCGAGGCGGAGGCGGAGGCGATCGCGTTCCCGATTTTATTCGAGGATGACGACCTGATCGTGCTGGATAAGCCGGCTGGGATGGTGGTGCATCCGGGCGCCGGGAATGCGGATGGCACGCTGGTGAATGCGTTGTTGCATCATTGCGCAACGCTTTCGGGGATCGGCGGGAAGGAGCGGCCGGGGATCGTGCATCGGCTGGATAAGGAGACGAGCGGGTGTCTGGTGGTGGCGAAGAATGACGAGACGCATCGAGCGCTTTCGCGGCAGTTTGCGGAGCGGACGATGAAGAAGATCTATCTGGCGCTGGTGGCGGGACGTTTAAAGAAGGCGGCGGGGACGATCGATGCACCGATCGCGCGGCACCCGGTGCATCGGCAACGAATGAGCATTTCGCGGACATCGCGCGGGCGGTCAGCGATGACGGAGTATCGGGTGGTGCAGGCGAGCCCGGAGATGAGCTTGGTGGAGTGTGTGCTGCACAGTGGGCGGACGCACCAGATCCGGGTGCATCTGCATTCGCTGGGGAACCCGGTGCTGGGCGATAAGCTTTATGGGGCGAAGGCGGCGAAGGGTTTTCCGCGGCAGATGTTGCACGCGTGGAGGCTAGGGTTCACGCATCCACGGAGCGGGGAGTGGCGGGAGTTTGAGGCGCCCCCACCGGCGGATTTCGAGCAGGCGTTGGAAAGATTTGAGATAGGAGCGCTGCCGCGTGAGAGCAGCCCCCTGAATTTTTCGAAAAAATGTATTGCATCTTCGCACGGCGAAAGCTCTGATAAGCCCGATCCGGGAATGGGTTCCCCGAGCTAACCGAAACCAAAAGGGCCGAAATTATGATTCGAAACAAATTCATCCTCACCGCTGCTGCCGCTCTCTGCTTCCTCGGGTTGCAGGAGGTCCGCGCGAATCACGTCGACTTCATGACCGACGGCGCCTTCATGCAAACCGGCGCCGGCACTCAGCAAGTGATGGGCGCCCAGAGTAATATTCTCGGTGGCATTCGCAACGTGGCCATCACCGGCGGGACCGCCTCTCTCTCGGCCGGCGGGCCCCTGGTTTTCACCTCCAGCGCCAACCCTCCGGGCACGACTCTGACTCTTGGATATGGCGCGCCCTACGGCGGCGCCGCGGGCACGCCGCCAAGCGGCAGCTTCCCGGCTAATTTTGTCACTAATTCAGGGCCAAATTGGAATTCCATCGTAGTCAGCCTCTCGAACGTCTCGATGGGCGCCACCGCCACCCTTAGTCTCAGTGTCACCGACAGCAATAACAACGCCTTCACCTTCGCTTCCCAAACCGTGAATGCCGCTGGCAACTACACCTTCTTCTACAACCAGGCACCTGGAACGATCAATTTCCAATCCATCAGCGGCGTCCAGACCATGCTGAGCACGAACGTCAACTCGAGTTCTTATTCTCTCTCGGGCATCACCCGCGTCACTTCCATCCCGGAGCCGAGCTCCGTCACGCTGGCGGTTGCGGCCGGCTTTGGTTTGCTGATCCTGCTGCGCCGCCGGCGCACTGCTTAAGCTGAAGCACGGACAGTTTTGACGGGGCGATCTGGAAACGGATCGCCCCGTTTCTTTTTTGGGGTCGGATCGTTCGGAGGGGGCGGATTTTCCGGCGCGAAATTTCCCGGACGGTTTGGGATATCTTCCCGTAACCATGCCGTCGGCCCGGCGAAGGGCATAGCGGATCTCTTTTGCGACGGGGGCGTTGCCACTACGAGCAGCCGCGCGCCCACTGTTCTTGAAGGAACGGTCCGAGTTCTGGCAGGGGCGGGCGATCGTTCGCACGCTCGTTCCCATTACCAGCGCGCGGGCGAAGGCTGGAGACTGGAGCGGCTTTTTCCTTTATGGGGTAGGGACGGCGCGCGTGTCTGTTTAGCGTCGCGACAGATATTGATGGGGGAGCGCGGGCGCCCCGTCCGCTGTTTTTGGCGCCTCGCCAAAAACCGGGGCGTCGTTCCAGGGCACAAACGCTCGCCATCTCGCTCGGGTGTCCCGCGAGGCGCGTGACACAGCGGGCGAGGGCGCCCGCGCTCCCCGAATCCTGTTGAAGACGCTAAACAGATACTGCCGTGCTGCAGCGACCAAGGCGTGTTTGGTTGGTGGGCTTAGGGTGGTGCATCGGGAAATGGAGCGGATCACCCGTCGCGGACGGCGCAGCGCGCAGTCCTACCCTGAAAGGGTTGTTGGGTTTCTGGCTTTCTGGCTGGATGACGCGATGATGGCGGCCGGTTCCTCCCCCCTTTTTTTTCCGCAAGGGCGTGCAATAAGGATGGCTTCGCCCGCGTATGGCTAACGGTGCAGGGAGTGGGTTTCGCCTCTGACGTTTTGGCGAAGGCAGAAGACGGCGGTAGCCATCAATGGCGGGAGCATGATGATACCGCGGAGCCACATCTCGGAATGCCAGGGGAGGAGGAAAAGGCGTTCGTTCCAAAAGAGGAAGTAGGCGAAGAGGGTGACCGAGAGGACCTGCCATGGTTGGGCGCGGCGCCAGGCGGCGAAGGGTAGGAGCCAGGTGAGATACCATGGGTGGAGGACGGGGGAGAGAATGATGGCGGCGCCCAGGACCCAGAGGAGACCGCGTTTCCAATTCCGGATGAAGACGAACGAAACGACGACGACGACGAGGACGATGACGATGTTGTAGCTGTAGTTTTTTTGGCGCGGATTTGGCCAGACGGTTTCTTCGATGAGCCACCAGAAGAGGTCATTGAGCCGGGTGACCTGGGCGAAGCTGCGGAGGGAATCCCAGATCGGAATCTGCGGCCAGCCGTAGAGCAGGCTGAGCGCGCCCGGCAAGGCGAGCGCGAGCAGAAGCGCGATGGCGCGGGAGCGGAGGGCGAAGACGCAAAGGGGCAGCAGGAGGAGTGGGATGAGCTTGATCGAGATGGCGATGCCGAAGAGGGCGGCGGCGGCGGTGGCGAGGAGCCATTTGGTGCGCGGGGCGGTGGCTTGTTCGAAGCGGGTCAGGAGGACGACGCCGGCGACCATGGGCAGGACCATGAGGCTGTCGAAGTGGGCGGAGCCGGCAAAGCTGTAAACGACGAGTGGATTCCAGGCATACCAGACGGCGGTGGCGTAGCGGGAGGCGACCGGGAGAAGGAGCAGGATCAGGCCGGCGGTAGCGAGGTCAGCGGCGGTGAAAAGGAGCTTGTAGAGGAGAGGGAAATCGGTGAGGCGGCTGAGGGCGGCGAAGATGAGCTCGGCTCCGGGCGGATAAATGGTCTGGGAGTGGCGGTGATTGATCTTGTACCAGTTTGGAAACTCGTTGCGCAGGCCGTCGAGCGCGGGATCGTCGGGCGCCTGGACGTAGGGGTTGAAGCCAGCGTGCTGGATTTTCCCCTCCCACTGGTAACGCCAGAAATCATCGCCGGGCTCGATCGGCAGAAGGCTGAGCCGAAGGAGGACGGCGACGCTCCAGAACAGGAGCGCCTGCTTTCGGAGGGAGATGAAGGCTGGGAATTCGGAGGCAGCGAGGAGAAAGGCGAAGCCCGCGAGCAAGCCGCAGGCGACGAAGCGGACGGGCATTTCGGCCAGCGTCCAGTCATCGAAAAGATTGAGCGCGGCGCAGAGAGCGATCTCGAGGGCGAGATAAATGCCGAAGCGGAGGAGTGGCAGGGAGCGCATGAGCGAGGTGCGCGAACTAGCTGGCCGCAGCGGCGGCTTTCTGGCGGGCCGAGGGATGGGCGATCCCGCTCATGCCAGACCGATAGGCGGCGAGGTCCACCAGCTCCGCGACCCGGCGTTTTAAGAGACGGGCACGGAAGGCGAGGAAGCCGAGAAATCCGCCGTAAACGAGCAGCACGATCAGGTCGGCCTGACCGGTATTAAGCAGATGGTAGGTGACGAGGGCGAGGATGATGAAGTTGATGATGACGGTGGTGGTGACGAACCGGTGGCGCAGCGCCACGCGGGTGAGGCAGCGTGGGCCGCCGTGGTATTCGGTCACGCTCTGGAGGGCGATGCTCCACCAGAAGTTGCCGTAGATCTGAATGTCCCATTCATTCCAGCCGGTGTCGGTGGAATAACGCCAGCCTTCGTCTTCGAGCAGTTGCAAGATGGCGGCGAGGAGGTGGTGGCGGTCTTTCCCTTCATCGCTCCAGTAGGCGCGCCGGGCGAGGGCGCCGCGCAGGTCTGCGGACGGAGGGAGTGCTTCGTGGGTGGCAATGACGGAACGCGGGGTGCGTTTGAATTGCAGCCAGGTAAAATAGCGCGACCAGCCGCGGACGAGCGGTTGGGCAAAGGCGAGGAACATGACGAGGAGCCGCGCCGGGATGGTATCGAAACGGGGCTCCAGGCGCGCGCGCAGCATGTAGGAAAGGGCGACGCAGAGGGTGCCACCAAACATGAGGTAAGGCACGATCCGCACTTCGGGCACGAAGATACCGAGACCGAAGAGGAAGATGGTGAGGGCGAACCACTCCACGCTGCTCAAGTAGCTGGCGATTTCGGATTGGGGGGTGGGATAGATGGATTGGAAGAGCCCTTCGCCGAAGACGCCGTGGTAAACGATGGGGCGATTAATGAACCAACTGAAGCGCGGTGTGCCATAGATCTGGCCGCGCCACTTCGCGCTGCCGGTGGGGCCGAAGAAGATGAGGTGTTTGAAGCGAAGGAGCGATTCGGCTTCGCCGTAGCCCTCCTGCTGGCGCCGGAAAGCAGAGAGAGTGAAACGGCGGTAGTGCCAGACGATGGCGGTGGGGCTGAAAGCGATCTGGTGGCCGGCCTGCTGGACGCGCCAGCAGAAATCGACGTCGTCGCCGGCTTTGTGATACTCAATATCGAAGCCGCCCACGTTTTCGAAGGCCCAGCGATACCAGGCCATGTTGCAACCCGGAATGTGCTCGGCCACGGTGTCGGTGAGAAGGACGTGGCTGGGGCCGCCGGGCGCGGCGGCGACGCAGGCCTGGACCCAGTTTTGCGCCGGAGGCGGGATGTTCGGCCCGCCGACGCCGGCGTAGTTCCCGCTCCGCAAGGTGGCGATGAGGAAGCGGAGCCAGTCGCGGTCGGCCATGCAATCGGAATCGGTGTAGGCAAAGACTTCGCCGCGGGCGGCGGCGGCGCCGGTATTGCGAGCGTGGCTGAGGCCGTGATTGGCCTGATGGAGGTAGCGCACGTCCGGGAAACGGGCAGCAATGGCGGCGGTCTCGTCGGTGGAGCCGTCGTCCACCAGGATGACTTCGTAGGCGGGGTAATCGATTCGCCCTAACGAGTCGAGGCAGGCGGTGAGGGTTTTGGCGCCATTGTAAGAGCAGACGATGACGGAGACGAAGGGCGGGTCGGCGAGGGCTGGATAGGGCAGGCAGGTGTCGTCCTGACCGAGCTTATCGCGCAAGAGATGGAAGACTTTTTTCGGTTTCCGCTCGCGGGTGACGAGGCCGAAGGCCCAATCGGTGATTTCCTGTTCGCCGGTAAACCATTCATCCGTCCAGGAAAAGAAAATGGTGCCGGCGAGGCCGCAGCGGGCCACGCTCTCGACATGCCAGGCGAGCATTTCTGCCTGCTCGTCTTCGTGATGGCGGATGGTGTCCATCCCGAATTCGCCCAAGAGGAGGGGCCGATCTTCAGCCAGATTCTGCAAGCGGAGGAGGTAGCGCTCGAAGTCGCGCTGCTCGTGGAGATAGACGTTAAAGCAGAGGAAATCGACGTTCTGCGGGAGGAGGAATTCGGTCGGCGGAAAGCTGGCGTAGGAATAGAGAACGTCCGGGTTCTCCGCCCGCGCCACCCGGATGAGGTGCTCGAGGAATTCCGTGACCCGGCGCACGCCGAGCCAACGCACCATCGTGCTGGCGATCTCGTTGCCGACCAGGTATCCGAAGATGGCCGGATGCCCCGCGTGCTCGGCCACGGCAGCGCGGACGGATTCCACAATGGCTTCGCGGCCTTTCCGTTGGCGCAAAAACTCGATGTGCTTCGCCCACGGCAACGTGATCAGGACCCGGATGCCGGCGGCGGCGCAGTGATCGAGAAACCAGAGCGGCGGGGGGTGGTAAACGCGGACGAGATTGAGCCCGATCTGGCGCATTTGGGCGAGGTCGCGGTCAAGCTGAGCGGGCGTGCCGAGGTAATGGCCGTCCGCGTCGGGACGGAAGGGGCCGTAGGTGACGCCTTTGACGAAAAATTTATCGGCGCCGGTAAAGAAGAATTTGGCGACGGCGCCCACGCGGCCCAGCGAAGGGGAACTCACAGCCGCCTTCCTAGTCGAAGCCGCTAGGCGACGCAAAGATTTTGCGTGGATGCGGGGTGGGGGAGCCGCGCGTTTCGAGATGAAACGCGGGGGGCTCTCGGTGGGTAGGGACGGCGCGCTGCGCCGGGCGGGCGGGGTGACCTGCCGTTGAGTGGGACGAACGATCTTTACCGA
>JBBSLZ010000118.1:0-8963 GCA_038233435.1 Chthoniobacterales bacterium
ATTTGCGGCCAGCTTCGATCCGAAAGAGGGCGGGTTCGGGGAGGCGCCGAAGTTCCCGCGACCGGTGGGACTGGAATTTCTGCTCGCGTTCTACGCGGAGCATTCGACGACGGAGAAGGGAAAACGCGCGCTCGAAATGGCGCTGGTCACTTTGCGGAAAATGGCGGCGGGCGGCATGCACGATCAGCTGGGGGGCGGTTTCCACCGCTACTCGACGGACCGCTTCTGGCACGTCCCGCATTTTGAAAAAATGCTCTACGATCAGGCGCAGTTGGCGCGGGTGTATCTGGAGGCGTTTCAGATTACGGGCGAGCCGCAGTTTGAGCAGACAGCGCGCGATATTCTCGAATATGTGCGGCGAGATCTGACCGGGCCGGAAGGCGGATTTTATTCGGCGGAGGACGCGGACAGTTTCCTGGAGAAAGGGAAGACGGAGAAGGCGGAAGGGGCGTTTTACGTTTGGCCGAAGGAGGAGATCGTTCGCTTGCTGGGCGCGGAGCGGGCGAAGGTGTTTGAGGCCCACTATGGAGTGGAGAAAGAGGGCAATGCGCCGTCCGATCCGCAGGGCGAGTTTAAGGGAAAGAATATTCTGATCGAGCGGCAATCGATCGCGGAGACGGCGAAGAAGTTCGAACTGACAGAAGAGAAGACGCGCTCTTTGTTGGAGGAAAGCCGGAAGCTGTTGCTGGAGGCGCGCGCGGCGCGGCCCAGGCCGCATCTGGACGATAAGATTGTGACGGCCTGGAACGGTCTCATGATCTCGGCTTTCGCGCGCGCGGCGCAGGTGTTGGGCGATCCGGCCTATCAAGAGGTGGCTGATCGGGCGGCCGGTTTTTTGGAGACAAAACTTTACCAGCAGGACACAAATACGCTGCGGCGCAGCTACCGGGAGGGCGCGAGCGAGGTGGAGGGTTTCGCGACCGATTACGCGTTTGTGATTCAAGGGCTGCTCGACCTTTATGAGAGCTCGTTCGAGACGGGCCGGCTGGCTTGGGCGCTGAAACTGCAGGCGCGGCAGGATGAGTTATTTCACGACCCGAAGGCGGGCGGATATTTCGCGACCAGCGGGACGGATGCGGCGGTGCTCTTGCGGATGAAGGAAGCGGACGATATGGCGGAGCCCTCGGCGAATTCGGTCAGCGCGCTGAATCTCTTCCGGCTCGGCTACATGCTTGACTTGAAGCCGGCGCGGGAACGCGCGGAGGAGACGCTGCGGGCTTTCGCGACCCAGATGGAAGCCGCGCCTTCTTCGATGCCGAAGATGCTGCTCGCGCTCGGCTGGTCGCGCGGGAAGCCGAAGCAAATCGTGATCGCCGGCAAGCCGGGCGCACCGGACACAGCGGCCCTGCTCCGCGAGGTGCATGGGCAATTTCTCCCGCACCGGGTTTTGATCCTGGCCGATGGGGGATCAGGGCAAAAGTTCTTCAGCGAACGGGTGGAGTTTATGAAATCGGTCGAGCCGATCGATGGGAAGGCGGCGGCGTACGTTTGCGAGAATTTTGTTTGCCAGCTGCCGACGACCGATCCGGCAAAGCTGCGGGAACTTTTGCGCGGGAAGGTGGCGGAGACTCGTTAGGGCGTGGAGGTGGCGTTGCGCGAAGCGCGGTAGGGAAGGAGCTGCGCTGTCCTTTCTTTCCGTCACCCCCTGCGGGGGTTTGGCTTTCTCTCATGGCAGGCCCCGGGGTTCCTCCCGCGGGTGCGGGATCCACCCCGGGCTTTATTCCGTCGCGCCCTTCGGGTGCTTTTCTGAGATTGCATTAGACGCTCTAGTCTGCGTGCCGGGGTGTGACTTCACCTCGCAGGGTGCAAATTGGGAAACTTGCACTACGGGGGCGGACCATGCTTTGCAGGTGGGGTAGGGCGGTTTAGCTTCCGACTTGTGAGCAAAAAAATGCCAGCGGTGGTGAAGGCGCGGTCTGGACCGGGCCTCGAATTGCAGGAAGTGCCGGTGCCGGAAGTGGGGCCTAACGAGGTCCGAATCCGGGTCAAAAAGGCGTCCATCTGCGGGACGGATGTGCATATCTATAACTGGGACGCGTGGGCGCAGAAGACGATCCCGGTGCCGCTGGTGATAGGGCATGAGTTTGTGGGCGTGGTCGATCAGGTCGGCAGCTCGGTGGTCGATTTTAAAGAGGGCGAAGTCGTGACCACGGAGGGGCACATCGTTTGCGGGCATTGTCGCAATTGCCTGGCCGGGCGGCGTCATCTTTGCCCGAACACGATCGGCATCGGGGTGCAGCGGGCGGGCGGTTTCGCCGAATATGTCTCCGTGCCGTACACAAATATCTGGCGCTGCGATCCGCAGATCCCGCTCGATGTCATTTCCTGCTCGGATCCGTTAGGCAACGCCGTCCACACTGCGCTCTCCTTCGATCTGGTCGGCGAAGATGTCCTCATCACCGGTGCGGGTCCGATCGGGTGCATGGCGGTCCCGATCGCGAAGATGGCCGGCGCGCGGAAGGTGGTGATCACCGATGTGAATCCTTACCGGCTCGATCTGGCGCGGAAAATGGGCGCCACGCTCGCGATCGACGTGCGGGAGACGAAGCTCGAGGACGCCATGAAGGACCTCGGCATGAAAGAGGGCTTTGATGTGGGGCTTGAGATGTCGGGCAATCCGAAGGCGTTCACTGACATGCTCGACGTGATGGTGAATGGCGGCCGCATCGCCATGCTCGGGATCATGCCTGGGAGCGCGGCGATTGATTGGAACCTGGTGGTCTTCCACGGTCTCACGATCAAAGGCATCTACGGACGCGAGATGTTCGAGACTTGGTATAAGATGACCGCGCTGATCCAGAGCGGGCTCGATATTTCGCCCATCATCACGCACCGTTTTCCTTACACGAAAGTGATTGAGGGGATCGAGCTGATGAAGTCCGGCCAATCCGGCAAGATCGTGCTTGATTGGGAAAACGCCGCGTAGCGGACGTGACGATTGAAATCTGCGCGCCGGATTCCGAGGAGGCGCTGTGCCTGATGGCGGAGATGTGGCGGGAGATCGATCTGCTGTATGGCAATCTGGAGCCGAGCGCGCCGGAGATGGGCGGGATGAGCGCAGCGGGTTCGGCTTTTCTGATCGCGCGCGCGGGCGGTGACGCGGCGGGTTGTGTGGGTTTGCGGCCGCTCTCGGCGGAGATCGCGGAAGTGAAGCGGATGTATGTGCGACCGGCGGCGCGGGGGACGGGGCTGGCGCACCTTTTGATGGAGCGGCTGGAGGGGGTGGCGCGTGATAATGGATTCCGCGAACTCTGGTTGGAAACCGGTTTGCGGCAGCCGGCGGCGATTCGGTTATACGAAAGGCTGGGTTACAAACGAATCGCCAGCTACGGCGATTATGCGCGGGATGCGTTGAGTGTTTGTTATGGCCGCCAGTTGAGTGTTCGCTCTTGAAAGCCGCCGTTATGGGAAAAATCACCGTCGCTGTCTTGCAGCATCCGCCAGTCTTTATGGAGTTGGGGGCGAGCGTGGAGCGGGTGGTGCAATTAATCGAGGAAGCAGCGGACGCCGGGGCCAGTGTGATCGCGGTGGGGGAGACCTGGCTGCCGGGTTATCCGGCCTGGCTGGATCATTGCGCCGAGATGGGGCTGTGGGATCACGCGCCGACGAAGGCGGTCTTCGCGCGTTTGCGGCAGAACAGCGTGCTGGTGCCGGGGCCGGAGACGGAGCGGCTGGCCCGGCTGGCGGGCACGCGACGGGTGACGTTGGTCATCGGGGTGAATGAACGGGTCGCGACCGGGCCGGGTAATGGGACGCTCTATAATAGTTTGCTCACTTTTTCGCCGGATGGTCGGCTGGCCAATCATCATCGCAAGCTGGTGCCGACTCATACGGAGCGGCTCGTTTGGGGACAGGGCGAAGGCGGGGGGCTGACCTCGGTGGAGACGCCAGCGGGGCGGATCGGCGGTTTGATTTGTTGGGAGCATTGGATGCCGCTGGCGCGGCAGGCGTTGCATATCGCGGGCGAGAATATTCACGTGGCGGTCTGGCCGACGGTGCATGAGATGCATCAACTGGCGAGCCGGCACTATGCCTTCGAAGGGCGCTGTTTTGTCCTGGCGGCGGGGCTGGTGATGCGGGCGCGGGATTTGCCGGCGGAGTTCGCGCTCCCGGCGGCCTGGGCGGGGGCGCCGGACGGCTATTTGCTGCGCGGCGGCAGTGCGATCATCGGGCCGAAAGGCAACTATGTGGTGGAACCTTGTTTCGACGAGGAGAAGACCCTCTTGGCGGAGATCGATCTGCGCGAGGTGGAGGAAGAACGAATGACGCTGGATGTAGCCGGGCACTACAGTCGCCCGGATGTGTTCGATTTCCGGATTCGTTAGACTCCGGCCGGGTTCTAGCAGGAACCTGGCCGCCGCGTCGGAGTCGTTCGGGGTAGGGATCGTTCCGGCGTTGCTGGTTCATGACACACATCGGGGCGGCGCTGGGTAGGGCGCCGGGGTCTTGAGTCGTTAGGAGAAACCGGAGCGATCGGGTGACGAAACGCCGGCCAGCGTGCGCGCCATTTCCCGCGGGATAAGACAACAAAAACGGGCGGGATGAGATCCGGGGAAGGGAATTATTCCGCAGCGTCTTATCCGGGTGTAGTAGTTCAGGCATGGGCCGCTTTCTTCTTCTCTCTCTTTTGCTGTTCAGTGCTGCGGTGACGCCGGCGGGCGCGGGAAGCCTTGACTCCAGCTCTGTCTCCGCCTCGCCAGAGAAGAGCCAATACAACCTTTTCAACCCGACGCCGGTGGCGCTGCTGCGCAGGTTTTCGGCGGATCGGCCCAGCCAATCGACCGGGCCTTACACGGTCGACGCCGGCCATGTTTACTTCGAAACGACCGCGCTCGGTTATCTGCACGATGACCAGGGGGCGGTGGAGGTGAGAGCCTGGAACGCGCTGCCGTTCAACCTCCGGCTCGGCCTCACGAGTAATCTCGAAGCGGACTTCGCTTTCGACGGCTATCTGCATCAGGAGACGCGAGACCGCGCCGCGGGCGCGACCGATCGCCGCGATGGGGTGGGCGATTTCATCTTTCAATTAAAGATCAATTTATTCGGGAACGACTCCGGTCCGGTGTCCTTCGGTCTGATTCCATTTGTGAAGTTTCCCACCAATACGAACGGGCTGGGGAACGACTCGGTGGAGGGCGGACTTTCGGTGCCGTTCCAGGCTTCGCTGTCGGCGGGATTCACCTTGGGGCTGCAGAGTGGGGTCAATTTTGTCCGGAACGCGGCCGACACCGGGTACGACCCGGCGTTTGTGAATGCGGTCCTGCTCGGGCATACCCTCTTCACGGATAAACTGAGCAGTTATGCGGAATTCTACAGCGTGGTCACGCGCGGGAACGCGACCACGCACGCGGCTTTCTTCGACACGGGCCTGGTCTATCAGATCGCGCCCAATGTGGCGCTGGATCTGGGTTGTAACTTTGGTCTAACGAGAGCAGCGCCGGATTTCCAGCCTTTCACCGGGTTGAGTATTCGATTTTAAACTTTGCGGGGTCTGGACGGAATGGCACTACGTTAATGCGGATTTGGGACAAAGTTAGCTTGTTAGAATTGGATGGATTGGAGTAGCTAGGCGGATGGCTTCCTCGACTCCATTTTTCAAGGCGTTTGGACCTTTACTTTTTGGGCGGGCGGCGCGCGTGACGCTGCAAAAGCTTAGGAAATGACCTCGTCTGTGGCCAAAATAGGCAAATTTTCCGGCGAAATTAACCCTTGCTGCGAGGGAGAGGTGACGCCCACCGCGCCGTCACCATCGAGGCCTTCGCTCGAACTCGGGATGATAGAAGCTCGCCGCGGCGGTGCGATTCTCCACACCCAGCTTCTGATAGATCCGCTCCAGATGCTTGCCCACCGTCCCTGTGGAAATTCCGAGGATCAAGCCCATGTCGCGGTCAGACTTCCCGGCCGCGAGCCAGCCCAGCACTTCGTGCTCACGCGCCGTGAGCTGATGATGCCGTCGCACGTTCGACGCGGCGGGGTCCACGGTCCACTCGAGCAGCAGCGCGATCGAGTCCGGCGGGTGCGGGCGCATGCGCCGCACGTAGAGCACGTGCGTTTTCGCCGCACAATAAGCGATCCGCGATCGCGCGGCCCTGCGCCCGCAGCGAGCCAGTGCGCGATAGGGCCGGGCAGAAATCCGGCTGAGAGCTGCGAGCGAAAGTAGGTACGCAGACAGCGACGGCCGAGCGGCGTGGCAAAACAGAGCCGATAGTCGGACCCCGCCACCACCAACGCCATCCGCTGGGGCGCGACGTTATCCGGATCGAGATGCGAGCGCATGGAAACGAAATACCTCCGATGTCTTCTAGGGGTTTGGCGAAAGAAATTCCAATCAATCTTTGGGGCGTCGTGTTTTTTCGGCCGAAGGAGGCAGTGCACCCTCCCCAGCAACGACGCGTACGGAATTCGACCCATATACAGCGGCAGCGGAAATCGGCAGAATCGGTGGCATGAAAACCTCCCTTTTGGCGGTCGCGTCGCTAGCCGCGCTCTGTCTCGGCGAGTCGACGCTGCTGCTGGCTCAGGGTCCTCCCGCCATACCGCCGAATGCAACACCGGGCGATGCAATCCAAGTAGTCGTACGGTCCGCATCGGGACGAGAACGGCGTCCGCTCAGCCGTGATGGCTCTGTCGATCGCGTCGGATTGCGCCCGCTTCAGCTCGTTACTTTGCATCTGACGTTTCGCGGATTGCAGGCCGGCGAGATTGCCACGGCGATGCCAGTAGACGGCGGAGAGATCGTCGGCCCGGCTTCTCGACCACTCTCAGGGGTCGGGTCCGTGCCCTTCGTTTATCGCGGCGGAGCGCTGCCGGGCCGCTATCGCGTCGTCGTGAGAGTCGCGGGCCAGGAATACTGGTTGGAGTTCTACGGGCTCGATACCAATAACCCGGCCAACAATCCACCCCGAGTGCGGATCGTGGATTAACCGGGAACGTTTATCATGAAGAAAACTTCGCAAGCGGTCATCCTCGGCCTCACGTTCCTGCTATATTCGGCGGTGCCCGCGGCGGCCGTGGGCAATGACAGCCCAAACGGCGTGATGGGCGATCACAACGGACAAATCACCACCGGCGGTGGGTATGACATTTTTACCGGAAACGCGAAGCGAATTGTCACGGATATCGAGGTCACAGGCAGCGTCGGCGCCTATCCTTTGCGATGGACACGGATTCTCAACACCAGGGGCGGGCGCGGCTGGCAGCACGCGTATTCATAGGGCGGTTGGGTGAGAATCGAACAACCGTCTCCGCCTGGCGTTCCTCCCGATCCGGAGTACGAGGGCCCTGATGGCAGGATCGCTTACCCGGATGGACGGACAGCGGACTGTTCGGGCGACCCGGAGGCAGGGTACTACTGTGGTGCCGGCGATGATGCGGTGGAGCGCCTCGTCCGGGCCGTCGGCGGGGGCTATGAACTGCGGATGAATGACGGCGGTAAGGTAATCTTCAGCGCCACCATAAACGGCTCGGCAGTTTCGCTCCGCGCGCAGGCGATTGTCGACCCCTACGGCCAGACGACCACGTTTTCGTACGATGGGAGCAATAGGCTCTCCCGTGTCACAGAACCGGCTGGCCGCTATCTTGAGATCACCTACAACGGTCTCGGCCCCATCGGATATGTTCAGGCATTCGCGTCTGCAGGAAGGCTGCTGGAAACGGTGTCCTATACCTACCAATCTCTCACTTTCCAGGGGAACACCGCCGCCGGTTATCTCACGCAGGTAAATTACGACGACAGCACCACCGCGTATTACACTTACCAGGCGCCAAACGTATGGCGCCCTTACGATGGCCTTATCAACACTTGTGATGATGTCCGATTCGCCGGTCCGATGAAGAAGATCCAATACGAATTCGCCACCGGTGGGAATCCCTTGGCCGACTTCGGGCAGCTGAAGGCGGAAAAAAACGTGACCACCCAGCAGACGATTTCGCAGGCGAATTACCCGTCATTCCCTCCTGGTGGAGTGCCAGAATATCCCGACCCGCGGCCGTATGCGCGCAGCGAAACCCGTGGCGATGGGACCACCCGATCTTTCCAATTCGGCGATAGCAGTTCCGCCCGCCCATTTAACTTTTTGTCGAGCTTCACTGATTTCAAGAACCAGCCGTCGTACATCGACCGCACGTATGTTGAGGGCGCGCCGGATCGGAAGTCATTCACCAACGCGCGCGGCAAGACAAGCCACAGCGACGTCAACAGGATAACGGGTGCGATCAAGCGTACGATTCACGCGGATGGCAGATACCTCGAATACTGGTACTCCGACGAGTATGCGCCTGTCTTCGTCACCGCGAAGCGGGACGAGCGCGACAAATACACATTCTACGATCGCGACGGGTTTAACCGCATTTGGCAAACCCGATATCCGGATGGCGGATTCGAGCAGTTCATCTACAATGGCTTCGGGCAAGTGGAGTCGCATCGCATGACGAGCGGCGGCGTGGAGAACTTTCGCTATGACACCCGCGGGCGGAAAGTCCTTTACTGGCCGCCCCCGACACCGAGCGATTTAAATCCGCAAACGCACCCGACGATCTACGAATACTACGAGACCGGACCGCACACAGACCGGCTCCTGCGCGAGCAGAACCCGCGAGGATACTCCACCTGGTATGAATACAATCTCCGTGGTCAGGTCACGAAGCTGACTCACCACGACGGCACCTACGTGCAGAACGGCTACAACCCGGACGGGACGCTGGCGTGGACGGCCGACGAGAACCACCCCGGCGCGGAGTGGGACGAGAATCAACGCACGCGTTACGGGTATGATGAATACAAACGAGTCACGACGGTGACGAACCCGCTTAATCAAACAACGACCTACTACTACGGCCGGAACTGGAGCGACCCGCTCGTGCACACCACCTCCAATCCGAAGGCGGTTTACTCGCCGATGGGAAAGACCGTGCACACCAACTACGATGAAAATTGGAGGAAGCTTCTCACGCGCGAGCCGGGC
>JBBSLZ010000119.1:0-8956 GCA_038233435.1 Chthoniobacterales bacterium
AATGACCTATCAGCTGCAGGCGCAGGCGCAGCATCAAAAAGGCGACGATGCCGAAGCGGCACGCTTAGTGGCTAAAGCCATCGAGGTGGTTCAGCGATTGAAAGGACAGGCCGCCTTGAGAGACTCCGAGAAAGATCTCCTTGCCGAACTGGAAGTTGAGAAGGCTGAATACAGCCGGTGACGCGCGCTCGCTACACCCCGGGCATCGCTTTCTTCAGCGGACGCAGGAGGACGAGCAGCACGATTGACATGAAAAACGCCGCCACGCTGAGCAGAAGCCAGAATGACGAGTGCAGCCAGTCGTCCCAGAGCGCGCCGATTTGCGTGAGCTTGTTCCCGATCGCGGTGGCGAGAAACCAGCCGCCCATCATGAGTCCGCGCACCCGCACCGGCGCGACTTTGGATACAAGCGAGAGACCCATCGGTGACAACATCAGCTCCCCGAGCGTCAGCACGCCATAAGCGCCCAGCAGCCAGAGCGGAGACACTTTGAAGGCATACGGGTTGGCGCCCGTCACGCTCGCTTCGCCGATCTTCGCGCCGATGCAGAGGATGAGAAAGGCCAAGCCGGTCAGCATCATCCCAAAAGCCATCTTCGTCGGGGTGGAAGGCTCGAGACCTTTTCCGTCGAGCCATTTCCAGAAAGCCACGAGCGGGAAGGTGAGGATGATGACCCAGCCCGGGTTGATCGCGTTCGAGATGATCCCGGTCACGTTCCAATCCGTGTTCTCGTTCGCCCAATAGGTGAGGGTCGAGCCGTTCTGGTGGAAGACCATCCAGAAGACAATCACGATGCAATAAATGACGATGAGCGCCCCTATCCTTTTCCATTCCGGGATCGCCTCCATCGTATTCCGGCGCGTGGTGTTCGCTTCGTCCTGCGAGCTCACGCCCGCCGGCGGCGCATCGGTCGCCACCGCGGTGGCATCGGCCGCCTGGCGCGCATCGACTAACAACGAACCCTCCGCCTCCGCGATGTGGCGTTTGAATTTCCACATGATGAAAACCGAGATTGCCATCCCGCCGGCCGCGACCGCAAAGGCAGGGTGAAATCCCACTTTGCTCTGCACGAACTCCGCCACCACCGGGGCCAGGAACGCGCCCACGTTGATGCCCATGTAAAAGATGTTATAGGCGCGGTCCTTCAGGTGGCTGCCATCGGGATAAAGATTGCCGACCATGGTCGAGACGTTCGGTTTAAAAAGTCCGTTGCCGATGACCAGACAGCTGAGCGCGAGGTAGACGATCGGGATGGAGCGGAACGAAAGCAGAAGGTGCCCGGCCATGAAAAAGAGGCCGCCGATCATGACCGCCTTGCGATACCCGAGCTTCCGATCCGCCAGCCACCCGCCGATGAGTGGGCTCAGGTAAACGAACATGAGGTAGTTCGCGTACAACCCGGTGGCCGCGTCCGAGGACCAGCCAAACCCCTGCCCGGTCGTGTCCCGGAGGTAGAGCGTGAACATCGCCAGCATGGAGTAGAAGCTGAAGCGCTCCCACATTTCGGTGGCGAAGAGGACGTAAAGACCTTTGGGATGTTTATCGGCTTTAGTGGCGGCGGTCATGGGAACGGGCGCGTTTAACTTTTCTTCGGAGGAGCTTCTTTTTCGGGCGCGAAGAGAAAGACTTCCGCGGCGATCGGTTGGTCGAGCACGATCTCGCGGTGGATTTCTTCCAGGGTGTGATCCGCGTAGGTGGCCACGATTTTGTGCACCAAATGGTCGGCCTTACCTAACCACAACTCATAGGTATCGCCCGACCAGCGTCCGCGAATGCGGTGGCAATTAATCCCTTCAAAAATCTCCTCGCCCGTCACTTCCGGCTCGGTCAGTTCGTGTAAGCGCCGGCCCGCTCCGTAGCTGGCGTCGAGTAACGTTGGGATATGATAAGCATAGGTGCCGAACATCCCGGAACCGGCTAACTGCACCTTCGGCCGGCTCGCCACCGCCTTGTCACTGGCCCAGGTCCGAATGGTCGCGCCATCGGTCCAGAGCACTTCCCGGCGCGCTTCCGGACTGGCGGGGGTTTTGGAGCGAGCGTCCACCCGGAAACGGCCCGGCCGCGCAAACCAGAGGCGGAACTCGACCATGAGGCGATCGGTGCCATCCCGATTCCGATACATCGCCGTGCTCGTATCCGCATAGGTAGCGGCCTGGGCGTAGGTCTGTTCCATCTCGCGCAGGAGAGTTTCGGCGGGAGGCGCATGCTCCACGGTTTGGGCGATGGCGCGCCCGGCGGCCAGACAAACCCACCCCAGCAGGGCAAAACATGCGCATTTTTTCATAAGCGAAATCGGCCGCGTTCCACCGGACGTGCGCGGCTGCCAAATGTCAAACCCGCTCTCGCGCCAACGTCGGCGGCAACGCCAGCAGCGCCGCGTGCAACTTTTCCAGCCCCGGGATCGCCGCCACCACCGCAACCAGGGAAGCGAACGCCGGCTTGATATGCTCCAAAAAGGAATCGTTCCCTTTCACCAAGCCTAGGTAGCCGTAGGCCCCGAGCGCCTGCATCAGGCGTTGCATCGCACAGAGACGCATCAGCTCCTCGCCGTCGCTGCGTAATGGCAGGCCGGCGTGGATCCGCATCTCCGTATAAAGGGCGAAGATCTCGGCCCGCTCCGCTTCGGTCAGGCTCATGTAAGGATCGTAGAGGAGCGATGCGATGTCGTATTTCGACAAGCCGGGCCGCATTCCCTGAAAATCGATCAGATACGATTCGCCCTCGCGGATGATGATGTTCTGCGATTGGAAATCGCGATGCACCAGCACCCGCGGAAGGGCCGCCAGCCGCTCCGCGATTTCTCGCAGCGCCGGCACATCGGCCAGCGCCACGCGCTCTCTTTCCTCCACTCCGAAACACGCGCCGAGGCAATGCTCGAAGAAATAATGCTGCTCCCACTGATAGAGCGGCGCGTCGAACTCCTGCGGGAAATCCTTTCGCAAGCCATCCGCCGCCGCGATCGGCAGACAATGCAATTTCGTGACCTCGGCCAGCGCCGATTCGTAGAAGACGCGCCGCACCGGCCAGGCCTCGTCGCGATAATGCCAGAGATCGGTCCCGCCCAGATCTTCCATCCAGATGAGGCCCTCTCCGGGATCGTGAAAGTAAACGCGCGGCGCGCGAATGTCGTGTTGGGCGAGGAACTCCGCGATCTGCACGTAATGCCGGTTTTCGTCGCGATCGAGATTGTATTGCACCAAGATAAGCGACTGCTCCGGCGCGGAACGGACGCGATAAAAGCGGCGTCCCGAACCGCCTTTCTGGATCGGCGTGATCTCGACTTCCGTCTCGTTGTAAGGCGGGAAATGCCGGCGCGTCTGCTCGAGCAGGCGGTCGGTGAGCTGGTCGGAGCTAGACATCGAGGTCACGCAGAGTGCCTTCGGCTTTTTGCCCGGCGCGGACAATACAATTCTGCAAGTCGCTCTCTGGCGCGATCGTGGCCCGCGGCCAGACGATTGTGTTCTGTAGCGACGCGCCGGCCCCGATGCGGGCGCCGGCTCCGATGGCGTGGAAACCGGAAAGCCGCGCACTCGGGTGGATCTCCGCGGTCGGTGCGATAGGCTGGGGCCAATTTTTTTCCAGCACATAAGCGGGCCGCCAGCCGTCCTCCTCGATGGTGCGATGCACTTCCAGGTATTCGCGGCGCGAGCCGATATTAAACCATTTTCGCTCGTTCAAGATGACGCCTCCGATCCGGCCGCCGTCTCCGATCCACTCGACCAGGATGGGTATAAACGAGATTTTTCGGGCGGCTGGGAGACGCGCGAAGATGTCCGGATTCCAGATCGCCACGCCCGCAAAATCGCACGTGCCCACGTGCCCATGCCGCGCGGCGATATCGATCACACGGCCGGCATGCACCGCGATGTCAGTGCCGAGCCCGCCCTCGCGCAGCGCCAGCGTGACGTCGTTTCGATTCGCGAAATGCGCCTCGAGCAGCGGCTCCAAATCGATATCGGTCAGGATATCGCCGCTGTAAGTGAGGAACGGTTCCGATCGCAGGACAGGCTCGACATTTTTAATCCCGCCGCCGGTCTCAAGCAGGTCCACCTCGTGCGCCAACTGCACCGGTGCGCCCGCATACGTTCCCTCCGCAAACGCCGTCTCGAATTGCTCCGCCAGCCGGTGAGTATTGATGACGAACGACTCAATCCCAAGACTGCGCAGGTGATCGAGCGCGAAGGTGATGAGCGGCTTGTGGAAGATGGGCACGAGCGGCTTCGGCGTCTGCTCCGTCATGGGTCGCAGTCGCAGTCCCATTCCGGCGCCGAGCACGAACGCTTGAGTGATTTGCCGCATCGCGGGAGAACCGAGGCGGGAGCGACCGCATCGCAAGCGAATAGTGCCGCCGCGAGGCAGTTTTTCCCCGGGTTCCCTAACGCTTCAGGTAAAGCGTTTTGGTTCCGAAATCGATGATGCCGTTGTGGCGCTGGAGAATCTCCGAGCCGAGCAGGCCCACCACCGGTGGGGAAGAATCGAGCAGGCCGGCGCGGACCAGGCCTTCCAGATCGATCACGCCTACGTTCTTGTTCCGCATGTGCACGGAGCCGACGGAGAAACGCGAGATGGTGGCAAATTGCACCCCGCGCTGTTTCAAATTCACGCCGGCGGAACTGAAGGGGCTGTCCCGCAGGGGGATTTTCATGCGCCGGACGAAGGGTTGGTGCAGCAGCGTGGCGAAGGCGCCGGTATCGATCATGAGCTTGGCCCGCTTGCCGTTGAGACGGCCGTCCACATAGAGATTGTAGCCCGAGCTGACATGGATCGGCATCCGGTTGAAGCCGGTGAAATCAAGCCCCGGCGCGCTTCCACGCACGTTCGGGTCCACTTTCAAAATGAGCACCTGCGCGCGGCAGTCCAGGACCGCCTCGGTCGGAAATAAAATGTCGGCGCCGATGATGCCGTCGATCGCCTGTTCTTCCATCAGCTCGGCTGCTTTCGACGAGCCGCCCAGGTCCACCGCCACCATCGGCTCGTCGACCAAATTGAGCGCGCCGAGCTGGAGGCTGCGCGCGATGGCCACATTATTGTAGGTGCCGTTAATCCGAATCCGGCTCGGGACATCCGACCGGGTCCGCGCCGGGAGCATGCCGAAGTGCCGCAGGCGTGAAATGGAAATCGCGCTCACCGGCGCGCCGCTATCTACCCCGAGGAGGGCGGGCTTGCCGTTAATGGTGGCGCGGAGAAGGAGGTGATTCTGCCGGGAGCGTTCCAGCGGTAAGGCCTCGAATTGCAGCCCGCGCGCTTCCACCGGCGGGGCGACGGGGAGCGCCCGGCGGACCGGAAGCGCCCGGCGCGGCGCCGCCAGAGCGGGCGCGGCCAGCACAAGAAGCAAAAACACGGTCCCGAGCAGGGAACGCAGCGATCCAAGTTGAGGCACGCGCGAGGATAGCATGCCCGTTCTCCTGCGAAACTGTTTCATTCTAGCGCTGCTCCAGAGCAGGTTCCGGGCAGGGCGAAGGAGGCAATTTGAAACGAAACCGCCCGCGTCTATTCGTCGTCGTCCGACGATGGCTCCTGCGGCGGCGCGCTCAGGAGCCGAGTGTAAGCCCAGATCGTCGTGCCCCACACCAGAGTGAGCGACACGAGCATGAATATCCAACCACCGGTCGTCATCGCTGTGCTAGTCCTTTCATGGTTGCTTCCCGTCCAGGTCCATCCCGGCCGCGCGCCAGCGGCGTTCGCCGATCGCGACCAACGCCAGCAGGATCGCCAGCACCACGCCGATGATCACCACCGTCCAGAGCGCGATCGGGGTCGCCTTCAGTTCCGTCATCTTCTCTCCCAGATTGTAATAGGTGAAGCCGGCCAGGACGACGAGCAGGTAGGCCGGGGCGATGTATTTCATGATGAAGAAAAACGGCCGCGGGATATGCATGAGCGCGCCTTGATCCAGCTCGGCCGCGCCTCGATCCACCCCCCAGATCCAGCCGAAGGAGATGATCTGGACGGTAGCGAGCAGAAAAATACAGAAGGTCCCGACCCAGAAATCCATCGTATCGAGCGCGACCGTGTTTTTGCTGAACCAGATGACCCAGAGCGAACCCAGGCCGCAAAGGATGGAGATGAAGGTGATCGCCTTGGCCGAGGAAATGCCGAGCGCTTCTTCCACAAAAGCCTTGCCCGGCTGGAGCATGGAAATCGAGCTGGTGATGGCGGCGAGAAAGAGAAGGAAGAACCAGGCAAACCCGATCCAACGGCCCGCCCCTCCCATCTGATGGAAGACCACCGGCAGCGTCTGGAAACCGAGGCCGAAGCCAGCGCCCACTCCGCTGGCGCCGAGGAAAATGAACGCCGCCGTGATCGTGATCAGCCCGCCAAAGCCGACTTCGAATAACTCGTTCGTCGAGCTGGCGGTGAAACTGGAAAGCGCGATGTCATCCTGCTTCTTCAGATAGGAAGCGTAGTTCAGGATGACGCCGAAACCGACCGAAAGACTGAAGAAGATCTGCCCCGCCGCCGCCAGCCAGGTTTCAAAATCGGTCAGCTTCGAGAAATCTGGATTCCAAAGTGAGCCGAGCCCGTTGAGCACGTTCTGGTCGGGGAAAGCCGGATTGGGCGTGCCCAGAGTAAGCACCCGGATCAAAACGATCACCGCCAGAATAGCCATCGCGGGAAGGGCAAACTGGCAGAACTTCTCGATCCCGCCTTTCAAGCCGCGGTAAACCAGCACGATGTTGATCGTGACCACCAGCAGCCAGAACGCGGCGCTGGTATTGATCACGCCGTTGGAATCAGTCCCGGTGGCGCTGCCGAAAAACGCCTTCGACCCGGCCACCTGATTCTCAATCGAGCCGGTCAGTTGAATCCCACCGCTCAAATATTCCCAAGCGTAACGAAGGCACCACGCCTCGATGTAGACGTAATACATGTAGACCACGATCGGGATTAGAACCGAGAGGACGCCGAAGTAACGCATCAGGCGGCCCTTCCCAGCCACGCCGATGATGGCCGGCCCGCTGTGAAAACCTTTCCGCCCGCCGTGCCGCGCCATCGCCCACTCCGCCCAGCCGATCGGGAGAGCGAGGAGCAGAAGCGCGCAGATGTAGGGAATCATAAACGCGCCGCCGCCGTGCGCAGCGGCCTGCCCGGGGAAACGGAGGAAGTTTCCCAGCCCCACCGCCGAGCCGGCGACTGCGAGGATGACGCCGACCCGCGATCCCCAGACCATTTTCTTTTTCTCGTCTCCGTTCATGCGGGTTCCTTTAAACGGGGAAATCGATGTGATGGCAATAGGATTTATGAGCCGATGAATTTCCCGGGGTAGGGACGGCGCGCGGCGCCGTCCGGGCAGCGTGGCGGCTTTCAGATGCACGAACGATCTCAGCGCGGGTCACCGCGCCTTGGTAGCGCAGCACGGCTGTGTCTGTTTAGCGTCGCGACAGGGATGATTGGGGAGCGCGGGCGCCCCGCCCGCTGTTTTTGGCGCGTGGCCAAAAACCGGAGCGACGAGGACTGGGTAGAAGCGGCGCGCCGGACGACTCTCAGACAAACGACCGATCTCAGCGCAGGTCCACGCGCCTCGGTCGCCGCAGCGCGGCGTCCCTACCCTCGGCTGCTGCCACCGAAGCCCTTGCTCAAACTCGAATTCCCGAAGCCGAAAATCCGTTCCAGACGGTCGTGCTCCCAGAGGTCGGGCGCACTCGCGGCGCATTCCGCCGGCGAAGGCTGGAGCGCAGCCGCTTCTTCGATCGCGCGGACCATCTCCGTCTCTTGCGCGGTGAACAGCGCTTTCTCCTGCGAGGAGGCGACGCGCTGGCGCAGCGCTGCGAGGGTGTCGGTTAACGAATGGTTCTCCGCCGGCTGGGAGCGGGCCGTGTCCAGCATCCGCTGGAAGCTCAGGTGCAACGGGATGGTGGCAAACGCCTCCGGCCGCGCGGCACCTGCGTGCTCGGGCGGGACCGAAATCGCATCGGACCGGCTTACGCTTTGCCAATCGCCGGCGTCATCGCGGTAGCCGATCTCTGCGCGGTAGACGGCGTCGGCTTGCCCGACCTCCAGGATGCAATGGCCGGCCAGCGGTTCCACAGCCATGTTCAAATGCTCGGAGCCGTCTTCTTCCAGGAGGAGTAACTGCACGATGCGAGCGCGTGGCGCTTCTTCCCCGAAGGCGGTTTTCCAGTCGATATCCCAAAAGGCAAACAGGCTGTGGGGATCGCGGGGCAAAAGCCAGAGCGTCTCCAGCCCGTAGGAGCGCGGAGGATCGAGTTCGTCCCCAGCATGGGCGACCGATGAGCCATTCCGATCAGGGATGACAGGCTCCGCGGAGACGCGATACGCATCTGGATCGTCCTCCGTGGCGGGAGCGGGAATATCGGAAAGAGGATCGGCGGCCATGAGCGCAGGGAACTTAACGGATTCGCCCTTGATCGCCAGAGTGAAAATCAGCGGGCGGGGCGCATTCCCGTTGCCCTCGGGCGCGCTGCTGCGAAGTTCTGCGCGCGCTGCGGCGCGGCATGAGCGAAAAGGCGATTATTATCTGCAATCCCGGCGCCGGGAGCGTGGACGATAGAGAAACGATCCGAGTCCAATTGGAACGTTATCCGGGGGCCGAGATTCGATTCACGGAGAAGGAGGGGGACGGGAAGCGCTTCGCGCAGGAGGCGGTGGCGGCAGGCTGCGAGGTGGTGATCGCGGCGGGCGGCGATGGGACCTTGAACGAAGTGCTCAACGGCGTCGCGGAGGATGTGGCTCGGGTGCGGCTGGGGTTGATTCCGCTCGGGACGGGGAATGATTTTGCGAAGATGCTGGATCTGCCAAAGTCGACCGAGGAGTGCGTCGATTTTTTAGCCAAAGCACCGGTGCGGCCGATCGATCTGGTGCGGGTGACCTCGGACGCGGTTCGCTATTTTTTGAATGTCTCCGCCGGTGGCTTCAGCGGGACGGTGAATGAAAAGCTCACGCCGGAGATCAAGCAAAGCTGGGGCCCGCTGGCGTATCTGCGCTCGGCAGCAGA
>JBBSLZ010000120.1:0-8900 GCA_038233435.1 Chthoniobacterales bacterium
AGGAGTTTTTTTCTTTTTCATAAAGCTTCAGGGTCCGCCATTTCGATTTTCCAGTCGGGCCAGATGTCGTGCAAGAGGCTGAGCGTGAGAGCCGGCCCGATAAAGATCACCAGTAGGCCGAGCAAATGTCCCACCAGCGCGACCTCGCCCTCTGCGATCGCGGGCGCGTCCAGTTTCCCCGCCATTTCGGCCAGGCCGTCGAGCGTGCCGTCGGCCCCGACTCGGACCTGGCGCAGCCAGGGAATTTCCACGCTGGCCAATGACAACGCCCGCGCGAGCAGCGCATCGACGCCCGCGGCGCCCATGAACTTCGCGAGCGGCCCGCGCAGCGCCGCGCAGACGTGGAAACAGGGAAAGTCCTGGGCCTCCGCAGCGGGGCCGGAAGCGGCCACGTAAGCGAGAAGTTTTCCGGCAAACTCTCTCGGCATGGAGGTGGCACTCATTGGTTTCATACGCTGTCCGCCACCGAGATTGGCTGGTGAGCCAGGGAAGGTCGAGACTTTAACCAGAGGCGCGCTCGGGCCACTACGCCCGTTACCTTATAAAAGGCGAGACCATCACCAGCACTTCCTCCTTGCTCAAAGCCGCGTCGAACGCGCCGGTGTTGGACGAAAATTACCTTCCGAGACGAGGCGGCCTGAAGGCTCAAAGCGTGCAGGAATCCATAGAGCCCTCGATCGAGGTGCGCCTTGATTGCGCCCAGCGGGATTTGCAGTTTGCGGGAAATTCGGCGGGCGGACAACCGGCGGAAAAACAAAGTTCCAGGACGTCGCGTTCATCGCTGGTGATGAAAGCAAGGGCCATCTGCGCACGATCGCGCTCTCTAATTTGCCGCAGCCCGTTGGCCAGCAACGGCCGCACCCGCGCGGGATGGCAAGGAAAAGCGAGCGCAGCCACGAGGTGCCTCGATAGCCGCGGCCCGCCGGCGGGGGTAATACTTCTTTTCTTGGCCGTGAGACCTCTTAGGCATCAGGCAGTCGGCGTCGGTCAGCGGCTGACTAAACGGTGCTTGCTGTCAGGCGGCAGAACGGGAGATTGCGCTGTCCTTTCTATGGAGCTTCGCCATTTGCGCTACTTCGTTGCGGTCGGAGAAGCATTAAACTTCACCCGCGCCGCCAAGGAGCTGAATTTGGCCCAGCCGTCGCTCTCGCGTCAGATTCAGGATCTCGAGGAGGAATTAGGCGTGCGCTTACTCGACCGGTCGCGCCAGGGCGTCAGCCTCACCCTCTCCGGCGAGTCTTTTCTGGCTGACGCCAAGCGGGTGCTCGCGCACGGGGTGGCGATTGTGGAGGCAGTCCAGAGCCTGGATCGCCGGGAAAAACGCGAGCTGAATATCGGCTACGTCGCCGCTCTCATCTACGATCTTCTGCCGGCTACGCTCGCCGCGTTTCAAGTCACTTTTCCCAAGGTGCCGGTGCATCTGTTTGACATGACCTGCGGCGACCAACTCCGCGCTCTGGCCGACGGGAAGATCGACCTGGCCTTTGTCGGCTCCTGGGCGGTGCGGGAACGGAGCGGCCTGCAGTCGCGACCGATCGCAGCCTACAAGACCGTCGCAGCCTTGCCGAAGAACCATCACCTCGCACGCCGTTCGACCGTCAGGCTCAAGGAGCTGGAACCGATGTTCTTCATTGGCATCTCGGAAAAGAGCCGGCCCGGATACCGGCAATGGCTCCTGGAGACGTGCGCCCAAGCCGGCTACCGGCCCAAAGTGCTCCAGGAAGCCGAGCTCGAACGGGCGCTGCTGCAGGTGGTGGCAGGCGGTCTGGGCATCGCGCTCCTGCCCGAGCCGGTGATCAAAATTCCGCACCCGGACGTGGTCTTTCGGCCCATTCGCCCCGCTCTTGTAACTCCTTTTTGGATTGCCTGGCGCGAGGAAGACCGCACGCCCGCGTTGCAAGCGTATGTGGATGTGGTCGCGCAGTTCGATTCTCGCCTGCGCGGCTCTCATGCGACCTCGGCTGCGCGCTGAGCATCCGTTCGCGCTTAGCGCGTGTGGCATGCACTTAGGCGATCGAGCGCCCGAAGGGGTGCGCCGGCATAGAGCCCGGAGTGGATCCCGCCTCGGCGAGAGGAACTCCGGGATCATCCCTCTGGAAAGAATTCAAGTCCCTGAAAAGGGGCGACGGAAAACACCCGCTTGGCCTGAGCAACGCGTGGTCTTTTCCATCACCCGTTTCACGGGTTTGGTCGTGCGAGCGAATAGGAATCCCGGAGTTCCGCTCCGCTGCACTCCGCGCTTCATTCCGGCGCGCCTCCGGCGCTCGCCGAAAAGTGCGTGACACGCTCTAGCCAAGAGCTGACCTCTCGTGCCTCCTCATGCCTCAAAGGTCTCAGGCCACAGGCACGAAGTATTATCCATCGGTTCCGCTTTCTCTAGAGGAGATGCATGGTGTCCCTGAGTTCCGGTTCTGCTTTCCCCGATCAGCCCGCTCCCTCCTCCGTGCCTGAGAGCGACGATGCGATCACGAAAGTGGAGCGTGATGCGGCGGACAAAGCGATCCTGCTCCGTTGCGCCTCGGGCAGCGAAGCGGCTTTCCAGGAATTGTACGCGCGCCTCGCGCCCACTTTGTTTGCGATGATTTTCGAAATCCTCTGCGACCAGAAGGATGCCGAGGATGTCCTCCAGGCGGCGTTTGTGCAGTTGTGGAAAAAAGCGGGCGCCTACGACCCGGCACGCGGCACGGTTTTCACCTGGGCCGTGACGATTGCGCGCCGCAAAGCGATTGATCGCTTTCGCGCCAGCCACCGGCGGCACACGCTCCACGAAAATGCCGCGGCCGAACACGCGACCATGGTCCCGGGGGCGGTCGCCCCGGCCGATGACCTCCTCATACAGCGGGACGAAGGGAAGCGCGTGCGCGCGGCGCTAAGTGAGATCCCTGCAGCGCAAAGCGCAGCGATTCAGCTCGCGTTTTTCGGCGGTCTCACCCAACCGGAGATGGCGCAAAAGCTGGGCGCACCGCTCGGCACGATCAAGGCCCGCCTCCGCCTGGGCCTCTTCGCGCTGCGGGACGGATTGGCGAACAACCCCGGCGTGCGCCCGCGCATCCTCCAGGCACAACGCGGGAATGAGGCGCGACGCGGGAATGGGAGCGAGCCCGGCCCTCGTCGCATGAGAGCGAGAAGCTACCTCTCGATCGGCGTTGTCGCCTTGATTGTATTTTTCGCGGTCTTGCTGGCGCGGCATAAGGCTCCGATTGCCCCAGCAATATATTTGTCCCTAAACGCCCGGGTCGATCAGCAAGCTAACCCCAGTGCGATCATCTCGATGTTCGAATCGAAAGAGGATCGGGCGATCGTAATCTGGACCGAAGGTCTCGAACCATTGCCGGCCGATTACGCGGCCAAGTAGAGACCTGCCGCGCGCTCTATTGATTTCCCTCCAGGAAATCCATTCTTTATTGCCGCACGATTTCTGGCGGACGGAAGAGATCGGGATTGCTGGGCGGTTCGAGATCGTGCGCGCCGAATTCGGGCACGGGAAACTCGCTCGGTCGATCCTGGTGGAGATGATCCGCCTTGTCGCTGCCGGTCAATTTCTGCTCGTCAATCTTGCGCTGCAATTCCATGAACGCATGCAGCAACGCCTCGGGCCGCGGCGGACATCCCGGAATGTAGACATCCACCGGGATGAAACGGTCCACGCCTTTAAGGACATTGTAGCCCTGCTTAAAGGGCCCGCCGGAAATGGCGCACGCGCCCATCGAGATAACGTATTTCGGGTCTGGCATCTGATTGTAAAGACGCACGATTTGCGGCGCCATTTTCTTGGTCACAGTGCCGGCCACGATCATGAGATCGGCCTGCCGCGGCGACGGGCGAAAGACTTCGCCGCCGAACCGCGCCAGATCGTACTTGGAGGCGGCGGTGGCGATCATCTCGATCGCGCAACAGGCGAGCCCGAACTGGAGCGGCCAGATCGAATTCTTGCGTCCCCAGTTATAAAGCTCCTGCGTAGACGTGACCCATACACCCTGCTTTTGCAGTTCGCTCTTGAGGCCTTCGTCGATTGGATCGCTCATTCAAATACGCCCGTCACGCGCCCAATTTAGCAGGCCCTTGCTCCACGCCCAAACCAAGCCCTCGAGCAGCAGCAGGACAAACCCGAGCATGGCGACAAAGGCGCCGACCGGCAGACCAGTAAAGGCCACGGCGAACGGAATGAGGAAGATGGCCTCGACGTCGAAGACCAAAAAAATCACGCAGTAAAGGTAATACTGCGATTGAAATTGCACCCGGGCCTCGCCTAACGACTCGACACCGCACTCATAAGTTGCGTTCTTACGCACGCCGGGCCGCGGCGGTTGCAGGAAACGTCGCCACATCCAGGCGAGCGCGAGTGGCCCAAGGGGGAAAACAAGCGCCACGCCGCAGAGGACGACAAGGAAGAAATAAGGACTCGGTGTCGTCATTCTGCTGCGGTTAAAGATCGGCCTCTTCCAAGTCCGCGATCTTCATCAGCGCGCGGAGGAGACCTTGCTTAAGGGGTTGGTTGCCATGAATGGGAATTACGATTCGCGCTCTTCGGCCCGGTTTTGTGAAGATGTGGTGGCTGCCGTTAATCCTCGCCAATGTCCAATCTCGTCGTTGCACAAGCCGCGCCAGTTCGCGTCCCGAGACCTGTTTCACACGGCAACCTCTATGACTTGGTCCGCTGCGCCGGGTTCCATCGTTTCGTCCTCCGCCGTCAGCCAACCCTCGATTGCCTCCCGGATATTGGTGCGAACTTCTTCGACGGTTTCGCCTTGTGAAACGCAACCGGGCAACGCCGGAACATCGGCCCAGAAGCCTCCCTCGTCCGCCGCATGGATCAGAACCTTAAGAGTCACGAAAGAGTATTAACGCAACGCTCCGACGCCGACAAGGCGCGCGGTAAGCCATGTTCTGTTTCGCTAAACCACGCCCTGATCCATCATCGCGTTCGCGACCTTACGGAAGCCGGCAATGTTCGCGCCGTTCACGTAATTTCCCGGCGTGCCGAACTGTTCCGCGGTGGCGCGACACGTCCGATGAATCGCCTTCATGATGCTTTGTAATTTCGCGTCCACTTCTTCGCGCGTCCACGAGAGGCGCATGCTGTTCTGCGCCATCTCCAGGCCGGAAGTGGCGACGCCGCCCGCGTTGGCCGCCTTCCCCGGACCGAAAAGGATTCCCGCTTCGAGGAAGCGTTCGATGCCAGGAATTTCGGTCGGCATGTTCGCGCCTTCCGAGACTAGATAAACGCCATTGCGCAGCATGTTTTCCGCGTCCTTCGCTCCGATCTCGTTTTGCGTGGCGCTGGGGAACGCGCACTGCGCCTTGTGATTATAGAGCGGGTTAAAATCGAGCGACGGATCGGTCACGTTGATTAAGTAAACGGCTTCCGGATATTTCTCCGCGTATTCCGCCAAACGTCCGCGCCGGACGTTTTTCAACTCCATCACCCAAGCGAGCTTTTCCCGCGTGATCCCAGCCTCGTCATAGATATAACCATTCGAGTCTGAGAGCGTGACGGGCTTCGCGCCGAGATCGATCAGCTTCTCCACCGTGTACTGCGCGACATTTCCGCTGCCCGAAACGAGACACGTCTTGCCTTCGAGCGTTTCGTTCCGCGTCTTCAACATCTCCGCCGCGAAATAAACCGAGCCATACCCGGTCGCTTCCGGGCGAATGAGCGAGCCGCCCCACGTCAGCCCCTTCCCCGTGAGGACGCCGGTAAATTCGTTCCGCAGCTTCTTGTACATCCCGAAGAGGTAACCGATCTCGCGTCCGCCGACTCCGATGTCCCCCGCCGGCACATCGCGATACGGCCCGATGTGACGCGACAATTCCGCCATGAACGCCTGGCAAAATCGCATCACTTCCAGATCGCTCTTCCCTTTGGGATCGAAATCCGAGCCGCCCTTCCCGCCGCCCATTGGCAGGGTCGTTAGGGCATTTTTAAACACCTGCTCGAAGGCAAGAAACTTCAGAATGCCGAGATTCACCGTGGGATGAAAACGCAGCCCGCCTTTGTAAGGCCCGATCGCGCTGTTCATCTCGATCCGGTAACCGCGATTCACCTGCACCTCGCCGCGATCATCCACCCACGGCACGCGGAACATGATGACGCGTTCCGGTTCCACCATCCGCTCCAGGATCTTCGCTTTCCGATATTCCGGATGCCGCTCCAGGATGAGTTCGAGCGATTGCACGACCTCGCGGACGGCTTCGTGAAATTCCGGTTCCGCCGGATTCTTCGCTTCAATCCGGGCGATAAACTCTGCGATGTAATCCTTCATGAGAGCTCGAACTGTCGGCTCCGCAGCGACACCGCGCGGCGCGTGGTCCGTAGGATATGTCCGGACTCGGCGCGAAAAAGAAGCATAAAATCATTTAAGGCGCCGTAGCACAGGCATCCTGCCTGTGTGGCCACCGGGCGTCTCGCCCGGTGTTTGATGACGCAAAAGGCAAAGACCGGGCGAGACGCCCGATCTCCTCACGGGCAAGATGCCTGTGCTACGCGAGAGCCGAACGATCGCGCGATGCCTCCCTGTAATGACGCCGCCCCACTCCATCCCATTCCAGCCTTGATTAAAAAATCGCGGCCCGCTTTTCTTGCCGCGGGTGTTCGCTTCTCTCGACCAGATTTTCGTTTTCGCGAAGCAATGGGTGCTCTCGCTCCTTTCCGGCGCGCCGGATTGGTTGCAGGCGATCGCCTCCAGTCTGCTCAGCATCTCCGCCATGCTCGCCGTTTTCATGACGCTCTTCGCGCTCATGTCGGTCATGGAACGCAAAATCCTCGCGCGCATTCAGAACCGCTACGGCCCAAATCGCGTCGGGCCCTACGGCCTTCTGCAACCGGTCGCCGATGGAATCAAACTCCTGATCAAAGAAGACATCGTCCCGCTCCGCGCCGATAAAGTGGTGCACTTCCTCGCGCCCATCATGGTGGCCGCGCCCACCATTCTCGCCCTCGCCGTCATTCCCTATGGGCGGAACATGACCGCGCTCGCGATCGATGGCGGCATCCTCTTTTTCTTCGCCGTCGGTTCCGCCACCGAGCTGGCCGTCTTCATGGCCGGCTGGGGCAGCAATAATAAATTTTCCATGCTCGGAGCGATGCGCGCGATCGCGCAGATGGTCAGCTACGAGCTCCCGCTACTCATCACCGTGATTCCGGTCGTGATGGTGGTCGGCTCGCTTTCGCCGGATGCGATCGTCGCCGCGCAGGAAGGCTACGTGTTTGGCTTCATCCCACGCTGGTTTGTTCTCACGCCCTGGGGCGCAGCGGCGTTCCTCCTCTTCTTTATCTCCGGCCTCGTGGAATCGAACCGCACCCCGTTCGATGTCCCCGAAGGCGAATCGGAAATCGTGGCCGGCCACATGACCGAGTATTCCGGCTTCAAATACGCCACCTTCTTCCTCGCGGAATACTTCGGCATGTTCGCGATCAGCGGACTCGCCATCACGCTCTTTCTTGGCGGCTGGCACGCGCCCCTGCCGTTTCTCGAATTCATCCCGTCATACGCTTGGTTCTTCGGAAAAATCAGCGTCCTGCTTTTCGTCTTCATCTGGCTGCGCGGAACGTTGCCGCGCATGCGCGTGGATCACGTCATGAATTTCGCCTGGCGTTTCATGCTCCCGATGGCGTTCATTTGTTTGCTCGCAGCCGCGATCTGGCATTACCAGGCGCGCGGACTGGCCGGCTGGCTGTGGTCGTTCGGCATCGTTGGCGTGGCCTATTTCGCACTCTCACGCGTCCTCGAGACCGGCAAAAGATTCGCACCGCGCACTTACCGTTTTGCCGAATGAGCGCCGCCTCCTTCCTCATCATCGCGATCGTGATCTTGGCCGGCGCCCTCGCCGCCGCCACTTTGCCGAAGCTGATCCATTCCGCGCTTTGCCTGGTAGTCTCTTTCATCGGCATGGCCGCGTTCTTCTTTCTGCTCGGCGCGGAGTTCGTCGGCCTCGTCCAGATCTTCGTTTACGTAGGCGCGGTCGCGGTTTTGATCGTCTTCACCATTCTCCTGACCCGACGCTCGGATGAAGGGCCGCAGCCCTACAAATGGAGTGGTGCCGTGATCGCGCTCGCAGTTTTCGGCGCGTTGGTCTGGGCGGTTCTCCATACGCCGCTCGCGACCAATGTCGCGCCGCCACTCGAACCGCTCACCATCAAACGCATCGGCGAAGTCCTGATGACCGACTACATCTGGCCGCTGCAATGCGTCGGCGTCCTGCTCACCGCCGCGTTGTTAGGCGCTCTGGTTCTAGTCATGGAGGAAAAGCGATGAGCCGAAACGCCTGGGGAGCGCACGCTTGCAGCGTGCTGGTTTCGGTATTCTACCGAAACGAACTTTTCCTGACGCGTCTTCGTACCAGGACGCGATGGAAGTTCGTTCCCGCAGAATGCGGGAACCAGCACGCTGCAAGCGTGCGCTCCCCAGAGTTTTTGTCAGCCGCACCATGACTCCGACGCTTCAACTCTTTCTCATCGTTTCCGCCGCGCTTTTCTCGCTCGGCCTGCTCGCCGTCCTCAGCCGGCGCCACGCCATTTTCATGCTCATCGGCATCGAACTCATGCTCGCGGCTGCGAACATCAACTTCGTCGCCTTCTGGCGTTTCGCGCCTCAACCGCAGCCGCCCACCGGTGTGATGGTCGCCATCTTCTCGATCGCCATCGCCGCCGCGGAAGCGGCCGTCGGTCTCGCGCTCGTCATCGCCGTCTATCGCCACTACCGCACCACGAACGTGGAGAAGCTCAACCAACTCAAAGGATGACGCGCGGTCTCTTTCTTAATTCAGAAGTTCAACGTTCGACGTTCGACGTTCGACGTTCTTCCCTATTCCGGTAATGCCCTGGATCGTCCCCAACCTCTGGCTGATCCCCGCGGTCCCCCTGCTGGTCTCGTTCGTCGTGCTTAGCCTGAACAACAGCC
>JBBSLZ010000121.1:0-8863 GCA_038233435.1 Chthoniobacterales bacterium
GCCTGGCCGAGAAGATCGCGAGCGGCAACGGCGCGGTCGTCTCCGAGTTTTCGATGGAGGTGGAGCCCGACCGCCAGACTTTCCCGATGCGCAACCGCATCATCAGCGGCTGGAGCCACGGTGTGCTGGTGGTGGAAGCGGGGCTTAACAGCGGTGCGCTCATCACCGCCACGCAGGCGCTCGAGCAGGGACGCGCGGTCTACGCCGTCCCCGGCCACATCAATGCTCCGAGCGCGATGGGCTCGAACCGCCTCATCCAGCAAGGCGCCAAGCTGGTCATGGAAGCGGCCGACATTTTGGACGATCTGGAGATTCTCCTGCCGAACTCGAAGCCATCCCCCGAAGCCGCCGCGCGCCCCTTGCCGGAGCTGACCGCCGATGAGCGCCGCGTTTACGATTCCATCCGTGCGACCGAAACCTCGATCGACGACATCGCGACGACAGCCGAGCTGCCCAGCGGGAGCGTCTCCTCGGTTTTGCTGCGTCTGGAGTTGAAGCATCTGGTCAAGCAACTGCCGGGAAAATATTTCGTGAAGCGGGCGTAGCCAGCGTTCTCCATGAGAGCTGTCCGCCTCACGGAAATCGGCGCGCCTTTGGAGGCGGTTGAGATTGAAACGCCCGACATCGGCGCGCGCGACATCCTGATCCGCGTGAAAGCGGCGGGCATTTGCCACTCCGACGCCCACTACCGTGCGGGCGTTTCTCATTTAAAGACGCTCCCGCTCACGCCCGGCCATGAAATCGCCGGCGTCATCGAACGGACGGGGGCAGAGGCGCCCGGTTTTGCGGCGGGCGATCGCGTTTGCGTTCATTATCTCGCCACCTGCGGCGAGTGCGTTTATTGCCGGAACGGCACCGAACAGTTCTGCCGGACGGGGGCGATGATCGGGAAAGATCGCGATGGCGGCTACGCCGAGTTTGTCGCGGTGCCCGTGCGGAGTGTCGTGCATTTGCCTGCGGGGATTCCGTTCGAACAAGGCGCGATCCTGATGTGTTCGTCCGCCACTTCGTTGCACGCGTTGCACAAGACGCGGCTGCGTCCGGGTGAATCGGTGGCCATCTATGGCGTCGGCGGGCTCGGCATCTCGGCGGTGCAGTTGGCCCGCACGCTGGGTGCGACCGAAGTCTTTGCGGTGGATGTGAACCCGCGAAAGCTCGAATTGGCCGCGCGTTTCGGCGCCCTCCCGATCGACGCCGCCACGGCCGATCCCGTGGCCGAGATCCGCCGGCAAACCGATGGCCGCGGCGTGGACGTGGCGCTGGAATTGATCGGCCTCGCGCGCACCATGCGCCAGGCAGTCCAATCGCTCGCCCCGCTCGGGCGCGCCGGCCTGGTCGGGCTTACGCGCGAGACGTTAGAGCTGGCCCCTTATACGGAAATCCTGAACCGCGAAGCCGAAATCATCGGTGTCTCCGATCACCTCGCCGCCGAGCTGCCATCGCTCCTCGAAGCAGCCCGCACCGGTGCGCTCGATCTCGCCCGCGGCATCATCCGCACCATCCCGCTCGAGCCCAGCGCGATCAACGAAACCCTCGACCGTCTGGCCGCTTACGGAGACGATGTGCGGGTCGTCATTACTCCGTAGAAAACCCGGGCAGCTCGCCCGCGAGTTGCTGCTAGGACTTGCAAAGCCGCGCGTCGCGGTCTAGTTCGCATCCCTTCAATGTCCAAGTCCCTCGTCATTGCCGAGAAGCCCAGCGTCGCCGCCGATATCGCGCGCGTCCTGGGCAAGATTCCCAAAAAGGGGGATTACTACGAGAACGACCGCTACGTGGTCGGCTCGGCCGTCGGCCATGTCGCCGAACTCCTCATGCCCGAGGATATCGACAAGAAAAAATACGGCTTCTGGCGGCTCGAGACGCTCCCGATCATTCCCGAAAAATTCGAGCTCAAGCCGAGCGAAAGTTCGAAAGATAAGTTCACCCAACTGAAGAAGCTGATCGCCCGCAAGGACATCGACGAAGTGATCAACGCCTGCGATGCCGGCCGCGAAGGCGAACTCATTTTTACCTACCTCTGCCAGCTCGCGAAGAACAAGCACCCGGTGAAGCGGCTCTGGTTGCAATCGATGACGCCGCAGGCGATCCGCGATGGTTTCCAGCGGCTGCGCGAAGGCGCGGAGATGCAGGGCCTGGCCGACGCGGCGCGTTCCCGGAGCGAGAGCGATTGGCTCATCGGGATTAATGGCACCCGCGCGATCACGAAACGGATGTTTGGTTCGCGCGCGGGGAATGTGGCTTCGGTCGGTCGCGTGCAAACGCCCACCCTCGCGATGGTTTATGCGCGGGAGTTGGAGATCCGGAATTTTCAGCCGCGCGATTACTGGCGCGTAACCGCGCGGTTCGGGATCGCGAAGGGCGAATACGAAGGCGTTTACCAGCGGCCCGATTTCAAGCGGAACGACGATGAGCATAACCGGATCGACCGTGTTTGGGAACGGGCAGCTGCGGAAGCAGTCGTGGCCGCCTGCGCGGGCCAGCCGCTGGCCGATGTGTCCGAAGAGAAGAAGGCCAGCTCGCAAATCGCCCCGCGGCTTTACGATCTGACCACGCTGCAGCGCGAAGCGAACGGGCGCTTCGGTTTTTCCGCCAAGCGCACCCTGCAAATCGCGCAGGCGCTCTACGAGAAGCACAAGATGCTCACCTATCCGCGGACCGATTCCCGCGCCCTGCCGGAGGATTACCAGCCGGCGGTCAAGGAAGCGCTCGGCAACCTCGGCGGCGGCCTGGGCAAGCACGCGCAGAAGGTGCTGGCGAATAATTGGGTCCGGCCTAACAAGCGCATTTTTAACAACGCGCAGATCAGCGATCACTTTGCCATCATCCCGACCGCCTCCGAGGCGAAGAGCCTGGATGAAGCGGAGTCGAAGATTTACGACATGGTGGCGCGCCGTTTTGTGGCCGTCTTTTTTCCGGCGGCGGAATTCGATGTCACCACGCGCCAGAGCCTTGTGGCCGGGCATAAATTCAAGACCGAAGGGAAAGTGCTGACTGCGGCCGGCTGGCTGGAAGTTTACGGCAAGAGCACAGTGGACGACGACTCCGGGAAAGCGCTCGTGGCCCTGAGCGCTGAGGACAAGAATCAGGCGAAGACGTTGGAAGCAACTTTGCACAGCGAGGCCACCAAACCGCCGCCGCGCTACACGGAGGCGACTTTGCTTTCCGCGATGGAGACCGCCGGCAAACTGGTGGAAGACGAAGACGCCGCCGAAGCGATGAAAGAGCGCGGCCTCGGCACGCCGGCCACGCGCGCGGATACGATCGATGGTTTGATCTACCAGAAATACATGGACCGCCAGCAACGCGAGCTGGTCCCGACCGCGAAAGCCGAGCAGTTGATCGAATTTCTCCATGCGGTCAAAGCGACCGATATCACCAGCCCGGCCATGACCGGCGAATGGGAACATCAACTGCGCTTGATGGAGCAGGGGAAGTTCCCGCGCGAGAAATTCATGGCCGAGATCGTCTCCGAGACGAAGGGGATCGTGGAGCGGGTGAAGGGATTCGAGGAAGACGACTCCGTCGCGCGCGAGACCGACATCCTTTCGCCGACCGACAAGAAGCCGCTGCGCGAAACCTTGCGCGGCTACAAATCGCAGGATGGCGAGTTCATGATCTACAAGGTCATCGGCGGCCGGAAAATGGACGAGAGCGAAATCCGGCAGTTGGTCGAGGCGGGCTCAGTCGGACCGCTCGATGGCTTCATTTCCGCGAAGACACGGAACAGCTTCGCCGCCACCCTTAAACTCGCTAAAGACGAAAAGACCGAAAAGTGGAAAGCGGAATACGATTTCGGCGACAAGGTCGATCTCGGCACGGTCGAATCCTTCTGGACCGATCCGGCGACGGGCGCGGAATTGTGCGAGGTCGGTTCGAACTATGTCCTGCGCGAGAAAGAAAATGGCGAGTGGAAGCAGGCTTTCCGGTTGCCGCGCTTGATGTGCAAAAAAGAAATCCCGCGCGAAGAAGCGGTCCGCTTGATCGAGCAGGGCAAGACGGAGTTGATCAAAGGTTTTACCTCGAAAAAGAATCGACCCTTCGACGCCTTCCTCGTCCGCGCGGGCGAACGCATTCGTTGGGAATTCCCGCCGCGCGCCGCGAAAACCGATAAGGACGGCAAACCGCTCGAGCGCAAAGCGCGCGCCAAGGCCGATCTCTCGAAAGCGACCGTGATCGGAGAAAGCAAAATGCACGGCGGCGAGCTCGTGGAACTGGAAGGCACCTACTACGTCCGCAAGCCCGACCAGGACAACCGCCAGGTCTTTAAGTTAACCAAGACGCTCTGTGAACACGAGATCACGCCCGAAGAAGTGAAGGCGCTCGTCACCGACGGTCGTTCGCCGATGATCGAGGACTTCGTCTCGAAACGCGGCAACAAATTCGCCGCCCACCTCGTCCTCTCGCAAAAGAAGGACAAAGCCGATTTCGAATTCGCGCCGCGCTAAGCTGGAGCCGGCCCGCCCCCAGGCCGAAGGCCGGAAATTTCATCGGCAAATCCGGGAAATGGCGTCATGGTCTAGAAGGTTCCGGCCATGAATCTTCGCACCGATAATCTCTCACGTTGCCTTCAGACCTTGGAGACGGTCTCTACAGCGACTGCAAGCCGCGGAGACCGGCACGGTCGACTATGAGATCTATCGCAACGCCGTCGTGAAAGGTTTCGAACTCGCGCTCGAAACCTCCGGGAACCTCCTGCGCAAACGCTCAAGAGCTACGTGGCCAGCCCTCGCGCCATCGACGAACTGAACTATAAGGATGTCTTCCGCCGCGCCACCAAACACAGCCTGCTGGAGCCGGCCGGCGCGGAGCGGTGGTTTGCCTATCGCGATAATCGGAACACGACCGCCCACGATTACGGCGAGGCGTTCGCCGAAGAAACGCTTGCCATGCTGCCTCGTTTCATCGCGGACGCGCACAGTTTGGAAAGAGTCCTCCGGGAAAAAGCCAGCCATGACGACGCTTGATCTCGCGCCAGCCCACCTGCGAATTCTGCGCGACCTGCTCGCTCAGCATCTGCCCGAAGCCGAAGTCCTCGCCTACGGCAGCCGGATAAACGGCGGATCGCATGCGGGCAGCGATGTCGACCTGGCCGCCCGCCATCCTTCCACTGGCCGCCTCGGGAGCCAGAAGCTCACGGCTCTGCGGACCGCGCTCAGCGAAAGCAACCTCCCGATGATTGTCCAGGTCCAGGATTGGGCCCGGCTTTCAGAGAGTTTTCAGCACGAGATCGCACGCGCATCCGTCGTCGTCCAGCGAGCTGCGCTTCCTGCGGGTTAAACCCCGACCTCCGCTGACCTCGGTCAGCGGAAAGGTCGAAGCGATCCAGGTTCATCACCGTGTCCCAGGCGGTGATGAAGTCGTGCAGGAGCTTCTTCTCCTCATCGGCGCTTTACGTTCGCAGTGGAACGGGCCGACCATCGTCTCGCCGCCGCCGCACTTCCCACTTCCCATCCCGCTGCTCTTCCGAAACGATGCACCGAATGTCACAACCCACTCTTCCACCGCCCGAAATGATCCTGCCGCAAATTCTCTGGAGCGCGCTCCTCCAGCGGGCAGTCTGCGTGGCGGCCAAGCTTGGATTGCCCGACCTTCTCGCCGCTCGCGCGCAAACCGCCAGCGAACTCGCGCTGTCAGTCGGCGCACACGGCCCTTCGCTTTACCGACTTCTCCGGACGCTGAGCAGCGCCGGTATTTTCACTGAGAGCGAAGACGGAATCTTCCAGAACACGCCAGTCTCTGAGTTGCTCCGGAGCGATGTGCCCGGATCGATGCGCGATCTCGCGGTCATGTTCGCCGAGGACTGGCAATGGCAGAACTGGGGCCAGCTCCTGCATTGCGTCATGACCGGCGAGGACGCGCAGCGCAAGCTCTACGGGATGGATACCTTTAGCTACTTCGCGCAGGACCCCGCCGTCGGTGCGGTCTTCAATCGCGCCATGACGGGACTCTCCGCCGCCGTCGCCCCGGCGATCGCGGAAGCGTGCGATCTCGAGGGAGTGAAAATCGTGGCCGACCTCGCGGGCGGGCATGGCCTGTTGCTCTCCGCCTTTTTGAAACGGGAGCCTGCGCTCAAGGGCATCCTCTTCGATTTGCCTAACGTCATCGAGGGGGCGGGAGCGCTTCTCGAAGTGGAGGGCGTGAAGGACCGCGTCCAGCTCGTCGCGGGCGATTTCTTCCAGTCCGTCCCGGAGGGCGCTGATCTCTACACCCTCAAACATATCATCCACGATTGGGACGACGCGAAGAGTGTCGCCATCCTGCTGAAGGTTCGCGAAGCGATGCAGTCGGGCGCACGCGTGGCTGTCATCGAGATGGTCGTCCCGGAAGGGAATGAGCCCAGCCATTCTAAGATCCTCGACCTCCAAATGATGGTGATGGAGAACGGCAAGGAGCGGACCGAAGCGGAGTATCGCGCGCTTTTCGAAGCAGCGGGGCTCAAGCTCACCCGCATCGTCCCGACGAAGTCGCCCTATAGTTTGGTCGAAGGCAAAATCGCCTAAACGCAGGAGGACCTGCCCGCAGCCGACTCCGAGCAGGTCCAAAGCGATGGCAGCTGATGAGCTGCCGTTTCTGGCTGGCATCAGGCTGCCGCGATGTCGTAGCGGTCCAGGTTCATCACCTTGTTCCACGCGGCAACGAAATCCTGCACGAACTTCTTCTCTCCATCCGCGCTGCCGTAAACTTCCGCGAGGGCGCGCAGGATGGAGTTGGCGCCGAAGACCAGATCGTAACGGGTGCCGGTCCACTTCTTTTTGCCGGTCTTGCGATCGATTCCCTCAAATTCGGTCGCGTCGTCGGAGACCGATTTCCATTCCGTCGCCATGCTGAGCAGGTTAACGAAAAAGTCGTTCGTGAGGGTTTCCGGGCGCTCGGTCAAAACACCGTGCTTCGCCCCGCCCACGTTCGTATTCAGCACACGCATGCCGCCGACGAGCGCCGTCATCTCGGGCGCGGTCAGGGTGAGCAGCTGCGCCTTGTCGATCAGCAACGCTTCCGCCGGGATCGGGTATTTCGCTTTGACGTAATTCCGGAAGCCATCGGCAACCGGCTCGAGCGGCTCGAAGGCTTCGACGTCGGTCTGCTCTTGCGAAGCGTCCATCCGTCCCGGCGTGAAGGGCACCGTCACATCGTGCCCCGCGTTCTTCGCCGCTTGTTCGACGCCGGCGCAACCGGCCAGGACGATGAGATCGGCGAGCGAGACTTTCTTTCCGCCGGCCGCCGCGCCGTCGAACTCCTTCTGAATGCCTTCCAGCTTTGCCAGCACCTTCGCGAGTTGGTCCGGTTGGTTAACCGCCCAGTCTTTCTGCGGCGCCAAACGAATCCGCGCCCCGTTCGCGCCGCCGCGTTTATCGGAGCCGCGGAACGTCGAAGCCGAAGCCCACGCCGTCGAGACCAATTGCGAAATCGGCAGCCCCGCCGCGAGCACCTTGCCCTTCAGCGCGGCGATATCTTGATCGTCGATCAACGGATGATCGACCGCCGGAATCGGATCCTGCCAGAGCAGCTCCTCCTTCGGAAAGTCAGGCCCGAGATAACGCGCGCGCGGCCCCATGTCGCGATGCGTCAGCTTGAACCACGCCCGCGCGAAAGCGTCCGCGAACTGGTCCGGATTCTCCATGTAACGTCGCGAGATTTTCTCGTAAGCTGGGTCCACCCGGAGAGCGAGATCGGTCGTGAGCATGGACGGCGCGATCTTTTTCGAAGGATCGTGTGCATGCGGCACGGTGCCTTCGCCAGCGCCGTCTTTCGGCTTCCACTGGTGTGCGCCGCCCGGGCTTTTGGTCAATTCCCAATCATATTTGAAGAGGTTCTCGAAATAGCCATTGCCCCACTGCGTCGGCGTGCTCGTCCAGGTCACTTCCAGGCCGCTTGTGATCGTGTCCCCGCCTTTGCCCGTGCCGTAGCTGTTCTTCCAGCCGAACCCCTGGGCCTCGAGGCCCGCCCCTTCTGGTTCGTCTGCCACGTGGGTTGACTCCGCCGCGCCGTGCGTCTTGCCGAAGGTGTGACCGCCCGCGATCAACGCGACCGTCTCCTCGTCGTTCATCGCCATGCGCGCAAAAGTCTCGCGAATGTCGATCGCCGAGAGCGCCGGGTCAGGATTCCCATCCGGCCCCTCCGGGTTCACATAAATGAGCCCCATCTGCACCGCAGCCAGCGGCCGCTCCAGATCGCGCGTGTGAATGTCGCCATCCGCATCGTCGTCGGATACGAGCACGCCGCCCGGTTTCTCCACGCCCTCGGACCCGTGCCCGTAGCGAATGTCGCCCCCCAGCCACGTCCGCTCGCTGCCCCAGTAGATATCCTGGTCCGGTTCCCAGGTGTCCTCGCGTCCGCCCGCAAACCCGAAAGTCTTAAAGCCCATCGTCTCGAGCGCCATGTTGCCGGTCAGGACAAACAAATCCGCCCACGAAATCTTGCGGCCATACTTCTGCTTGATCGGCCAGAGAAGCCGGCGCGCCTTGTCGAGGCTCACGTTATCCGGCCAACTATTGAGCGGCGCAAACCGCTGCTGCCCGCGCCCCGCGCCACCGCGTCCATCGCCCGTGCGATAAGTGCCCGCGCTATGCCACGCCATCCGGATGAAAAGACCGCCGTAATGCCCGAAGTCCGCCGGCCACCAATCCTGCGAGTCGGTCATGAGCGCGGCCAGGTCCTGCTTCACCGCCGCCAGGTCGAGGCTCTGGAATTCCTTCGCGTAATTGAACTCCTCGCCCATCGGATCGGACTTCGCGGAGTGCTGGCTCAGCAGCTCCACCTTGAGCCGGTTCGGCCACCAATCCTGCACCGATTTCGCGGCGCTGCCGGCCGAGTGATTAAACGGACATTTTGCTTCAGTGGCAGGAGCTTCAGTAGTTTGGTCAGA
>JBBSLZ010000122.1:0-8847 GCA_038233435.1 Chthoniobacterales bacterium
CGAAGTTGGAGGAGTTTGCGGCGAAGTATTTTTCCGAAGTTGGGAGCATTCGGCTTTCGCCGGCCACGCCCAAGCTGGCGCAGGCGAAGAAGTGGCTGGCGCAAACCGGCGCGACGTTGGACGGCATCATCGCCAAGCGCCGTGATCTCGATTACCGATCCGGTGAGCGCGATGGGATGCAGAAGGTCAAGAACTTCCGCAGCGCGGATTGCGTGGTCGGCGGCTTTCGCTACGGGGCCAAGACGAAAGTTGTCGGCTCGCTCCTGCTTGGCCTCTACGACGCGCAGAGGTTGCTCCACCACGTCGGGTTCACCTCAGGCATCGCCGTGGCGGATCGACCGGCGCTGACGAAGAAACTCGAAAAGCTCATCGCGCCGCCGGGTTTTACCGGCAAAGCGCCCGGTGGGCCGAGCCGTTGGAAAGCCGGTAAGGACACGACATGGCAACCGCTCAAACCCGCGCTGGTCGTCGAGGTGCGCTACGATCACGTCACTGGCGGGCGCTTTCGCCACGGCACGAAACTTTTGCGCTGGCGCCCGGACAAATCGCCCAAGCAATGCACGATGGACCAGCTCGCGCAGAAAAAATCTGACCTCCTGCGTCTGCTCAAATAGAAACTCAAGCACCGGAGCGAAGGCCCGGCAGGCGTTGCTTGAGCGTCAGCATCGGGGCGAACAGATCGCCTTCCTTCTTCACCCGTTTCAGGACGGCTTCGCTGTCGAAAACCAGGCGGTCTGCATCGCCTTTCTTCGCCACGGATTCCACTTCCCGCCAGGTAACTGGCGTCGAGACGGTCGGATGCGACTTAGCCCGCAGAGAATACACGTTCACCGTCGTCTTGTGCTCGTCGTTCTGGCTCCAGTCGATCAGCACCTTGCCCTTGCGCAGCGCCTTTTGCATCCGCGAGACGACCTGTTCAGGATGCTCTCGCTCCAGTCGCTCGGCGAGCGCACGGGCGAAGGGCTTCGTCTTTTCATAAGTTGTCGCGGTGTTGAGCGGAACGAATATTTGCAGACCTTTCGAGCCGGACGTTTTGGCGAGGGACTGCAAGCCCGACTCGTCAAAAATCGCCCGCAACCACAGCCCGACGCGGCAGCACAGCACCATGTCGGCCGGTGCGCCCGGATCGAGATCGAATGCGAGTGAGGTGGGCCGCGTGATCGCTGGCGCGCGGTGTAAAAAGGTATGCAGCTCCAAGTCGGCCAGGTTCGCTGCCCAGACGAGCGCGGGCAGGTCGTTCATTAAACAGTAGTCGATCTTCCCTGCCTCGCGCCGCGAAGGCACCTCCGTCGTCTTCACCCAACCCGGGCGGTGCGATGGACACTGCTTCTCGTAGAAGAAAAAGCCGTCCACGCCATCGGGATAGCGCTTCAGGGTGATTGGCCGATTCTTCAAATGCGGCAGCAGCACGGGCGCGATGCGAATGTAGTAATCAATGACCTGGCCCTTCGTAAAACCAGCCGCCGGATACAGCACCTTGTCGAGATTCGAGACCATGAGTTTCTTTCCGGCGACTTCGATTTCGGTCTTTTTGCTCATGGCGCGAGTTGTCAATCAATTCGCATCGCGGCTGGCTCACGCGGGCCTCGACTCGTGGTGAAGCGTGTTTTTACACTCTCGCCTGCGCACTCCGGCGGCAAGCGTGCGGCGATGGCTGACACGCCCCGTCACGACCTTCGGGCCTTCAGGGTCGGCCCTAAGCAAAAGGAATGAGACATTTTACAGGGTGAGGAATACGGGACACTGTGCAGAATCTCGGAACACTCTTGGACGGCGCTTCCGCGACAGCTTGCCTGCGCGGACTGACCCCCTCCAACCGCCCCTCGCGATGGTCGCCTCGATGGATGAAGTGGTAGATGGCGCCTTCATCTTCGATGCGACCTGACGCGGCAAGGTCGAAACGGCGGTGTCAATCCTGAGGACTGACCCCTCTTCTCAACAGGCAGCAGAACCTGAAGCTGCCGGACGCGGTCGTCTGCGCGACTGCAATGGGGTTGTGTCTTGCTATCGGAAAAACTGGAGGCCACTATGCCTGTTCCCAATGTTTCGTATCGCTAGGAGCCAAACCACAGCACTGCTCCTGATCGCATCGACGATAGCCGTTTCGGTTCCGGGCGCCTACTCGCAAAGCACGCTCATCCCCGTGCTGAACCGTCGCGACATGGTCTTCGATCATGCCGGGAGGTATCTATACATCACGACGTCCGACGGTTGGGTGCGGCGTTACAACCTCGCCACGCAGGAACTGGCACCCGGCTACAATCTCGAAGGCGCGCTGAATGGCTTGGACATCGCGCCGGACGACTCGTTTCTGCTCGTAGCTCAGGACGTGGTCACTAATTCCGTCGGCAGGGTTCATCGCGTCGATCTGAACACCGGGGCCACGACGAACATCATCTATCCAGTCGGTGATTCGGAGAAAGCCGGAGCGTGGGAGGTTGTCATCGCTGCGAATCAGCGCGCCTTCGTGACGAGCAGTTATGCACACGATCTCTCATCCGGCGCAATTCCGCTGCGGGAGATCGACCTTGCCAACAACACGGTGCGCACGCGGAGCGATGCACCGGGCGCGTACGGCAACCGCGGACTGCCACAAAGGACGCGCATTCAGCGGAGCGCGGACTACCGACGGTGTTACTTCCTCCAGGCCGACATCGATAGCGGTCCCGTCTTCAGTTATGACGCTGAAGCTGATTCGTTCAGCCGGAGCGTTGCTTCGTCCTCGTTTCTGAGCCGCGCGCCGGCGGCGATCAGCCGCGACGGAACCCTTGCCGCGACGGTGCTGGGGATCGGTTACGGGTCAACAGATCTGCACGTCTCCATCGACCGCGCAGCCGACTTCAAGCATGTGCGGAGCATCGTCGGCATCGTTCGCGGCGTCGCGTTCGACCCGCTGTCGGATGTTCTTTATGGCGTCACCGCTGGCGCAAGTCAGGTCATCGCGTACGACAGCAACAATTTCGAAGAGAAGTTCCGGATAGCCGTCGGCGAAAGCATTTCCGCACCCCCGGAGCCCAGCCAACTGGCCGATTTCACATCACGGGTGCTCGTCGCCAGCCCCGACGGGCGATTTCTCGCACTGCAGACTCCCACCGGTGTACGCCTGTTCGATCTCCTGTCGGTCGCGAGGCTTCCAGCGCCTCAGCCGTCTTTGGGTAAGCCGCAAGGTTTGGTGTTCGACCACTCAGGCCGCTATCTTTACATCACGACAGCCAGCGGATTGCTGTGGCGTTACAATCTGCTGACGAACCGCTTGGATGCACAGCACGATCTCGGTGGAGCGTTGCGGGGAGTAGATATCGCGTCGGATGATTCGTTCCTCCTGGTTGGCCAAGGCAAACAAGGTATAGCCGAAGGCGTCTTCGAGCAGGTGGATCTGAACACCGGGGCGGTGCGGCTGCTTCCATACCGGCGCGACGAGCGAGAGAGCGGCGTGTGGGATGTCGGTATCGCATCGAATGGCCTCGCCTTCGCAACCACGCGGACGCGCAGTACCGGGTCCACGCGTGTGCGTCAGGTCAACCTTGCCACTGGGTCAGTGACCACTCGCGCCGACACTCCTGGCTCCAGCGGATCGGCGGGAGTCGCCGGAAGCACGCAAATCGAGCACAGCGCTGACAGGACACGTCTGTTCGTGGTTGATCCTGGCGGCGCGGCTTTCATCTACGATGCGGCCACCAATGTGTTCGGCCCGCCGATCGCGAACGGAGGATATCTCCACAGCTACGGAGCGGTCAGCCGCGACGGGTCGCTCCTCGGGTTAAGAAAATCCCTGAGCACCACCGTCGGCACTGCGCCGTCTCTTGACTCTGCTCGTTCCGCCCCGATTGGGGACAGCGGCCTTGCGTTCGACGCGGCGAACGATGTCCTCTACGGCGTCGACGGGTCTGCTGACGTGGTCGTGGCGTTCGATACCGGCTCGTTCCGCCAAAAAGAGCGATTCGCCATCGGCGAAGACGTGCCGGCAAATCTAGGCGGGTCGCCAATCTTACGAAAGTTCGACGCCGGGACGCTGGTCGCTGATCAGCGGGGCGCGTTGTTGGCAGTCACAACGCCTGATAGCGTCCGCGTCCTGGCTCTCGGCACCAAAGCTTCGGCTCGAGTGCCCACGACGATTGCCGGTCACTCCGCCCAGTTGCTCAACGTCTCAACACGCATGCGGGTGCAACGTGGCGACAACGCGCTGATCGGCGGCTTCATCGTTGGCGGGGATCGTCCCAAGCGCGTCATGATCCGCGCGATCGGTCCCTCTTTGCGGACGAGCGGAGTGCCTGGCTACCTGCCAAACCCGACACTTGAGCTGCGCGATGAGAGCGGTGCACTCCTGGTTTCGAACGACAATTGGAAGGTCAACGACCAAACACAGCAATCGCAGCAGAGCGAGATCGAGGACTCCGAGTTACAACCCGCCAACGATCTTGAGTCAGCGATGGTCGTAACGCTGCAACCGCAACGGGGCTATACCGCAATCACGCGAGGCAAGGGAGACTCTAGCGGGGTCGGGCTCGTTGAGATCTATGACCTGGAGCCAGCCTCTGAGTCGCAGCTGGCCAACATCAGCACACGGGGCTTGGTAGAGACGGGCGATGGAGTGATGATCGCCGGATTCATCGTCGGCGGGACGCAACAAGGCGCCGCAAACCTGATCGTGCGCGCCATCGGACCTTCACTGAGGACCGCGGGGATCGAGAATCCGTTAGAAAATCCCGTGGTCGCGCTGCACGACTCCAACGGCACTTTGATTGCCTTGAACGATAACTGGCAGATGAACGACCAGGCGCGGCTCTCGCAGGAGGGCGAGGTTCGCGCGACGGGCCTCGCGCCGGCTGCCGCGTCTGAAGCAGTAATCCTGACTACGCTGCCTGCAGGAGCTTACACGGCGATCGTTAGTGGCAAGGGCAATACCGTCGGCACTGCGGTCGTGGAAGTCTACCGACTCCCGTAGCTCGCGCGCATTTGATACATCGACGCGCAGGTGCTGATGGTGCGCCTCCTGATTCTAGTGCTTCGTCACTCGTGAAGTAATGGATATCAGGGGTCACAGGCAAGGGGTCACAGTCTGGACCTTCTTCGATATTGCGGACAGGGCTTCGGGTAAGCAAATACCACTACCATGTCAGAAATCTGGAGGGAGGCTCGGGGTCAGTCCGAACTTTTGACACAAACACTCTGTCCAGCGATGGACTAGTTCTCTTATTGGAGACGGTCGCGAACGCCTGCTGACTTTCACGAGCATCAGACAACAGCGGTGAGGCAAAGTGCCGTCCGGCACTCGCGTCCGCGCGCTCATGTCGTCTGCCGCTCTTCAGAGGGGGGCCTCCGGCAGAGGGGCGGCCACGTTTACCTCATCGCGCATTGTCAGATCTTGGGGGGGGCGCAGCCGGCGTGCCAAGGCCGATCCGGAGGCGGGGCCAATGTGGAATCTTAACAGAATGGCCACGCATGCGCGCAAGTTTGTGACCGTCCAAACTTCCAATTGAACCGCCGCCCCAAGCTGGCATGCTTCGCGCCATGGCCGTCCCTCTCCTCGATCTGAGCGAGCAATACCGGTTGCTGGCCGCGCCTTTGCGGGAGGAAATCGAAGAGATTCTTGGTAATCAGCGCTTCATCCTCGGCCCGAAGGTAGAAGCCTTCGAGCGGGCCATCTGCGCCTTCTCCGGGGCGCCGCATGCCATCGGCGTTTCCTCCGGCACGGATGCCCTCCTAGCCATCCTGATGGCGCTCGGGCTGGGCCCGGGCGACGCCGTCATCACCACCGCTTACACCTTTTTTGCGACCGCGGGCTGTGTGGCCCGGGTCGGCGCCACGCCGGTCTTTGTCGACATCGATCCGGTCACCTACAACATCTCGCCCGGCGCGATCGAGCGCTATCTGGAACAGCACTGCCGGCGTGGCGGGGATGGTTGCCTAACGAATGACAAGGGGCAAACCATCCGTGCAATCGTGCCGGTGCATCTCTTTGGGATGTGCTGCGAGATGGAGGCAATCCTGGAGCTGGCGCGCCGGTTTGAGTTACTCGTGATCGAGGACGCCGCTCAGGCCATCGGCGCGGAGTATCCGCGGGCGGATGGCAGCAGCGCGCAGGCGGGGACGATGGGCGAGGCCGGTTACTTCAGCTTTTATCCCTCGAAGAATCTGGGCGCGGCCGGAGACGCCGGCTTGATCGTTTGTCGGGAACAGACGCTGGCGGATCGGCTCCGGGTCTGTCGTCAACACGGCATGGAGGAGCGTTATTTTTATCATTTCGTCGGCGGGAATTTCCGCCTCGATGAGATCCAGGCCGCCGTGCTGAACATCAAGTTGCCGCATTTAAATAACTGGTCGGCTGCCCGGCGCGCGGTCGCGGACAGGTATCGGGCGGAGTTCACCGGCCGCGGCCTGACCGGGACGATTCAACTCCCGGCCGAATCCTATCGGGCCAGCGGACTGGAGAATCACCACATCTATCACCAATACGTCATCCGCACGCCGCGCCGCGACGCGCTCCGCCAGCACCTGACCGAGCGAGAGATCGGAAACGCGGTTTACTATCCGCTCGGGCTGCACCAGCAGGATTGTTTCTCCGCGCTCGGCTATCGGGAGGGGGATCTGCCGGAAACGGAACGGGCCGCGCGTGAGACGCTCGCGTTGCCGATTTACCCCGAGTTATCTTCAGAGGCGCAGGCTGAGGTGGTGGATGCGGTCGCAGCATTTTTCGCCCACGCGCCCGCCTAGCGGAGAGGTTGGCGGTGCGGAGGCGCGACCAAAAAAACTTTGCGACTCCAGAGCGCTGCGCCTATATCAACGCTCGCGCCGAACGGGTAGGTACCGAAGTGGCCAAACGGGGCGGACTGTAAATCCGCTGGCTTACGCCTTCGTTGGTTCGAATCCAACCCTGCCCACGCCCGCGTTCTCTTGGGCAATGGAGCCGGCGCGCCCTCGCGCCGAAGTTTCGGCTCCATCTATCTTTGCAGGCTTCGGCCCGGGGCGGGCCGGCTCCACGATTTTACCGACGGGGCCGCGGAGTCGCTTTTGTGCCGGCGGGCTTTTTTGCTGCGGCTTTTTTGCTCGCCACCTTCGTTTTGCCTGAGGTCGATTTGGTGGCTGGCTTGGATGTTTTACTCTCCGCGCTGCCCGCCTTTGCCGGGGCTTTGGGACGCGCGGTCGTCTTCACGCTGGCCTTGCTCTTCGCTCCAGACGACTTCCCGCTCCCGGAGCCGCCGACCGCTTTCCCGGCCATCGCACCCACCACACCGCCCACGACCGCTCCGACAGGGCCGGCGACGCTGCCAATGACGGCGCCGGTCGCGGCGCCCGCAGTCTGCTTCGAGATCGGTGGGATGGTGATTTTGTCAGAGCTTTGCGCGGAGGAGGATTGCTTCTTTTTGGTGGCCATAATGGGGATGTAAATATGAGGATGGTTTCTCCTTATATCGTAAGTCGCAACGCGGTTGCGCTGTTCACTTTCAATATTTTTCGGCCGCTGCGGGCGGTCAGCAGTTACTTCGCTTCCTCGTCAGCCGATTTATCAGGCGCTGCTTCCGGGTGCTCCGGCTTGGACGGGGCGTTCTCCGGACTGATGAACTCTTCCTGCGGAGCGTCGGTGGTGGCGGCGGTGACCTTCTTTTCTGGATGGGGATCTTCGTGGTTACTCATAGTGCCAGGGATACGTTTGCGCCGCGGCTTTTGGATCGCGCGGAGTTGCGAGAACGAAGGGTCGACCGTATCCTGCGCGTCCGCCGGGCGCCCGGCGGTCTTTGTTTTATGCTGACGATTCGTGACCTTCGCAAGACGATGGGCGGGCGGACTCTCTTCGAGGGCGCCACCCTGACCGTGAACTATGGAGAACGGGTCGCGCTGGTGGGACCGAACGGGGCCGGGAAGTCGACGCTTTTCAATGTCATCCTGAAGCGCGACACGCCTGACGCCGGCACGATCGAGCGTGATGAATGGACGATGGTGGGACACCTCCCGCAAGAGAGCGAACCGGTGGGCGACGAGACGGTTTTGGACATTGCCACCGGCCGCGCGGGCGAGGTGCCTGCGCTCGAGGAAGAGCTGCGCACGCTGGAAAAGGCGGGCACGGTGAGCGGGCCGGAATATCTGGAAGCGCACGCCAAGCACGAGGCGCTGAGCGATCCGCAAGTGGAGGCGAAGGCGAAGAAGATGTTGCGCGGGCTCGGCTATCGCGAAACGGATTTCGCCCGCCCGGCGAAGGAGATGAGCGGCGGCTGGGTGATGCGCGCGCACCTGTCGCGGCTCCTCGTGATGGAGCCCGATCTCCTCTTGCTCGATGAGCCGACCAATCACCTCGATTTGCTCTCGCTCCTTTGGTTGCAGGATTACCTGAAGAATTACTCGGGCGCGCTTCTCCTCATCTCGCATGACCGGCAGTTCATGGATGAAGTGGTGGAGAGCGTTTACGACATCGCGGATCAGAAATTGATCGGCTACACGGGCAATTACTCCGCCTTCCTGCAACAGCGCGAAGCGAACTACGAGCAGCAGCTCGCGGCCTACAACAATCAGCAGAAGGAAATCGCGCGCCTGCGGGAGTTTTACGATCGTTTCCGGCAGGTGGCCTCGAAGGCTTCGCAGGCCATGAGCAAGCTGAAGCAGATCGAGCGGATGGAGCTGATCGAGAAACCGCTGCCAGCCAAGAAACCATTCCGCTTCAACATTCCCCAGCCGCCGCGCGGCGGGCAGCGTGCCATTTCTCTGGAAGGAATCCATCAGGCCTACGGCAAACACAAAGTTTACCAAGGCCTCGACCTCACCGTCGAACGCGGCGAGCGCACCGTCCTGGTCGGTCCAAACGGCGCCGGCAAATCGACCTTGCTGAAGATCCTCGCCGGCGTGCTTCCATTC
>JBBSLZ010000123.1:0-8807 GCA_038233435.1 Chthoniobacterales bacterium
AGTGCGCTCCCAGCGCCAGGAGCTTGAGACTCCCGATCAAGATGACAAACGACGCTAAAGCTCGAGCGCCTCGCAAGCACGAGGTGGAACGAACCGGCTCCCGCAGCAACGTGAGCGCCGCCGCGGTCAGAATAAAGGCGACGGCCGTCACCGGGTTCATCGCGATCAATCCGGGGAGAACGCGCTTCAGCAGCTCTGTCGCGGTGAACCAACCAATCAGAACAAGAATGCTGACCGCGGTCGCGAAAGTCGCCGCGACAGCAGGCATCACCCTGAGCGCAGCAGGAACCGGCTCCAGGGCGGCGTCCGAATCGAAACTCTTATTCATGTAGATAATTTCTCGCCTGCGAAGTGCGAGGATGGGTTCGAACGCTGTGGCAACCCACCTTCCGAACCTCCGGCACTTCTAAGATAGCCGCGCGTATGCCAACTCGGGCACGGGAACTACGTAGCACGGCCCGCTTCCGCCTGTTTCCGTTCCGTAATATCGTGGGAGACGCCGAAGAGGCCGACGATCTTCCCGGCGCTGGCGCGGCGCGGACCTTTGGTGGAGAGATAAGAGCGGGTCACTCCGCCAGCCGTGGCGGTGTCTTCATAAGTGCCCGCTCCGCCAGCGGCGCAGCCATCAAATGGGGTCGCGAGCGGCGGAACGTTGAACTTCCAACTTCGAACGCTCAACCTCTAAATGGAAACCAACGCTACGGTTGGACTGTGACTGGGGTGCCGATGCGCACCGCGTGATAGAATTGACGCGCTTTCCAATACGGCATCCGAATGCAGCCGTGCGACGCCGCTTCGCCCGGAAGATAGCCGACGTGCAAGCCATAGCTGGGCAAGAACTCGACGTAGAACGGCATCGGCGCGCCGACGTAATGGCTCCCGCGCGGCTTCCGGTGGCGCCGACGATCGACGTTCGCTTTTACCACTCGACCCGAAGCGTCCACGTAATCGCCGTAGAGACTCGAGCGATGGTCTTCATCTTTTCGATTGACCCGGAACCGGCCGGTGGGCGTGCGATAACCTTCCCGGCCACTGGAAATGCGCGAGACGGAAACCTGCTGCTTTCCGCGATAGAGATAGGCGCGTTGTTCGCGCAGCTTCACCACGACGGCGGCTCGTCCAGTTTGGCGGGTCGGGACGTGGGTCGTGACGAGGTCGCTGACCGTTCCGCAACCAGTGAGAGCAAGCAGCGCGAGGGACAAAAACAGAAGGGCGAGACGAGGCATGACTCCTTTCTTCGGCTCCGCCCAGAAAAGCACGCGCATTTGGATGAAAACTTTTCGGTGTCGCTTCAATCCACCGATCGCTCGCGCGGCGGGTTTCAAAATTCTCCGCTCTCCATCTGCGTCATCCGCGTAATCTGCGGTCAAAAATTCCCCACCGCCTCAGATCCAACGCCACATCCTAAATCACCGGCGTGCGCTTCTCCGGCTCGGCAGGCGGCGCATCCGTTTCCAACCGCACGATCTTCACCCGCCGCGCTTTCAGCTTCGCCTCGATCCGGCCGGACTGCGCTTCCACATACTCAAACAGCTCCGCCAGATTCCCCTTCAGGTCGCCCGCCTCCGCCAGCGTCTCCTGGATGGTATGATCTCCCAGCATCCGGTAGCTCTCCAGTTGCGATTCGCTAAACCACTGGTCGCCTGTGGTTTCATGTGGAAAACCCGGATGCGCGCTCGCGTAGTTCCGCACATCCACCGGCTCCGTCTTCTGCAGCAGCGGCTTGATGTAGATCAGCTTCCCCGGCGGCGCCCCGCGATCGACCTTTTCGTAGTGGATCGTGCCCACCGCGCAGCGAGCCAGGTGCTGTCCTTTTTTATTAGGCTCCAGAAAGGTCACCGTAATCTCGACCGGAATCCCAAAATCAATCCGCACCTTCCTAATCGCGTTTCCCAGATCCTCGAACGCGTAGTCCGTATCCCGGCCTGCATCCACCACCACGATGCGCTGGCAACGCCGCAGGATCATCTCGTAAAGCCCCAGGTTTTCAAAGTGCCCGCCATCCGAAAGATTCACATCCTGGAAATCACTCGTCGTAAACCCAAACGCCTCCGCCAGGAGCGGGAGCGCGGCATGGCGCGGCCCCCGGCGAAACCAGGCGTTCTCGCCCGGCTGGCCCGGATTCCCCGCCCACCAGCCCAGCCGCACGTTGAAGAGCGTCATCAAGATCGCGACCAACGGCGAGGAGTGATAACCCATATTCGGGTTCGCCGCTGCGCCGGAAATCGTGATCGCGGTGCCGAGGCCGATCCCGCCATCGTACCAGCGCGAATTTCGATAACCTCCCAGCCAGCTGCCGCTATGCAGCGGCGAGACCGTAAACGACTGCGCCATTCGCTCCTGCCAGGCCAACTCCTTCCCGCTCACCAGATTCATCGCGATGTTTACTACGTGAAATAACTTCTGCGGCTTCTGCGCCGCCAGCTCCCACATCGCGATCTTGTCCTCGGGGTCGAACCCGGTAAACCAATGCGGCCGCCGCCCCCGACCCGCGCGCGATGCACCTAGATAGGCGCGGGTCAGCCGCGCGTTATACATCGCGTGGAGCGAGAACTGATTCACGTTCACGAGGAAGCCCACCACCAACCCCGTCAGACAAAACGCCGCCGCCAGAATTAGGATTTTCCAGACCTCCATTTGCAGGACCGTGGCCGCGTAAAAAGCCCGAAAATCCGGCACCTGCCCCGACTCCGTCCGCGGCGGCCTTTCCGTCGCCACCCGAAAAGCGTGGGCCTCCAGCCAGGACGTCCCCAGCGCGATGTAACCCACCAAGAAGACCAGGAACACAATCGCCCCGAACGCCAGCCAGGGAGCGCCGCCACCGGCGTCCTTCTTCTTCGCTGCGCTCCGCGCATTATGGCCCAGCAGCGCAGTCACGATCCCGGTCGCCCCTCCCACCGCCGCCACCATATTTCGCAGCCACGTCTTGTCATAAAGCAGCACCTGCAGCGCGATCGGCCCCCAAAGCACGACCACGCTGGCCGCCGCCCAACTCAGCGCCGCGATCAAGAGCCAGCCCGCCGAACGCGCCCACCACTCCCGATCCTCCGTCGTGGTAGAACGACTGAACGTGACCACGTAAATGAAGTTCATGAACATGAAATTCAGCAACACCAGCGAAGGCGCGAAGCAGAGATAATTCAGCACCTGCGCATTGAATTCGTACGGCACCAGCCCGCTAAAAATCCAATGCAGCACAAACCAGTAGCCCGCCCCGCCCGCCACCGCCGTCACTAACATCGCGAGCGGCTCCCGCCAGCTCCCCAGAATCCGCCGCCGCCGCATCACCATCGCGATCAGCCCCGCCGGCAAAGAGGCGGCGATGGTCGCATAGACAAAAAACCAAGCCCCGCCCGGCCAGCGGATCACGCCCTCCGTCAGAGAATCCCAGCGCACATACCGCCCCGCCGTTGCCGGGAAAGCGCCTAAAAACCAAAACCACCCGATCGAGATCAGCAGCGCCGAAAGCACCAGCGGCAGCAGGCAAAACCAGGCATACCCGCCATCCGTCAGATGGCTTTCCTCCCCTTTTCCGTCCTTTCCGCTCTTCCGCCAGGCCGGCAAATCCAGCGCCGAATAAGTCGTCCCCAAAAGCTTGCCCAGCAGCCCCAGCCCCAGCACAACGGCGATCGCGCCTAACGAAGGCCCCACCCGCATCGCCACACTGGCCACTAACCGCGGAATCATCAACGCCGCCGCGATGATCGGGATCAACATCAGCCAGTTTAGAAAAATATTTCGCAACACCGTCGCCACCAGCGTCCAGGTATCGCTCGAAAAAAATCCGAGCTTAGGCGTCAGGTAATTGCTATACCGCCGCAGATGCCGGATCGGCTCCGCTTCCGGATCGCGCTCCGCGTCATCCGATTGGCTCAAATCCTTGTTCAACCCCCGCGCCACCGCCTCCGGGTCGTGGCCTGAGTTCTTGATCCACGCGCTCAACCAGCCGCCCAGATAACCGCCGCCCGACACCGTCGAAAGATAATCGAACTCCGTCAGCAACCCGCGCCGCGCCAGCGCCTGCACCACCCCCAAGCCAAAGGTCGCGCTCCGGATGCCGCCGCCCGAAAGACAAAGCGCCGACCGCCGCTCTCCGTGCAATTTCTTCTGAATCGCTTCCAGCCGCTCCCGCTCCGTCGCCGCCGTGGTCCGCTCCGCCGCGGGTAAAATCCTTCCCGCCAGCTCGTCCTCCAGAATATCGGCGAGCGAAAAGCAGCACTGCTTCTCCGCCCCGGAAAGCTTTTGCCGGCCCCCCGGTCCCTCGCTGGAAGTCGGTTCCATAAGCGCTCCTTCTCAGCTATCGGAAACCTTCCTCGGCCGGAAGCAAAATCGTGCTTAACTTCTGCCCCCCGTCCTGCCTAACCAACCTTTATGACCACCTTGCTCCTGCTCTGCGCCTTCTCCATGGCCGCCGGATTTGTCGATGCGGTGGTCGGTGGCGGCGGCCTCATCCAGTTGCCGGCCGCCCTTCTTCTCCTGCCCGGCGTCCCCTTCCCCACCCTTCTCGGTACGAACAAATTCGCCTCCTTCTTCGGCACCTCCATCGCCGTCCAGCGCTTCGCCCGTCATGTTAAGATCGATTGGTCCACCATCGCCCCCGCCGCCCTGGCCGCCTTCCTCTTCGCCTTCCTAGGCTCCCGCGCCGTCACCCTCCTCGACCCCGTCATCTTGCGTCCCCTCGTCCTCGTCCTCCTCCTCGTCGTCGCCCTCTACGTCTTCCTCGTCAAAGACCTCGGCCTTATCCACGCGCCCAAACACGCCCCGCGGAAAACCCGCTGGATCGCCCTTGGCATCGGCTCCGTCCTCGGCTTCTACGATGGCTTCTTCGGTCCCGGCATGGGCAGCTTCCTCATCTTCGCCTTCGTCGGCCTCCTCGGCTTCGATTTCCTCTCCGCCTCCGCCTCCGCCAAAGCGATCAACTGGTGCACCAATCTCGCCTCCATCATCTACTTCGCCTCCACCGGCCAGCTCCTCTACGGCATCGGCCTCGCCATGGCGGTGAGCAACGTCGCCGGCGCCGCCCTCGGCTCCCACCTCGCCATTCGGAAAGGCAGCCGCTTCGTCCGCGTCTTCTTCCTCATCATCGTCGCAGCCTTGATCGCCCGGCTGGCTCAGACATTTTTTTAAACCGGCCGAGCTGGCAGTTTCACCACGTCCTTCCGCCAGATCGTCGACGCGCGCCGCCACCGTTTTTATGCTTGGCTCGTCTAAGCCGCGGCGTTAACGTAATTCCATGAAAACGTTCACCCCCATTGCTTCGTTTGCCTGCGCACTCTTATTTGCCAGCCTCGGCTTTGGCGCCGCCAACCCGGGCGTCGAGATCACGGCCACCCAAAAAGCCACCGGAAAAGTGGTCTTTAAAGGAGAGACCGGAGCCGGCGGCAAGTTCGCCACGCCCAAGCTCGATCCCGGCTCCTACACCTTCCAGTTTGTCTCCAAAAGTGGCGCCGGATTTCAAGTCGCTCTTGCCGGCACGAAAAGCGCCAAACAGCTCAAAGGCCCCAAATCAGGAGTCGCCTTTGCGGTTGAAGTCGGCTCCGCCTCGAAAGTGAGCGGCCAGATCACAGCCACGGCTGCCGCCACCACCGTAGCCGCCGCCAAAGACAATCCGAACGTCAAAATCATCAAAGGCAAACGCTACGTTTACGTCCCCGGTGAGATTGGCAGCAACATGGGGGGCAAATGGATTCCAGAAGAAGATGCGGTGAAGACCGATCCAAACCGTTCTAGGCGCAACGCGGTCGAAGACGCGCAAAGAATTCAGGACCTTGGCAGCCAAGGCGGGGTGCCGGGAGGATAACCCTTTCGGAAGGGCGGGCCGTGCCTACCGGCGGAGGGGCTCGAACCCACACACTCTTGCGAGTACCAGATTTTGAGTCTAGCGCGTCTGCCAATTCCGCCACGCCGGCTGCGGCGGTAATCGTCCCGCATCAACGCCGCCGCGCAAGCTGAAAAAGTCCGCCCACGCGCCAGCGCCGCCCCTTGGAGCCGGCCCGCCCCCGGGCCGAAGGATGGTTCCCCCTTGGAGCCGGCCCGCCCCCGGGCCGAAGGATGGTTCCCCTCCCTGCCCTAACCCGCGCATCCATCCCAACAAAAAATAGATTGTAAGAAGCGCGGCCCTCTGACCGAATCCCGCACCTCACCCATGCTTCGCTCCTTCCGCCTCGCGCTCCCGCTTCTCCTCGTCACCACCGTCCTGGCCGCTCCGCCTCCCGCCCAGCTTCTCCTCCCCTCCCGCACCCTCGCACCGAAGAGCACCTTCGAGTTGCGTTTCGGCACCCAGATGGTCGCGCCGCAAGACGTCGGCCAGCCCGCCGCCGTCTCCCCCCTTCTCCTCGATCCCGCCGTCCCCGGCCGCTTCGTTTGGCTGAGCCAACGCAGCGGCACCTTTTCCCCGGAAACCATCCTCCCTCTCGGCACCAAGTTCAAAATCTCCCTCCGCCCCGGCACCAAAGACCTCGCCGGAAAGCCCATCCCCGCCACCCTCCGCGAGACCGCCGAAACGCCCCCCTTCCGCCTCAAAGGCAGCGCCACCGTCGGCTATTTAGATCGCGAAAATGCCACCGTCCTCCCGCGTTTCCTCCTTCTCTTCAACGCCAACGTCGACGCCGCCGCCGCCGCTAAATATTTCCATTTCGTCAACGCCGCCGGCACCACCATCCCGGCGCGCGTCGAGCAGGCCGACAACCCCAAACAGCGCGACCGCCTCTTCCCGCTCTGGCAAAGCGATGACCGCTCGTTAGGCATCTGGGGCGAGCAGGTCGAGCCACCGAACAACACCACCGACGAAGGAGAAATCACCGACTCGCCCGCCAGCGATCCCACCGCCCCGGCCGCTCCGCCCCGCCGGAACGTCCTCTGCGTCGCCCCCACCAAACCCCTCCCGCCCGGCGCCAACTGGCGCCTCCTCCTCGATGCCGGCCTCCCCGCCGCCGAGATCAAGACCGCCCTCGCCCAAAAAGCCGAAGTCGAGATCGGCACCATCCAGCCCTTCCGCGTCGTCAGCCTACGCGCCGAAAGCAATCGCACCAACGGCCGCCGTCTCCTCCTCGAGCTGAACAAAACGCTCCCGGAAGAAATGACCGGCGAAAAATTCGCGAAATGGTTCACCCTCACGCCCACCCCGCCGAACCTGAAAATCTCCGTCCAGGAGATGCTCGTCACTTTGAAAGGCGACTTCGCCCTCGAGACGCCCTATCGCTTCATCCTTAAGAGCGGCCTCCCCGCGCGCGAACCGCTCGAACTCACCACCCCCTTCACCCAAGAAGCCTCCTTCGACCGCGTCGCGCCGCGCCTTTACTTCCAGGAATTCTCCGCCCACCAATGGACTGGCGGCACCCGCCAGCTCCGCCTCCTTGCCCTCAACGTCCCGCGCGTCCGCGTCTCCGCGAAACTCTTCACCGGCGCAGCCATCCCCGCCGCCGTCAAAGCCTACGATAAATATCACGAGCCCCCGCCCGACTCGATCGACGAAACCTACGCGCGCGTGAACACCGAGGAGCTCCCCGGAAAAGTCGTCTGGGAAAAAGAACTCGCCTCCGCCGGCGCCGTTGATGCCGAGCAAACCGTCACCCTCTCCTGGGACGAAATCGTCGGCGCCAACAAAACCGGCGCCATCCTCCTCACCGCCGAATCGCTCGATCCCCTCCCGCCCGGCGGCAAACGCGTGGGCACTCAAACGCTCGTCCAGCTGACCGACCTCGGCGCAGTTTGGAAACGCGACCGCACTTCCACCTTTCTGCATCTTTTCTCGCTCGCCACCGGCAAGAGCATCCCCGCGCTCCGTCTGCAAGTGCTCGACACCGAAGGCAAGTCCACCGCCACCGCCGTCACCGATGCCACCGGCAACGCCACTCTCCCGCTTGGTGAAGACCCACGCTGGATCTTTGCCCAGGGCGAGCATGATTCGCATCTCATCTCGATTTATTCCGGCGAAAATTCCCTGCCGCTCTACCGCCTCGGCGTCACCGAAGAAGTCACCGACGACGAAGGCGGCGCCAATAGCATCTTCCTCTTCACCGAACGCGGCGTCTACAAACCCGGCGACAAGGTTTTCCTGAAAGGCTACGCCCGCGATCCGCGCGCCGGCCAGCCACCCCTGCCCGCGGGCAAAGAAATCACCCTCACCCTCTCCGATCCGAAGCAGCGCGACGTCCTGACCAAAACGGTCACCCTTTCCGAATACGGCGCCTTCGACCAGGAGATCACGCTCCCCGAAGGCTCGTTAGGCAAATACCGCCTCCTCGCCGCTGGCGAGAAAGGCGAGCAACTCGGCGGCGCCGTCTATTTTCAGGTCCAGGAATACAAACCCAACGCCTTCGAAATCACCATCCCGAAACCACCCGAAACTCTCGGCGACACCCAGCTCGCGCTTCCCGTCACCGCGAGATACCTGATGGGCAAACCGCTCTCGAAAGCAAAGCTCACCTGGTCGCTGGTGGCGCGCGACGATCCCTTCTCGCCCGAGGGCCTCGCCAACTTCGCCTTCAACAACGCCATCTACGATTTCCGCCTTAACCGCGCCCTCGACCGCCTTTCGCAATACAACGCCCAGGGCGAAGTCGCGATCACCGATGACGGCCGCGCCCAAGTCGCCACGCCGCTTCCGGTCAACCCGAAAGCACCGCAGCCGCGCGCCGCCAAACTCCTCACCGAAGTCACCGATCTCAACCAGCAGACCGTCTCCGCTTCGCGCGCCTTCGTCCAGCACAGCTCAGAATTCTACTTCGGCCTGAAACGTTTCGATAACGTGGTCAAGGAAGGCCAGCCGCTCCCCATTGAACTGATCGCCCTCAAAACCGACGGCC
>JBBSLZ010000124.1:0-8790 GCA_038233435.1 Chthoniobacterales bacterium
AAAGGTTGAACTCCAAGTCAGACACGCGACGCGCGAAATAATTAAAGAAAATCAACGGCGTGGGTTGCAGCCATCGCGCCATCCTCCAAGCGCACGCTCTGCGAAACTCAGACGAGCGCGAGATTGGGGTCGATCTCCTCGGTTACCTCTGTCGCTGCGCCAGCTTCGAAACGCAGCGCCGCCGCAAAGGCGATCATGACCGCGTTATCGGTCGAGAGCGAGGGCGCTGCGGCGAGAAACTCGAGGCCCGCCGCCTTGCAGGCAGTTTGCATCTGAGCGCGTAACGCCGCGTTGCAACTCACGCCTCCGCTCAGCGTGATGAGCGACAATCCAGACTCCGCTGCGGCGCGGATCGTCTTGCGCACCAAAACGTCGATCGCCGCCGCTTGAAATGACGCACAAATATCGTTCACGCTCTGCTCGTCTAACGACACCTTGGGCAACAAATACCGCACCGCCGTCTTCAATCCGCTGAAGCTAAAATTGTGGTCCCCCGAGCCGAGCATGCTCCGCGGGAAAGCGAACCGTTTCGGATCGCCATCCCTCGCCCGTCGCTCGATCTCGGGCCCGCCCGGATATGCCAGCCCCAGCAGTTTCGCCACCTTGTCGAAGGCTTCGCCCGCTGCATCATCCACCGTCCGGCCGAGGATACGATAATCCTGCACCCCGCGCACCTCCACCAGCAGGGTATGTCCACCGCTCACGATCAAGGCCACGTTCGGCTCCACCTCAACCGGCGCAGCAAAAAACGGCGAGAGCAAATGCCCCTCCAGATGATTCACCGCCAGGTAGGGCTTGCCGGCTGCGAGGGCGAGCCCTTTCGCGAACGAAGCGCCGATCATCAGCGAGGTGGCTAAACCCGGGCCCGCCGTGGCCGCAAACGCATCCACGGCAGAAAGCGCGATCCCCGCCCGCTCGATCGCCCGCTCCAGCAAACGCGGCGCCTCCACCAGATGATTCCGCGAGGCCACTTCCGGCACCACCCCGCCGTAGCGCTCGTGCAAGGCGCTCTGCGAAGCGATCTCGCTCGCGAGTAATTCCGGCCCGCGCAGGATCGCGACCGCCGTCTCGTCGCAAGAAGTCTCCAGCGCGAGCAGGAGAGGGGCAGAGGCACTGGAGTGGTGGCGCGGCTCAGTGATGTATTACCAATACTCCATCACTCCGTTCCTCCAGCACTCCTATCCACCAGAAAAAAATCATTTGCATCCGGATCGCGACTCAAATACGAATCAACAGTAGAAATCGAAATCCTTCACCCACCGAAAATAATCCAATGAAAAAACATCAGCGTCACTTCGTCCGCGCCAGCTGCATTCTGGCCGTCTTACTCGCTTCGGTCATCCCCATTACCCTTTATGGAGCTCGCGGCGGCGGAGGCAAAGGAGGTGGTGGCGGCAACCCGACCACTTTCAGTGGCCGGGCCGTGGCGGTCGACGCCACCGTCCTGGGCATGAGAACAACTGTCAGCGACACCGGTCCGCTGCCTTCATCTGGCGGTGCCCTGGAAGCTTCCCTCCTTACGGTGAATGTCCCCGGAATACTTACCGGAGAAGTGGCGCATGCCACGACAATTGGTCAGGGCGATGGCAGCCGGTCAGAAGCTTCGCTGGCAGATGCAAATCTCACGGTAGCGGGACACACCATCACTGCAGATCTCCTGATGTCGCGTGCGCTGGCACTTTGTCAGGCGGGCAATGCCTCTTCCAGCGGCAGTTCAGAACTGGCGAACCTGGTCATCGATGGGCAGGCAATCACGGTGAGCGGTGCTCCCAACCAGACGATCACCCTCCCATTGGGCGCAGGCTACGTTATCATCAACGAGCAAACGTCCACGGGCTCGAGGAAGTCCTCTAGTATTACCGTCAACGCGCTGCACGTCGTTCTTTTCGATCCAGCGACCGGCGGGACATTGGCTGACGTCATTTTGGCTTCCGCACATGCGGATATTAGTTGCGGCAATGGCGTTTGCACCGGCGGTGATTTCATTACCGGGGGTGGCTACATTGTCACCGCCACCAGTCCGCGTGACACATTCGGAGTCGCTGGCGGGATAAAGAATGGCGGATTCTGGGGTCACCTGACCTACATTGATCATGGTACGGGGATGCGCGTCAAAGGCACTGGAGTCACAGCTTATTCCTCCACTGGCCTGACCTCGCGTCACATCGAAGGAACAGCCGAAGTCAATGGTCAGGGTGGCTTCACCTACATGGTTGACCTCGCTGATAATGGCGAGCCTGGGCGCGCAGATACCTTCGCGATTCGTCTCTCAAACGGCTACACCGCAAGTGGCACTCTGGTGGGTGGGAATATTCAGCTGCACAAGCCCTGTCGGTAACTGGTTTCTTTTCCAGCGGTCCGCGGCGCTCTTGCCGCGGACCGCTCCTCTAAAACGTCTGCGCTTTCCTGATCCTCAGGACGCGCGCAAAGGGCTGGTCTCAACTTCCAATCAGTTTGACCAACTTAGCTGCGCGAAATCTCAACGACGATCTGCCGTCCCGGGCGCCTGATTTTTCGGAGGCGGCAGGGCGAACGTTTTCCGCGCGATCTCGGACCTTAGCTCCACGGGTTCATACCAGCGCTCGATCACGTGCTGGGCCGCGAGTTCGGCGTGCTCCGAGATAAACTCCGGCCATCCACGATCCGGCCGCCGCGCCAGCCGTTCCCCGATGAGTGCGAAGAAGGCGCAAGTGATTGTCTCGCTGTAGATTTCCGGGCGCCCGGGTTGCGCCGTCAGTTTGCGCAGGCCGTTGCCGAAGCGCCACGCCGCCTCCGCGAAGGAATATCGTCGCAGCATTTCGAAGCCAAAGCGCACATGCTCGAGGCGCGGGAAAGAAATTGATCGCGAGGTAGTAGGGCTTGCCGCAGCCTAACGCCAGCCCCTTCGCGCTCGAGGCCCCGATCATGAGCGATGTGGCCAGCCCCCCCGCCCCGAGGTGGCGGCGAAAGCGTCAATCCCTCCGCGCTCGTTAGACCAGCCTGCGCGAACACGTCCGCAAGCAGGGGTGGAGCGTGCAGTAGATGATTCCGCGAAGCCGCCTCCGGCACCACGCCGCCGTAAGGCTCATGCGCGGCGGGGGCGATCACGCTGGCCAGCGTCTCGCCCGGTCGCAGATCGCCACCGCCGTCTCATCACACGACGTTCCAGAGCAAGAATCCTAGCCGGGGCGCTCACCTCGAGGGCCGACCTTAGCACATGCCAGAGGCCTCGCGGTTCGGGACTCTACTTCTTCACCGCGTCCACCTTCGGCGTCGTCTCCTGCGCGTAGATCATCACGCCCTTCAGCGCATCGATCGCACGCAGCATCTGCGTGTCCTTCGTCTTGATCAGATTCGTCTCCTCCTCCGGCTTTATCTGGTCCGCGCTCCGCGCCTGGAAAAGCGCTCGCTCCTGCTCCGCGCTGATCGGCACCCGGATGTTCGGCGCTACCCCCTGCGCATGGATGACCTGCTTGCTCGGGGTGTAATACTTCGCGGTCGTCATCCGCAGCGCGGACCCATCCGGAAGCTGCATCACGTTCTGGACCGAACCTTTTCCGAAGGTGGTTTCGCCCACCAGAATGGCCCGGTTTAAATCCTTTAACGCGCCCGCCACGATCTCCGCTCCGCTCGCGCTCCCCTCATTCACCAACACCGTCATCGGAAAACGCGGCCGCTGCTTCGCCGTGCTCGAAGTCGCGTACTCGGTCTGCTGCGAAGCCGCCCGCCCCTGCGTCGAAACCACCGTCGTGCTGGGCGGCAAAAATTGCGCGCACACGTCTACCGCGCTGTTCAACAAGCCGCCCGGATTGTTGCGTAAATCGAGAATCAACGCCTGCATGCCCAGCTTCTGCAGATCGTCGAGCGCCTTCTCCAGCTCGCTCGCAGTCGGCTCATTGAATTGAATCAACCGCACATAGCCCACCTTGAAGGCGCCGGTCAGTTCGCGATCGAGCAGCCGCGCCCCTTTCACGCTCTGCACCTTGATCTCCGCCCGCTCCAGCGCGTAATCCTTAATCTCCTTCGACACCGGACGTAAAATCGTCAACGTCACTTTCTGCCCCGGCACCCCGCGGAGGACGTTGACCGCGTCCTGCAGTTCCATCTTCTCGGTTGAGTTCCCATTGATCCGCAAAATCTGATCGCCGGAAAGGATGCCCGCTTTCGCCGCCGGCGTGTCCTCCATCGGCGTGATCACGGTCAGAAGGCCGTTCTTGACCGAAACCTCGATCCCGAGCCCATTGAAACGGCTCCGGGTGTCGTCCTGCATATCCTTAAAATCATCCGGATCCATGAACTGGCTGTGCGGATCGAGCGAGGCCATCATCCCTTTCATGGCCGCGTAAATCAGATCGTGGTAGCTGGTCTTCTTCCCATCCACGTAATCCTGTCGGATCAGTTGCACCGCCCGGGCGAAGACCGAGATCTGCGCGTAGCCGGTGTCCTCTTCCGGCTCCGCCGCGCGCGCCGAATAGATCCAGAACCCCAGCCACACGCTCGCTCCCAAGAGGACGGCAAAGGTGCTAAAAAAGAAACGGCGCTTCATCGGATCACGGGAGAAAAACGAATGGAGCAGATCATCGCCCACCCGGAAATTTTTGGCAACGGCCAAACCCCTCGCTAGGTTCGCGCTTTACCTCGCCATGAATCGTCTCCTCCTCGTCGTCGTCCTCGTCCTCCTCCTCGACCATCGCGCCCCTGCCGCGGAGGGAAAGCCGGATGAAGAGTTTAATAAAGTAGCCGAGGAATACATCAAAGGCTGGCTGACCGCCCACCCGCTCGCGGCCACCTCCCTCGGGTTCCACGAATACGACGGCCGGATGAGCGACTTCACTCGTCTCGCCCTCGATGCCGAGCTCTCCCGCCTGAAGCGCTTCGACGAGCGCTTGAGTAAATTCGACCTCGATAAAATGGGCGCCCGCGCCGCGCGCGACCTCCGCATCCTCCAGGCCGGGATCAAGCGTGATCTCTTCGATCTCCAAGAGATGGACTCCTTCGAGAACAACCCCATGACCTACGCGCAAGCGCTCGACGTGAACGTCTTCATCAAACGCAACTACGCCCCCCTCGTCGACCGCGTCCGCAGCATCATCTCGGTCGAAAACCAGACGCCAAACCTTATCATCGCCGCCAAAACAAATCTGAAGCCAGTCCTGCCCAAACCCTACGTCGAACTCGCCATCCAGATCGCCCGCGGCGGCGCCGAATTCCTGAAAAACGACCTGGTCGACGCGATCAAAGGCCTCAAAGACGAGCGCATCCTCGGCGCCTTCCAGCTCTCGAATCGCAAAGCCTCCATGGCTCTGGCGGACTACGCCACCTGGCTCGAAAAAGAGCGACTCCCGAAAGCGATCGGCGAGTGGGCTCTCGGCGAAGAGAAATATCGCCGCATGCTCGCAGAGGGCGAACTGGTCGACCTGCCGCCCGGGCGGATCCTCGAAATCGGCCTCGCCGAATTAAAGCGCGAACAGGACGCCTTCGCCGGAGCAGCCAAAATCATCGACCCGACCAAGCCGCCGATCGGAGTCTTCAAAGATGTCCAGAAAGAGCACCCCACTCCCGAAAGCCTCATTCCCGACACCGCCAAAAATCTCGATGCCATCCGCCAGTATTTGCTCGATCACCAGATCATTACCATGCCCTCAACAGTGCGCGCCGAGGTCAAGGAGACTCCGCAATACGCCCGCGCCACCTCCTTCGCCTCCATGGACACGCCCGGGCCGTTCGAAAAGAAAGCCTCCGAAGCCTACTACTACGTCACTCCGCCCGAGCCCGAATGGCCCGAAGCCCAGAAAGAAGAATGGCTCACCGCCTTTAACTACTTCACCACCGACGTCGTTTCCATTCACGAAGCCTATCCCGGCCACTACACTCAATTTCTGCACCTGAACGCCTCCGACGCCTCGAAAACCGCCAAGATCTTCAACAGCTACGCCTTCGTCGAAGGCTGGGCCCATTACGCCGAAAAGATGATGCTCGACGAAGGCTTCGGCCAACCCAAAGGCGATGCCCCCAGCGACGAGGAAATCAAACGCGCCGCCAAATACCGCCTCGCCCAATCCGACGAAGCGCTCCTCCGCCTCTGCCGCCTGGTGGCCTCCATCAAAATGCACACCCAAGGCATGACCGTCGACGAAGCGACCAAATTCTTCGTCGACAATTGCTACTACGAAGAAAAGACTGCCCGCCAGGAAGCCATGCGCGGCACCTTCGATCCCGGCTACCTCAACTACACGTTAGGCAAACTCCAAATCCTGAAACTGCGCGAAGATTATAAAGCGCAGGAAGGCGACAAATTCTCGCTCAAAAAATTCCACGACGAGCTGCTCGACCACGGCATGCCCCCCATCCGCCTCCTGCGCGAGATCATGCTAAAAGACAAAGCAAAGTGGGACGAAGTCCTGTAACTCTCGAGACCTGTTCATGAAAATCGATCTCTCTTCTAAAACCGCCATCGTCACCGGCTCGACCAGCGGCATTGGTTTCGCCATCGCCCAAGGCCTCGCCGCCGCTGGCGCCACCGTCGTCGTCAACGGTCGCACCGAGCAGGCCGTCCAGACGGCCATCAAAAAGCTGACCGCCGAAACGCGCGCCACGATCCGCGGTGTGGCGGCCGACCTCGGCACCGCCGAAGGCTGCGCTGCCCTGGTCGCGGCCGAACCCTCCGCCGATATCCTGGTCAACAACGTCGGCATCTACGGCCCCCAGGATTTTTTCGAAATTCCCGATGCGGAATGGACCCGTTTTTTCGAGGTCAACGTCATGTCCGGAGTCCGGCTCTCCCGCGCCTACCTGCCTAAAATGATGAAGCAGAAATGGGGGCGCATCCTCTTCCTCTCCTCCGAATCAGCACTCAATATTCCGGCCGATATGATCCACTACGGCTTCACCAAAACCGCCATGCTCTCCATCTCCCGTGGCCTCGCCAAACGCGCCGCCGGCTCCGGAGTCACAGTCAACGCCATCCTCCCCGGCCCCACCCTCTCCGAAGGCCTCGAAGAAATGCTGGAAGACCCGCAGGAAAGATCCGGCCAATCGATCGAGGAAACGGCCGCCGCCTTCGTCATGAAAAACCGCCCCAGCTCTATCATCCAGCGCGCCGCCAGTGTGGAAGAAGTGGCCAACCTGATCGTCTACGCCGCCTCGCCCCAAGCCTCCGCCACCACCGGCGCCGCCCTGCGCGTAGACGGCGGCGTCGTCGACACGATCGCCTAGCAGCGGCCAAAAAAGACAAACGCCCGAGCCTTTTCGCGCGCAGCGCTTTCGGAGTGCGTGCGCGTCCCCGCGCCGCTTTTCGGCGACGCCGAAAACACCAAAAGTCCCCCGAAGCTCAACCCGCCTCCACCACAGTCAGAAAGCAGCGCGAGGACGTGCACGCACTCCGAAAGCAGGCTACGCCCGCAAAATCTCTCCACGCGCCACCTTTAAGCAGAGGCCGCCCCCGCGCCCAAGCCAGAAAGCTTCTCCACGATCGCCTGCTTGGGCGCGCCCCCCACCAGTTGATCGCGCAGCGTTCCCTCGTGGAAGAAAAGCAACGTCGGCACCGCCCGCACGCCGAAGCGCTGCATCAACCCCGGATCATCATCCACGTTCACTTTGGCGATCCGAAAACGCCCCTCGCTCTCCTTCGCGATCTCGTCCAGCAGCGGCGCGATCATCTTGCACGGTCCGCACCAGGGCGCCCAAAAATCCACCAGCACCGGCACCGGCGATTGCAGCACCGCCCGGCCGAAACTCGCCTCGTTGATATTGATCGGTTCGTTCATAATTTTACCACGGCAGCGCCTCCCCCATGTGCACGTAGGTCCCGCTCGGGCCGTCCTCCCCCAACGTCGCCAGTGCCACACTCGTCTTCGCTCCATCCGCCAGTTCCATCGGCGCTTCCTCACCGCCCATCTCGGTTTTCACCCAGCCCGGATGCGCTGCGTTCACCTTGATCTTTGTCTCCTTCAACTCGTGCGCGAGATGCACCGTGTAAGCGTTCACCGCGGATTTCGAAACGTCATAGGCCGGCACTTTCGAGCCGTAAACAGGCGAACCCGGGGTGGCGTGATACGTGATCGATCCGAGGATGCTAGAAAGATTCACGATCCGCCCCGCCTCGCTCTTGCGCAGCAAAGGCAAAAACGCCTGCGTGGTCGCGACCAGCCCGAAAAAATTCGTCGCGAAGGTGTCCCGCCAAAGCGCCAGCGGCATCTCGGCAATCTTCGTGTCGTAGCTATCCAGCATCACCCCCGCGTTGTTCACCAGGATGTCTAGGTGGCCAAAGTCCTGCTCGATCTGCGCCGCCGCCCTCCGCACACTCGCCTCGTCCGCGACATCAATCTCGATCGCATGCGCGTCGATTCCCTCCGCTTTCAATTCCTCCACCGCCTGCCGGCCTTTGCTCAGATCACGCGCGCCCACCAGGACAGTGATCTGCTGCGCTCCCAGTTGCCGTGCGGTTTCGAGGCCGATGCCCTTGTTGGCGCCGGTGATTAATGCGTTTTTTTTCATAAGGCGGTCCTGCTTGGAGATGAACCGGTAGCCGCGCCGGTGGATCGCGATCCGATCGCGGCCAGGCTTTCCGGCATTGCCAGGTTAGTTGCCACAAGAAGAAGATGATGTCCAAAGTGGCGGCAGGCGCGGACGACGCCTTGTGATAAGATTCAATTCCGAATGTCCGAATTCCTCCAATTCGATTGGTCGATGGCCCTGAGCAATTTCATCCTGATGCTAATCGCGTTCCTGCTCGCGCTCCCGGTGGCGTGGGATCGGTTGAAATCGAACCGCAGCCTCGGCCTGCGCACCTTCCCCATCGTCTCGGTGGCG
>JBBSLZ010000125.1:0-8770 GCA_038233435.1 Chthoniobacterales bacterium
GGCGTCCGTGCCCTGAAGCGGACGGTCAATCGCGGCGGCCGGACCTTTCCGCTGGGCACGCTGGACAACCTGAAGGCAGGTGGAGCGGCGCTCGGGCCGGTGGAGGTGGCGCTGCTACCGCCGGACGCGCTCGGTGGCACGGTGCGCGGTGGGGGCGCGGCCGATGGGGTGCTGGGACTGGATTTGCTGCGCGCGAAGAAGGCGGTCATCAACTGCCGCACCCGTCAGATTTTTTTCCAGACCGAAGCCAACGCGCGTTTGCGTTTCGAGGAGACGACGCGGGCTTTGGGTTTCACTGCCCTCTCGCTCGAGGAGAGACGCGCGGGCGATCTTCTGATCGGCTGCATGCTCCGCGGCCGCCGGGGCAAACTGGTGGTGGACACGGGCGCCTTCTTGACCGGGATCGATGATGACGTGGCGCGCCGTCTGGGTCTAACGACAAAGCCATCCAAACTGACGACCCGCCGGGTGGATGGTCGGGTGCGTGCGGTCGAGCTGGCGCAGGTGGACGACTTGCGCATCGGCAGCGTGGCGATGGCGCCGCAGGCGATCGTGGTGACGGACCTTTTCGGCCCGAAGAAGCCACTCCGCACTTACACCGGTCTGGGCCGGGTGGAATTCTACGCCCCGCGGACGCCGGGGGAGCAGGTTTTCGGTGTGCTCGGGAATGACCTGCTCGACCAACGGCGCGCGATCATCGACTTGGGCGCGATGCGTTTGTTCCTGAAGTAAGTGTCAAACGACCCGCGGGCGGTTCCGGCGCGACCAGCCCCCATGATGGAGACGGGCCGCACCGGGTAGTTACCGCTCGCCGCTAGGGCGTCGTGGTCAGGTTGTATGATTCGACCAAAGCCACACCGCTGCTCTGGCCTGCTCCGCGCACGACCGCGGTGTAGCTGCCGGGAGACAGGGTCACGATGGTGGCCGCTTCCAGCGGCTGATTGGGCGCGAGGCCCAGCATCGAGATCTCCGCGGCATCCGGGTCCATCATGAAGTTATCGTTCGTTTTGATCGCAGTGCCGTTGCTGTCCATGATGGCGACGTTCGGATCCGCGAGCACATTGGAGACGCCACGGTTCGCGAGATCGGGCCCGAGGGCGCGGACGACGACGCGTTGCGAGGCGGAACCGACCACGATGAGGCCGCCGATAAGCGCACCATCACCGGACTGGACCAACCCGCGGGTGGAGATGTTTGCGAGGCGGCTGCCGCTGCCGGCATCGACGTCGAAGATTTCGACCAAACCCACGCCGGTTCCGCCGCCGACCCCTCGCAAGACAGCGGTGTAGTTGCCCGCGACGAGCGATCCGAGGATGGCCGACTCTTTCGCATCCGGGGTAGCGAGGCCGAGGTTGCGAATCGTGCCAGCGTCAGGGCTGGAGGCGAAGTCATCGTTTTGCGCGATTGGCTGTCCCTGGCCGTTAAAGAGCTGAAGAATGGGATCAGCCAATTTTCCGGAAGCAAACGGGAGACTGGGTCCGAGGCCTCGGATGACCACTCGTTTGGCGGGAGTGCCGCGGACAATGAACCCGTTAATGGCCACGTTATCGCCCGTGCCGACGGAGAGACGACCCGACATGTTCCCGAGGGTGCCGGCACCGGGCTCGAAGACGAGACCGGAGACGCTGGCAATGAAGGGCCCGAAGTTTATCACAGCGGCCGATGCCACCCGCGCGGCTGCGCTCGTGGGATCGATGATGTAGAGCCGATCGTCGATCGACGCGTAGATCTCCTCCACGCCCATAGGATTCGCCGGCGCGATCGCGATTCCCGCCACTGGGCTGTTTTTGGCGAGGTCAGCATTGCCGATTCGCACAGGCCCGACTGCGGTCGTGGCCCCGGTGTCGGGATTGATAGTGTAGAGGATGCCGTTGTTTTGTCCGATGGCATAGAGGACGCCTTGGGAGTTGAACGCCATTCCGTCGATCACCACGCCAGTGCTTCCCAGGCGAGTCGATGAGCCGGTCCCCGTGTTGGGATCAATCACGAAGCGGTAAAAGTCATTCACCGGTTGGCTGGCCGCGTTCAAGGGAACGGCTAAAAAGCCCGTCCCGTCCGCGCGGAAAGCGATGGCTCCCTCGCCCTTGAGGACGCCAGCGCGGATGTCGATCGAACTGACTAATTTTCCGCTAATCTTGTTGATCTCGCGGATGCGATTATTCGTCTGATCGTAGGTGTAAAGCCGCCCGCTCCGCGCGGCCACGCCGAAGGGGAAGATGCCTTCACCGAGATTGCCAATGATAGTGCCCTGCCCAGTGGCCGGATCGACCGAGATGAGCTCGTTCCGGAACAATGTCGTCCCGAAGAGCGTCCGCCCCGTCAGATGCGCGGCCTCGAGCGGTCCGAGCGCGAGGAAGAGCACGGCCATGACGCCCGTGCTGATTCGAAATAGTTTCTGTTTCATCCTTTTAAAATTCCTTTCCGTATCGAGTTACTTGATCGAGCCGTTGAGACCGTTCGGGAAGAAGAGGCCGCTGGAAGCGTTCCGCGCTCCGTAGACGATGTTGAGGCCCTGGCGAGTCGTGCGCCGGAAGGCGCGTCCATTGCTATCGACCGGCACGATGTTGGCGTTGCCGCTAGCGTCCACCACGCCCTGATCGTCGTCGTCATCGCCCGCCAGCGTGTCGCGGGTATCTGAGATCTTCTTCGCTATGTCCTGCGCGGCGCTGCCCGCGTTGAAGATATTCACCCGGATGTTGCCCGCGTGGTAGCCTTCCACCGCGAGGACCCCTGCCGCGCTCTCGAGCAAATCTTTGTTCGTGAGAACACGAGCGGCACCCGCAAAGAGTGTGACGCCGACGTCTTCAAAGATGAACGCTCCGAGCAAGAAATTGAGGTCATTGGCGAAGGGATCGAAGGACGATCCGATTCCAGCGACCTGCGCCAGGGTATTGAAACTATCCCGCAAATTGATCGCGGGCCGCGCCACCGGCTGTTCGCCGACCGTGGTCAGGAAGCTGCGAAAGAGTTTGACGTGATTGCGTTCGTCCCCGCCGATCTCCGCCGCATACTGCGCCACCTTCGGATCGGAAAACGGCACCTTCGGATTTGCTTTGATCGTAACCGAGCCCGGCGTTCCCGCACCGTCGACCGCGATGCCTTGCGATTCGATGCCGGTGCCGAAAGTCGCGTAGGTGTAGTATTCCGCTTCTAGATATTCGAGATTCAAGGCGAACTGCGCCACGGCCGCATCGAGGGTAGGGCCGGAGGCTTGAGCGAAGGCGCTGCGAGTGAAAGCTCCGAGCGCGGTCATTCCGATAGCCCCGAGGCCGAGATTGCGGAGGGCGTTTCGACGACTGACGGATTTTTCGAGGTGATCGAGGATTGGATTCATAATTTTTTGTAGTGTTCTTTGAGTTAGACGGCTTCAGGCGGTCGCCAAATGGGCCGGCTTTGAAGGTAATCCGTGGCTGATGCGCCGATTGGATGCATAAAAGACGTTTCCGGCGCGAATGAGATTTTTTCCTCACCCGGACCACGCGCTTTCCGCCCGGAAGCATCTGCCCCCAGAAAACCGGCGTATTAGGTAAAGACTCGCGAGTCGTCTTGATGAAGAAGCCCACCTACTACGCCCTCCTTGCTTTGATCGTGTTTTCGGTGGGCGGAGCGACCTTTTTTTCCTGGCGCGCTTTTCATCCGGCCCCGGTGGTGGCGGTGAAGACGGAACGCTCGTTGAGCCCGTTGGAGTTGGTCTTGATTCCTCATTCCGGGAAGGACGCGGCCGATCAGGAAATTCGCGATCTTCAAACCAAGATTCAACACGGCGAGAATCGGGCTCCGTTAATCGAGCGGCTGGGTTGGGCCTTTGTGGCGAAAGCTCGCATCTCAAGCGACCCAGGCTTTTACAAGCTGGCAGAGCAGGCCGGCCGCGCGCTCTTGGAAATGGCGCCGCAGGCACCGGAAGGGCTTTTATTGTTGGGACACGTTTACGATGCGGAACATCGTTTTGGGGAAGCGGAGAAAATCGCGCGCCAGTTGACGGCGCAACGCGAGTTTGTTTTTGACTATGCGCTCCTTGGCGATGCGCTGATGGAGCAGGGGAAACTCGAAGCCGCGGTCGAGGCTTACCAGAAGATGGTGGACCTGAAGCCATCCCTCCAGACCTACAGCCGGGTGGCTCACATGCGCTGGTTAAAGGGCGATCTGCCTGGGGCCATCGCCGCCGCGCGGCTCGCCGTCAGCGCAGGCAGTCCCCGCGAACCCGAGCCCAGCGCGTGGGCTAGCACCCGGCTCGCGCTCTATGAATGGCAGGCTGACGATGCCACCCAGGCGGCCACCAATCTGGACCTGGCTTTACAACTGGCGCCCGATTACGCCCCCGCGCTTTTGCTGCGGGGCAAGATTCTCCTCGGGCAGGGCAAGGCCGAGGAAGCCGTCGCTCCGCTTGAACAAGCCGCCGCGAAGAGTCCGCTTCCTGATTTTTACTGGACGCTGGCGGAAGCGCTGCGGGCGGCGGGAAAATCCGAAGAGGCCGATCGTGCTGTAGCGCAACTCAAGCGGACTGGCGCTGCTGCCGATCCTCGGACACTGGCGATTTTCCTGAGCACCCGCGGCGAGAAGCCGGCCGAAGCGCTGCGACTGGCCAACGAAGAGCTGGAGGCGCGGCAGGACATCTTTACCTATGACGCGCTGGCCTGGGCGCAATTGGCCAATGGCGAGGTGCAGAAAGCCCGAGAGAACATGCAGCGCGCGCTGGCGGAAGGCACTCAGGATGCCCGCCTCTTCTATCACGCCGGAACCATCGCGGCGGCCGCGGGGGATAACCGCGAAGCGCTGACCTTCCTGAACCAGGCGCACGCGTTAACTCAACTTCTTCTCCCCTCTGAACGCGAATCTCTCAGTCAAACGACGGCCGCTCTCCTGAAGGCGGCGCCGAACCTTTCAGCAAAGTAAAACAGCAAACCGACAAACAACCAAACAGAACAGCAGTGACCAACATTATGATAACCAAACCCTTCTTTAGACGCGCAGCTCTAGCGTGTGCCACGCTCTTCGCGTTGGCACTGCTCCTGCCGGCTCCGGCGCGCGCTTCGAGCCACATGGACGCGCCCCTCATCACCCTCGATCCAGCGGCCAATACCTCGGACGTTTACGCGTTCCTCCATCGGCGCGACTCGGATAACGCCAAGGTGCTCGTCACCTCGCTGGCGGTCTATCCGTTCGAAGAGCCGGGCGAAGGGCCGAACAATTTCCGATTCGACGATAACGTTCTCTACGAGATTCATGTCGCCCTCGGCAACGATGTCGCGGCGGGGAATTCGAGCCTTACCTTCCAGTTCCGTTTCACGACCCGCTACAAGAATCAGAATACGATTCTGCAGGCCTACCTAGGTGTGGTGCAGGACGTCGATGACGCGAACCAGAACCTGACCCAGACCTACACGGTCACAAAGCTGGATAACCGGACCAACGTCAGCACCGTGCTCGGCACCGGAATCGTGCCTCCAAATAACCAGGGCATAGCGACTCCATTTTATAACGTCGGCGATAACGGCAACAACGTAGCCAAGCCCGGCGTCGCCTCGGCAGCCGCGCTCGATAAGTATACCCGCACCTCGATCAAGACGCTCGCGAGCGGCTACGTCTCGTTTGCGGGCCAGCGCGAAGATGGTTTCTACGCCGACATTCAGTCGGTCTTCGATCTGCTTCAATTCCGCAAAGGCAACTCCACCTTCGACAGCCAGGCTGGTTTTAACCTGCACGAAATGACGCTCGAGATCCCTGTCAGCGAACTCGGGAACGATCAGCAAGTGGTCGGCGTCTACGCCACCACCAGCCGGCAGACTACCCGCGTGCTGACGCAGGGGACCAACTCCACCGATCCAGTTAATACCGGCCCCTTCGTGCAAGTGGGACGCCAGGGCAATCCGCTCTTCAACGAAGGGCTCGTCGCGATCAAGGATAAGGATCTCTACAGCCGCACTCAGCCTTCGGCGGACGCGACTCTCTTCCGCGATTACGCGCTCAATCCTGAGCTGGCCAAGTTGATCAACGCGATCGTCTTTGCGGGTCAACCGCCCGTCGCGATCGAAACCAACCGGACGGACCTCGTAGGTATTTTCATCCCGGATGTGATCAAGGTCGATCTCTCCACCGCTCCTGCACGCCTCGCGGGCGGCGGCGCCAGCTTCACCGCAAATCCGGATGACGCTGGCTTCAGTCGGCTCGGCATCTTCGGCAGCCCGCCCGACGTGCTCACCAGCACCGTGCAGACCGGTTTCTTCGGAAACGGAACTGTCCCGGGCGGCTGGCCGAATGGCCGGCGCTTTGGCGACGACGTGGTCGATATCGCAGTCACGGCCATCCTGAGCGACTTGCGCGATCCCGCGAATCCGAAGGTCACCTCTGCTGCCGGCATCGATAACGTGAGCAAGAACGACGGCGTCTTCAGCAAGACCTTCCCCTACGCCGGCACGCCTCATAACGGCCGCAATCACGAGCATCATGCCGTGAACGCGATCGCCGGCGGCACCTCGAGCCGATTCGTGAACGTCTCCACCCGCGGCCTCGTGCAGACGGGCGATGCAGTGCTCATCGGTGGTATCATTGTCGACGGCACCGCGAACCGGAACGTGCTCGTGCGCGCGCTCGGTCCATCCCTCTCCGGGATGAGCATCGGCAGCCCGCTGGCTGATCCGACGGTCGAGATCTTTCAAGGCGGCACCAAGATCGCGGAGAACGATAACTATATGACTCCGGACTCCCAAGTGGCGGCGATTCGGGCCACTGGCCTGGCGCCGACCAACGCCGCGGAATCGGCTGTGATCGTGAACCTCGCCCCTGGCAACTACACCATGGTGGTGCGCGGCAAAGGCGGCGCGACAGGCGTGGGCCTGGTGGAAGCCTACGCGATCCCATAGTCAAAATCTGAGTAATGGTTAAGCCGACGGGCCGGTCTGGTTAATTCCAGATCGGCCCGTTGTGCTTTCCAACCAGGCGATGGAAGGTCTGTCGCCTGCGCGCCGCGAGACTCCATCGCTGCGGTCAGGAATCGATCCTTCCCCCTCATGATCATCCCTTTAAACGCTGTCGCTCGCTGCCGTTGCCTGATCATTGGAGTGGCGGTTTGGTTGGCCACCTGTCTGCCCGTTTTTGCGCACGACCCGGGCCTGAGTTCCGCAAATCTCGAGCTCTCCAGATCCGGCGCCGCTCTCGAAGTTGTCTTTAACGAGCGCGACCTCGCCGCCGTGGCCGGCCTTTCCGCCAGTGAGCTGCGCAGCGGAGCCCCCGCCGCGCAATCCGCCCTGGACGCCTTGGCCCGGCGGGCGGTGGAGTTTTCCATCGCTGGCCAACCGCAGGAAGCCAGCGCGGTGACGGCGAAGGCGGACGACAATAACAACGTCGAGTTCCACTACCGTTTCCCTCCCATCGGGAACGCCGGTGAGGTCGCTTTTGAGTCGCGCTTGCTCCCCGAAATGTCCTTCGGCCACCGGCAGGCGTTCGCCGCCAAGGACAGTCGTGGGATGCCGCTGGCGCGCAAAATCCTGAGCGGTCAGGATCGCGCAGTACGCTTCCCGGTCACGGAAACCTCAGGCCTGCTGGCCGATGGCGGGGCCCGCTTTTACGAATTTTTTCTCCTTGGCATCCGGCACATCGCCACCGGCTACGACCACCTTCTTTTTCTTTTCGGCCTGCTGATTGTCTGCCGTGGGCTGAAGGGAGCGCTCCTCTTGATTACCTGCTTTACGCTCGCGCATTCGCTGACGTTGGCGCTTTCCACCTTCGGACTCGTCAATCTGCCCAGTCGTTGGGTCGAGGCCATCATCGCCGCGTCCATCCTCTACGTCGGCCTGGAAAATCTGGTGCGGCGCGATGGCCTGCTACGGGGGCGCTGGTTGCTCACATTTGTCTTTGGGCTCGTGCACGGGCTTGGTTTTGCCAGCGTGCTGCACGAGCTGGGCGTGGCGCAGCATGGCTGGGGCGCGATCGTGCCGCTGGTGGCGTTTAACTCTGGGGTGGAGGTGGGCCAGTTGGCCGTGGCCGCGCTGGTCTTGCCGATCATCTGGAAGCTGCGCCAGCGGGATGGATTCCTGCGCGTGGGGGTGCCGGCGTGCTCCGTGGCGGTGGCGGCGGCGGGGGCGTATTGGTTGATTGAGCGCACGCTTCTGAGTTAGGGCGCGGGTCGGGACAGCGCGGTGTGTACAGACCGGGGACATGGGTAACAGGTGTACGGAGACATGGGTAACACTTGGTCCATGCCCTGGAGGAACAAAGATACTGTGACCTTACGACTTGAGTTTGTGAGCCTGGCCCGGGCACCCGGGGTGAACTTGACCGAGTGTGGTCGCCGCTTTGGGATCAGTCGCAAGAGCGGCTACAAATGGCTGGCGCAAGCGCGGGAGATGGCCGCACTGAAGCGGGCCTTGGGCGATCGTTCGCGTCGGCCGCAGCGCACCGCCGCGGCGCTGGAAGCGCAGGTGGTCGAATTGCGGGCCAACCATCCCGCTTGGGGACCGCGCAAGCTCTGCCGGCGCCTGGCGGATCTGGGCGTACCGGCGCGGCCCACCCCCGTCGACTATCGGGGCGATCCTACGGCGCCACGGCTTGATCGAGGAGGGAGCGGCCGGGCCGCATCGCCCGCAAGTGCGCTTTGTCCGTGCGGTCCCCAATGGTTTTCGATGCCTGGCGTCCCATCTACAACCACGAGCGTGCGCACGAGGCGCTTGCCCTGGCCAGGCCGGCCAGCCGCTCTGTGCCCAGCGCGCGGGCGTGCCCGACCCGCCTGCCCGCGATCGAGTATGGCCCGAGCGACGAGGTGCGCACGGTCAAA
>JBBSLZ010000126.1:0-8746 GCA_038233435.1 Chthoniobacterales bacterium
CGATCCCGACGGCGATGGATTGGGCGAGCTGCTCGCGCCAGGCGGGTTTCGCGATGAGACGGCTTTCTTCGCGCTCGGTCAGGAAGCCGCCTTCGACGAGAATGGCGGGGATCTGGGTGAGGCGGAGGACGGCGAAGCGGGCGCGTTTCACCCCGCGGTCAAACTCCGGCATGTAGCCGAGCATGGAGTGATAGACGGCGGTGGAAAGGATGAGGCTGGCGGCATCGACGGGGCTGCCGGCTTGCATGTTGGCGAAGCGGGCCTGGAGCGAATTATCCTGGGTGGAGGGCGCGCCGCGCGGGGTGAGCGAGTAGATCTCGAAGCCGGTCGCCTCGGAGTTTCGGTCGGTCGCGTTAAAGTGAATGCTGACGAAGATGGAATCCTTGGTGGCATTGGCGATGCGGGCGCGTAACGGGAGCGGGACGAGGTCGTCGCCTTCCCGGGTCATGACCACGCGGAGGCCCTTCGCTTCCAACATCGGCTTCAAGCGCCGGGCGATATCGAGGGTGAATTCTTTCTCGTTGCCGTAGCTACTAGCCGCGCCTTTTTCGACGCCGCCGTGGCCGGCATCGAGCACGACGGTCTTAAGCGGGCGCAGATTTTTGATCAGATGCGGGCGAAACTGGGGCTCGACCGTCTTGGCGAGGTCGATGCGGGAGATGAGATATTTGCCGTCCTGTTCGAGGACGGGGAAGCAGAGCCAGTTGCGGACGCCGTTCACGATCGCCTCCCGGCTGCCGAGGGTGAGTTCGAGCTGATTGTGGCCGTTATCGAGGCGGACGGTTTTCTCGACGGGCTCGACGTTTTCGGGGAACCCGTAGAATTGGGCGATATTCTCGACGGAGAGATAATCCCAGCGCCCCACCTTGATGACCTTCCACTCGGCGGCGGCACGCGAGGACTCGACCAAGCCGAAGAGGGCGAGGATGACGAGCAGAACGATGCGCGGGCGGGCAGGCATGAACGCCTATTATGCAACATTCGGGCCGTTCTGACAATAGATGGTGCGGGCGGGAAAATATGGGGGCGCACCGCATTCTCTTGGCTCGGGCAGGCGTTGGACAAGGCGAACGTTCCAGCGTTTGTTCGCGGATGCTCAAGTTCATCTCCCTCGTCGCCGCCAGCTGCTGCTGCTGCGCGTTGACCTTGCCCGCGCAGACCGCGCCGAAGAAAGACACTCCACTCGGCGATGCCACGCCGCCGCCTCATGTCCACAAGCCGTCCAAGCCACCGACGGGGGATAAGATCCCGCCGCCCGCCACTGTGCCGGCGACCACAGGGGGAACGGACCAAGCCGCGCAGGCGGCGATAGGCAAAAATCCGCCCGCGTTCGATCTCGCGAACATGGATAAATCGGTCAAGCCGCAAGACGATTTCTACACCTACGCGAACGGCACCTGGCTGAAGAAGAATCCGATCCCGCCAGAGGAATCGCGCTGGGGCAGCTTCAATATTCTCCTGGAAAAAAACACCGCGGAGATGCGGACGGTGGCGGAAAAAGCGGCCAAAGAGAAGAACGCCGGCGACCCCGATCTACAGAAGGTGGGCGACTACTACGCGAGCGGAATGGACGAGAAGTCGATCGATGCCGCGAAAGCGAAGCCGCTCGAAGAAGAGTTCAAGAAGATCGATGAAATCAGCGATCCGGAAGGGCTTTTGAAAGCAATCGCGCACCTGCACCAGCTCGGCGTGCGGGCCTTTTTCGGGTTCACCTCCGGTCAGGACGATAAGAACAGCACGATGGTGATTTCGCAGGCTTACCAAGGCGGGCTCGGAATGCCGGACCGCGATTATTACACGAAGGACGACGACGCTTCGAAAAAGCTCCGCGAGGCCTACGTGGCGCATGTGGCGAAAATGCTGACCCTGCTGGGCGAGCCGATGGCGAAGGCGAACGAAGACGCCAAAAAAATCCTCGCGCTCGAGACGGAGCTGGCCAAGCCGGCCCGCACCCGCGTCGAGCTGCGCGATCCGCAGAAGAACTACAACAAGATGTCGATTAACGATTTGCAGGCGTTGATGCCGAACTGGAACTGGCCGGTGTATTTCCGCGAGATCGGGCTGCAGGACGCGGGCGAGATTAACGTCGGCCAGCCTGACTTCTTCAAAGCCGCGAACGAGCTGCTTAAGACCGCCTCGATCGAGGACTGGAAAACCTATCTGCGCTGGCATCTCATTCACGGTGCTGCGGGGGAACTCTCGAGCGATTTCGTAAACGAAAACTTCAAGTTTTTCGGCACCACCCTGACAGGCGCGAAGGCGCTCAAGCCGCGTTGGAAGCGCGTGGTCGCCTCCACTGATGAGGCCCTCGGCGAAGCACTCGGCAAACTCTACGTGGCCGATAATTTTCCGCCCGCCTCGAAAGCCCGCATGATCGAGCTGGTCAAAAACATCCAGGAAGCGATGGCCGATAGCATCAAGTCCCGCGATTGGATGGACGAGAAGACCAAGGAAGAAGCGTTGAAAAAACTGGCCGCGTTCTCGGTCAAGATCGGGTATCCGGATAAATGGCGGGATTACTCCGATCTGAAGGTCGACCGCGGCCCGTTCGTGTTAAACGCCGCCCGCGCGGCCACCTTCGAGACGGAGCGCGAGCTGAATAAAATCGGCAAGCCGGTCGATCGGAGCGAGTGGGGCATGACCCCGCCGACCGTGAACGCCTACTACAATCCAAACATGAACGAGATCGTGTTCCCGGCGGGCATTCTGCAGCCGCCGTTCTTTAATGCGAATGCGGACGACGCGATCAACTACGGCGGCATCGGTGCGGTCATCGCCCACGAGATCAGTCACGGCTTCGACGATCAGGGTCGACAGTACGACGCGGAAGGCAATCTGCGCGATTGGTGGACGCCGGAATCGGCAGAGAAGTATAAAGAGCGCGCGCAGAAGATCGTGGATCAATATTCCGCCTACGAACCGCTCCCCGGTATGCACATCAACGGTCAGCTGACCCAGGGCGAAAACATCGCCGACGACGGCGGAGTGAAACTCGCCTTCGCCGCGCTCCAGAAAGCGCTCAAGGACAAGCCAGAGGAAGCGGAGAAGAAGATCGATGGCTTCACGCCTGAGCAGCGTTTTTTCCTCGGCTGGGCGCAGGTCTGGCGGGCTAACACCAGAGACGAAGCGATGAAACTGCGTTTGAATACCGATCCGCATTCGCCCACGAAGTTCCGCGCCAACGGGCCGCTCTCGAACTCGCCCGAGTTTAAGAAGGCTTTCGACCTGCCGGAGAATTGTCCGATGGTGCGGCCGGCCGATCAGGTCGTGAGTATTTGGTAACCGGTTTCGTTTTTCGAAATCGAGTCGACCGCCGTCGACCCGCATTGATGCGGGCGGCGGCGGTTTTTTTTTGTGGGTGCCTGGGTGTCCGCTTGGTTGCGCCTTCTAAGTCGGATGCTTGCCGAAGGGATCTGACTCGCCAGAAAGCGGCGCGGAGACGCGCACGCACTCCAAAGCAGGCTGCGCCTGCGAAACGAGGAACGAGTCGAAACTATCACGTTGTCTAAAATTTCCATAACCCTAGCCCGCCTGAGACAGGTCACCGGCACCTCTTTTGCCGAAGCGGGCGACGAAGCCAGCGCTTTCGTTTATCGCAAGGATACGCTGGAAGAACTGGGCGTCGCAGAGAGTGTGAACCGTGCTTTCGGGATCAACGACGACGGGGCCATCGTGGGCCAATCCACCTTTGGCGGAGCAGCCTTTGGTCCCTCCCCTTACAGCCACGCCGCGTCTTCGCGAATGGCTCTTCCTACGATCTCGGCTCGCTCCAGGCGGGTGAATTCAGTCGCGCTCACGGGATCAACGCTTCCGGTCAGGTGGTCGGCTTCCGGCCCTAAAGACGACGGCACCGCGGGCCGCGCCTTCCTTTCGAATCCCGGCGTGGGGATGATGGATCTCGGCACCCTGGGGGGCCGATTTGCCCAGGCCGCCTCCATCAATGACTCCGGCTTCATCACCGCAGCGCGGCGACGGCGGAGACTAAGATCGGCAACATGCACGCGTTTCTTTATGACGGCAGCGGCAACGTCAAGATCAGCGTGATGAGCGACCTCGGGACCCTCGGCGGCGACTCCAGCTACGGCACTTTCATCAACGCGAAGAACCACGTCGTCGGCTACTCGGCTACGAACGACGGACGGATGCACGCGTTTCTCCACCGCGGCGACAAGATGGCCGACCTCGGCTCACTCGGCGGCAAATCCGCGCAGACCGATCAAAGCTTCGCGCTCGGGATTAACAGCAACGACCAGGTGGTCGGCTACACCTATCTGCCGTTTGACCCCGCCCTTTACGGCGGCGGCACGGTGATCCAGCCGCAGGCGAAGCGCGTTCATCTATCAAGCAGGCGTGATGCGGAACCTGAACGACTTGATCGGCTCCGCGGCGAAGAATTATCAACGTTACTCCGCTACCGCGATCAACGATGCCGGACAGATCGTCACTTACGCGCTCGACCTGCAGTCGAATTCCTTCCGCTCGGTTTTGTTGACGCCCTTACCGGTGATCGATCCGCCGCAGGCCTCGGTTCGCCGCCGCCAGTAGGCGCGCCGCACTTTAGGGTCAGGCTTCCGAGCCGCCATTCGTCGTGCCACGGGGCGCGGATGGCGGTTTTTTTTTGGTAGGGACGCCGCGCGGCGGCGTCCAGAAAGCGTGGCCTGCATTTGGCCACGTTCGCGCGTTTCTCAGTGCGGCCACGCGGCTTGGACGGCGCAGCGTGTACAGACACAGCTCGCCATCCCTCCCTCAAACAAAATCCCGCGGCCCGAAATCCGGCCGCCGCGCCAGATTCACATACAGCCCGTCGCACATCGAGGCGCGCCCATTCAACCGCAGCGGCTTGGAGCAATCCACCAGCGCAAAAGCATGCTCACCCGTTAGCAGTTCATGAATCTCCCCAAACCACGACCCGCCCACATATTGCCGCTGATAGTTCAACTCGATCAGCAAATAATCCGTCCGCTTCAGCACTTCGGTCGCGCCCCGCAGCACCTCCCGCTCGAAGCCCTGCACGTCGATTTTTAGCAACGAGATCGCCGCCCACTCCGCCAACAGGGTATCGAGCCTCCGCATCGGCACCTCGATCTCCGCCTCCACCGTCCAGTTGCTCCCCACCAATTCCCGCATCTCCTCCCGCGGCGCCAACACCGACGCTCCGGTCGTATCCCGCGTCACCCGAAAATGCGTCACGCCATTGGCATCGCCCACCGCCACATTCTCCAGCGTCACGTTGGCCAGCGCGCCGAACTTTCGCTCCAGCTCCGCAAAAACGCGCGGCTCCGGTTCGATAACAATGAGCCTCTCCGGCGTCACCAAGTCGAGCAGCATCCCCGACCATTGCCCGACATTCGCGCCCACATCCACCACCGTCCGTAGTTCGCGCCAAGCTCCCGCTGGGAGCAGATCCAGCCCGCTCGTCGCCGCCTCGTGCACGAGCCAATCATTCGGCCACCAATCTCGCCGACCGCGCGCGCGCCCGAGCGTCTGCAGCGCCCGCTGGTTGCGCGCCATCTCCACCGCGCCGAACGGCAGCAAATACTTGAGCGCTTTCCGCAGCGCTCTCACGTCACCCGGCCCGCCGAGGAGCGCGCGCTCCCCGCGTTCTCTTTTAGCTCCGCAAAAACCAGCCGCCCCGCCGCCGATTGCAGCGCACTCGACACCACCACCAGCACCGTGCTCCCCAGCTTTGCGCGCGCATGATTGACCACGATCATCGTCCCATCGGAGAGATAGCCCACCGCCTGGTGCGCATCCCGCCCCTCCTTCACCAGCGCCAGTTCCAGCTCATCACCCGCCAGCACCGCCGGGCGCAAAGCACGCGCCAGATCCAGCAGATTCAAAGTGGCCACCTGTTGCAACCTGGCCACCTGGCAAAGGGCCGCGTCATTCGTCAATAAACGCGCCTGCAGCATCTTCGCCGTCCGCACCAGCCGCGCATCCGTCGCCAACTCCGCATCGCCGCTCGTTTCGTGGATCGTCAACTCCAGCTCGCGCGAGCTTTGCAGCTGATTCAGCATTTCCAATCCGCGCCGCCCGCGCTCCCGTTTCAGCGGCTCCCGCGAGTCCGCCAGCGTCTGCAGCTCCCCCAGGACAAAGCGCGGCACGATCAAGGAATGGCTCAGAAATCCAGTCGCGCACAGGGCCGCGATCCGACCATCAATGATTACGTTTGTATCGATCACCAGCGGCTCATGCTGCGTCGTCTCCCGCGCGAAGCGCACATAAGGAATAATAAGCGAGAACTCGTCTCGACTACTCCGCATCGCCAGCATCATCCCGAGGTAACCAAAGGTGGCGTAGCCGACCAGACGCACCACCCAGCGGGTCGATTCCGGCTGAAAGTGAAGCACATCCGAGGCAATCAGCAGATTGGTAAAAAACAGGCCTAACAAGAGCCCCAGGGTGGCCGATGAAAACACCCGCAGGGAAAGCCCCTTTAACATCCGGTCGATCAGCACCACCACCAAACCGAAGACCGAGCCGATCAGGATGCCCGGCAGGAGATGATCCGCGATCTCCGCCGTGATCATCGCGCCGATCGTGGCACAGGCCACCACGAAGAGGAGGCGGAGCAGATTGAACGTGAAACTCGGCGTCATGGCCGCCCTCCCCGCCGCCGGAGCGGTGGGCTCGGTTGCGCCCGCGCCGCCCGTTCCTCTTCCTTCCGCGCGCTATCGCGATAGAAGAGCACGCCGTGATCACGCAGATTACTCACCAACGCTCGGAGATCGTTCGCCATTTCCCGGTCCGATAACACAGTGCCCAGCAGACCGCTCCCGCTTTTCGCCTCCCGGATCAAATCCGTCGCCGCCGCCACCGTCTTCCGCGCATCCGCGATCATCGCCTGCAAATCGTCCGCCGCCTTCCGGGAGGAAGCCATCGTCCCATCCGCCTTCTCCAGCACGCCCTCGATCTTCTTGGAAGATTCCGCCAGCGTGCCGGTCGTCTGGTTCAGCCGCTCCAGAGCCGTTTTCAAGCTGTCCATATTCCCCTGCGAAAGCGCCTGCTCGTTTAAGCGCGTAAACGTCCCGTCGATATTTTTCACCGTATCGCGCAGGTCCTTTACCAGCAGCCCACCCTCGCGCGTCAGATCGTCGATTCCCGTCTCCCGCATCCCGGCCACCTGCGCGTCCGGATGCAGAAAATTCGTCGGCTTGCCCTCCGGCGGGCGCACATCGACAAAACGATCGCCCAGCAACCCCGAACTCCCGACCAAGAATTTGCTCCCAATCGGAATCTGGACGTAATCAAAAATGCGCAGCGGCACGAAAACGCCGTCGCTGCCCTGCTTCAGTTTCGGCCCGCCGGAGACCCGCCCGATCTTCGCGCCCGCCAGCAGCACGTCCGATCCCTTCAGCAATCCGCTCGCGTTCGGGAACTGCACCGTGACCGTGTAGTAAGTCTTAAAGCCCTCGTTCACCCGGCCGAACTGCACCACCAAAGCGCCCAGCACCGCCAGCCCCACGAAGACGAAGAGCCCCACCTTAAATTCCAAGCCTTTCCCGTGCTGATCCATGACAAAATCGCGTCCCGGCGAAAACCGGCCTGCGCGCGCCACCCTACCACGCCTTTCCCGTCCGGGTAGGGACATCGCGCTGCGATGTCCAAACCGCGTCGCCGCTAAAACCGTGCAGAACTACTCAGCGTCCCTATCGCGCCCGCCCCTGCAAAAAGTCCTGCAACAACGGATCCTCCGAGCGCTGCAATTCCTCTGGCGTCCCGTAAAAATAAATCCGCCCCTCGTGCAAATACGCGATGTGATCCGCGATGTGAAAAGCGCTCTTCATATCATGCGTCACCACGATGCTGGTCACGTGATACCGCTCCTGCAGCCGCCGAATCAGTTGATTAATGCTATCCGAAACCACCGGATCCAGCCCCGCCGTCGGCTCATCATAGAGCACACAGCTCGGCTGCCGGATGATGGAACGTGCCAGCCCCACCCGCTTCTTCATCCCGCCGCTCAGGTTCACCGGCATCTTCTTCTCCTGCCCTTCCAACTCGATCACCTCCAGCATCTCCGTCACCTTCTGCCGAATCACGGCCGCATCCCGCTCCCCCGCCTCCCGCAGCGGAAACGCGATATTTTCCTCCACCGTCATCGAGTCGAAAAGGGCGCCACCTTGGAACAAAATCCCCACCTTCCGCCGGATCGCCGCCAGCTTCCGTTCGCTCAAGCCGATGATGTTCTCTCCTTCGATCCAGATCTCGCCCGCGTCCGGCGTCATCAACCCGACCAGGTGCTTCAAAAGCACGCTCTTCCCCCCGCCGCTCCGGCCGATGATGACCAGCGTCTCGCCCTTCGCCACCTCGATCTCGATCCCGCGCAGGATCTCCTGCGAGCCGATGCTCTTCCTCAAGCCGCGCACCGCGATCATGGCGCCGGGCGCCGCCTGATCCTCCCGCGCCAGAGCGGCCGTCGGTTTTTCGGCAGTCAAAATCTCGCTCGGCACCCGCCACGTTCGAAGCGGGACGAGTGGGATTCAAATCCTATCGCCCGCCCCGTTTATCCCCGTATCCGACGCAAGAGCGCCAATTCGTTTCGCAGGCGTAGCCTGCTTTCGGAGTGCGGCGCGTCCCCGCGCCGCTTCCCTGCGGCCTACCCCCACAAAAGACTTCGCCCGCTCGGCCGCACTACCCCGCGTCTTAAACGCGGGGCGAGCCCGCCCCGCACTCCAAAAGCGCTGGCGCGCGGAAACGAGACGCGCCGCGAGATCGCCCATCGTGACTCACTGATAGCCAGCCG
>JBBSLZ010000127.1:0-8708 GCA_038233435.1 Chthoniobacterales bacterium
ATCGCCGCCCTGGCCGCCCTGGCCGCGCCGAATGTCGGCATCATTACCAATATCGGGGTCGCGCACATCGAGTTCATGGGTTCGCGCGAGGCGATCGCGGTGGAAAAAGGCGCGCTCGCGGAAGCGATTGGCAGTGAGGGCACGATGATCTTGAACGGCGACGATCCGTTCAGCAGCGCGATCGCGGGACGGACGCGGGCGAAGATCGTGCTCGCGGGCGTGGAGCATGGTTCTGTCCGCGCGGTAGACATCACGCAGACGGCGAGCGGCTCCGAATTCACGATCCTGGAAGGGGCGCATCGTTGCCGCGCGCAATTACCCGTGCCCGGCGCGCACATGGTGCAGAATGCGCTCCTGGCGGTGGCGGCGGGGCGGGTCTTCGGCTTGTCCACGGAGGAATGCGCGGCCGGTCTGGCTTCCGCTCCGTTAACGAAGGCGCGGCTGCAACTGCGCGCCATCCGCGGCGTGCAATTCCTGGACGATAGCTATAACGCGAATCCCGAATCGATGAAGGCAGCACTCCGCACCTTGGTGGAGCTGGAAGCGGAAGGGCGGCGCATCGCGGTCCTTGGCCCGATGGGCGAGTTGGGCGGTGAATCGGACCGCGGGCACGCGGAGGTGGGCGAGTGTGCGGCCAGCTTGCGAGTCGATCACCTCATCACGATCGGCGAGATCGGGGCAGGCATCGCGCGGGCGGCGGAGCGCGCGGGCCTGGAGAAGACGACGGCGGTGGCGGATGCGACGGCGGCGGCCGACCTCTTGTCCGAGATCACCGCGCCGGGCGATTTGGTTTTGGTAAAGGGAAGCCGGTCCGCGCGCACCGAGCGCGTCCTGGAAGAATTCAGCCATCGCTCCGCCGCCAGCGGATCCGCTCTCAGTCACGCGTCATGATGTTTTACCTGCACAATTTCAGCGAGCAGGTCCCCGGGCTAAACGTCTTTAGCTACGTCACTTTCCGGAGCGTGGCGGCGGCCATCACCGCCTTCGCGCTCTCGCTTCTTTTTGGTAATTTCGTGATCCGAAAACTGATCTCGCTGAAGATCGGCCAGCCGATCCGGACCGCGAAGGAAGTGCATCGGCTGGCGGAATTACACGGCGGCAAAGCGGGCGTGCCGACGATGGGCGGCATCCTCATCATCGGATCGGTCGTCACCGCTTCGGTCTTCTGGGCGCGGCCGGATAATCGGTTCGTCTGGCTGGCGCTCTTCGCCATGGTGGTGCTCGGTGGCCTCGGGTTTGTGGATGATTATCTGAAGGTCACGAAGAAGAAATCCGATGGGATCAGCGGGCGACTGAAGTTGCTCGTCCAGTTAATCGTGGCCGCCGTGGTGACGGCGGTTTTCCTGTCCAGCCCGCTCCTCGAAGTGCAGGCGCGGTCGCTTTACCTGCCATTTTTCAAGGTGCCAGTGATCGCGAACATGGGGCTCTTTACCCTCGTTTTTTTCGCGGTCGTGATCGCGGGGGCGTCGAACGCGGTCAACCTGACCGATGGCCTCGATGGGCTCGCTTCCGGTTGCACGATTACGGTGGCGTTTACCTACGCGCTGCTCACATACGCGGCCGGCAATTTTCGGATCGCGGAATACCTGCAGGTGCCGTTCTACCCTTTCACCGGCGAGCTGACCGTGATCTGCGCGGCGCTGGTGGGCGCCGGGCTGGGTTTCCTTTGGTTTAACTGTCATCCGGCCAAAGTCTTCATGGGCGATACCGGTTCGCTCGCGATCGGCGGGCTCATCGGGGTGGTGGCGATTTGTTGCAAACAAGAGCTGCTCCTCGCGGTCGTGGGCGGGGTCTTCGTGATCGAAGCCACCTCCGTCATTCTGCAGGTGCTGAGTTTTAAGCTGACCGGGAAACGCATTTTCAAGATGTCGCCGATTCACCATCATTTCGAGCTGAGCGGCTGGAAGGAGAACACCGTCATCGTCCGGTTTTGGATTCTCTCCGCCATCTTTGCGCTCCTCGGTTTGGCCACTTTGAAGTTGAGGTAAACGGATGCGCTACACGGATCGAAAAGCGGCAGTTTTGGGAGCGGGCTTGAGCGGAACTGCGGCGGCGCATTTACTGCGCGATGAAGGTGCGGTCGTGACCGTGCTGGATAGCGCGGAAGAGCGTACCATTCTCAAAACCACGATCGAAGGACTACGAGCGCGTGGGATCGAAGTGATCTGCGGGCCGGAGGCGGAGACGCACTCGGCGCATTATGAGATGCTGGTCTTGAGCCCGGGGATCGATCCCGCCTCGCGGCTGGCGCAGAATTTTTCCCACCGGCCGCTCGATGTGATGGGCGAGCTGGAGCTGGGCTGGCGCTCGGTGCACGCGCCGGTGGTGGCGATCACCGGGACGAACGGGAAGACGACCACGACCGAGTTACTGGCACAGATGTTAAACGCCTGCGGCCAGCGCACGGTGGCCTGCGGGAACATCGGGAAACCGCTTTCGGAAGTGGCGCGAGAGGGACGCGAGCTGGAGGTGTTGACGGTGGAAGTGAGTTCGTTCCAGCTCGAGACGATCTCGACTTTTCGGCCGGCGGTGAGCGTCTGGCTGAACTTCGCGCCCGACCATCTGGATCGCTACCGCTCGTTAGCCGATTACCGTGCGGCCAAGCTGCGGATTTTCGATTTTCAAACGGAAGACGACATGGCGGTGGTGAATGCGATCGAGGAGTTGCCGCCGCTGAAGGCGCGCCCGATCACCTTCAGCGCTTACGACGATCGCGCGGATTTGCGGCTGGCGGAGGGGGCGATCTGTTATCGGAGCGAACCGGTGCTGCGGCTTTCCGAAACGAAGCTGCGCGGCTCGCACAACATCGAAAATATTATGGCCGCGCTCGGAGTCGGTTTGGCGCGCGGGCTTACTTTTGCGCAGATGGTGCCGCCGCTGAGCGCGTATGAGCCGCGCCCGCACCGGCTCGAGTTTGTGCGCGCGCTCGATGGAGTTGATTACATCAACGACTCGAAGGCGACCAATCTGGATGCGGTCGAGAAAGGGCTGCTGGCGCAGAGCAAGCCGGTGGTCCTGATCGCGGGCGGGAAAGACAAGGGCTTCGAGTTCTCCACTCTGCGCAAGATCGTGGGTGAGAAAGTGCGCGCGGTGGTCCTGATCGGCGAGATGGCCGGGCGCATCTGCAAAGATTGGGAAGGTGTGGTCACCTGCGAGATCGCGGTCTCGATTGCCGATGCCGTGGAGCGTGCGCACGCGCAGGCGCAGGCGGGCGAGGTGGTCCTCTTTTCACCCGGCACCTCGTCGTTCGACATGTTTAAAAGTTATGCCGATCGCGGCGATCAATTCCGTGCCCTCGTGCACGCTTTAAAGGAATCCAAGTCATGAAAATACCGAAGCTCTTTGCGCCCAAGAAAAAGCTCCGTGCGAGCACCGCGCGCCGTTCCCTGAACACTCCCGACGAGATGGATTACGAGGAGATGTCGGAGCCGAATATGAAGCTCTCGCGTGCGTTGCTTATCGTCCTCGTGCTGCACGTGGTGGCGGTGGCGGGCATTATTGCTTTCAACACTATCAAGACCCGGCAAGGCGCGTTCCCGCCCGCCCGGTCGGCCAGCACGACGGCGTCGGCGGATGCCAATCAACCTTCAGCTCCGGTCGTGACTCAGGCCGACGCGCAGGCTGCGGAAGCAAAAGCGGCGCTGCCAGTGACGAAGGAGGATCGGGATGCGGACCCGGCGAAAGCATTGCCAGCTGCCATTCCCGCCGACGCGAAGACCTATGTGGTGGTGAAGGGCGACAATCCGGTTTCGATCGCGCGGAAACACAAGGTGTCGGAGAGCGAGCTTTTGAAGATCAATAACATCGACGATCCGCGGAAGCTTCAGATCGGGCAGAAGCTGGTTATTCCGGCAAGCCGGAAAACAAAGAAGTGATTTTGGGAGTGGAAGCCTAACGAGACGATGCATCGACAAAGCGCTTACATCTTATCCCTGGCCGTGCTCGGCATGCTGGTGATCGGCATTGTCATGCTCTACAGCACGAGCGCGTTTGCGCGGGATGCGCACGGCAACGAATACGCCTTTTTGCAACGGCAGGCAGTCTGGATGGTGGTGGGTCTGGTTGTCTGTGCGCTGGTGGCGCTGACCGATTACCACTTCTGGGTGCGAACCTGGTGGATCTGGTTTGCGCTCGCGCTGGTCACTTTGACGCTCTGTTTTATTCCGCCGATCGGGCAGCGCCTAAATGGTTCGCGGCGCTGGTTGATGCTGGCGGGTTTCCGGTTCCAACCTTCCGAGATGGCGAAGATCGCGGCGGTGCTTTTCCTCACCTTTTGGTATGCGCGCCACGAGAAAACGAGCGGGAAATTGCTCCATGGTTTCCTGATTCCGCTCGCGGCGGTGAGCACACTGCTGGTCTTGATTGTCTTCGAGGTCGATCTGGGGACAACGGCGCTGATCGGCGGGACGATGTTTTTGATGATGTTCATCGCCGGGACGAATGGGAAGATCCTGGGCGTGCTCTCCGCGCTGGGGGTGGGCGCGATTATTTTGGTGGCCACGATGTTGCCAGAGCGGATGGATCGGCTGACCGCGTTCTGGAATCCGGAGAAGTATAAACAGGACGCGGGCTTGCAGCAGATGCAGGCTTTGATCGCGTGGGGGAGCGGCGGGATCGAGGGGCTGGGACTCGGCAAAGGGCGGCAAAAAATGCTTTACCTGCCTTACGCGCATACGGATTTTATTTTCCCGATGATCGGGGAAGAGCTGGGACTGCGGGTCAGCTTGCTGGTCGTCTTTCTTTTCGTGGTCATCATTATCTGCGGGATGATGATTGCACTGCATGCGAAGGATCGGCTGGGCTTGCTGCTGGGGGCGGGGATCGTCTCGCTGCTCGGTTTGCAGGCGGCGGTCAATATCGGGGTGACGACGTCGCTTTTGCCTAACAAGGGGTTGCCGTTGCCTTTTATTAGTTACGGGGGTTCCAATCTGGTGGTCTGTCTTTTTGGGATCGGGCTCTTGATCAGCATTTACCGGCGTGGGGTGCTGGAGCCGGCCACTAATACCCGGCGCGCGGCGCTACAGGTGAGAACGACTCCACGGCTGTGATGCAAAGACTGAGGCATATGGCAGCTCGTTCCCTGGAGGGTTCGCGCCCATGAACGCGGTTATCGCATGCGGGGGCACGGGCGGGCATCTCTTTCCTGGATTGGCGGTGGCGGAAGTGTTGCGGGAACGGGGTCACGAGGTCTTGCTCTTTATTTCGGAGAAGGAGATCGACGCGCTGGCGGTCTCGAAGCGCTCCGAGTTCCGCTTTGAGAAGCTGCCCACGATTGGGCTGCCCTCGCCGTTCTCGCCCGCGATCGTGCGTTTTTCGCAACGCTTCTCTGAGAGCCTGGCGCTGTGCCGGCGGATTTACCGGAATTTTCAGCCGCACGCGGTCCTCGGGATGGGCGGCTTCACTTCCACCGCGCCGATCATGGCGGGACGGATGCGGCGGATTCCGACTTTCATCCATGAGTCGAACGCGATCCCGGGGAAGGCGAATCGCCTGACCGCGCGGATGGTACGGGCGGTCTTGTTAGGCTTCAAAGATTGCGCGCCGTTTTTTCCAGCTGCGCGCACGGAGGTGACGGGGACGCCGATCCGGGCGGAGCTGCGGCGGATGGACCGGGGCGCGGCGCGGCGGAAACTGAGGCTGCGGGAGGATTTGCTGACGCTGCTGGTGATGGGCGGAAGCCAGGGGGCGACGGGGATTAATCAATCGATCATTCGTGCGCTGCCGGCGCTGCAAGGGCAGCCGTTCCAGGTGATCCACCTTTCCGGAGCGCGGGATGAGCGCCTGGCGGCGGATAATTATCAGCGCGAAAATATTCCCGCTTACGTGGCCGCGTTTCATCATGCGATGGAGGAAGTTTACAGCGCGGCGGACCTGGCGGTGGCGCGGTCGGGCGCGGCCAGTCTGGCCGAGCTGGCGGCTTTCGGGTTGCCTTCGATATTGATCCCTTTTCCATACGCGGCGGATGATCATCAGACGCGGAATGCCGAAATTTTTACGCGCGCGGATGCGGCGGTGTTACTACGGGAAGCGGAGCTTTCCGGCGATCTGTTGGCGGAGAAGTTGCGGGCTTTGATGAGCGATCCGCAGCGGTTGCATCGGATGGCGGAAAATTGCGGACAACTGGCGCCGCAAAATGCCGCGGCACTGGTGGCGCAAACGATGGAGAGATATACGCGATGAACTGCGCCCTCACCGCCGATCTCTCCCGCGCGCTCACGCAGGAGCGGCATCGCATCCATCTCATCGGAGTGGCGGGGAGCGGGATGAGCGGAATCGCGGCGCTCTTGCTCGAGCTCGGGCATGAGGTGAGCGGCTCGGATCGGGTGGGCTCGCAGGAAACGGCGCGCCTGCAACGGCTGGGTCTGCGTTTCCATGTGCAGCATCGGGCGGAGGACGCGGGCGACGCGGAGTTGATCGTCTATTCTTCGGCGATCAAGGATGAAAATCCCATCCTGTCTACGGCGCGACAAGCGGGGCGGCCGACGGTGCGGCGGGCGGAAGCGCTGGCCGCGATCATGGCCGGAAAACGCGGGGTGGTGATCGCGGGGATGCACGGGAAAACGACCACCTCGGCGATGATGGCGCACGTCTTCCGAGAGGGGGGATTGCAACCCTCGCATTATGTGGGCGCGGAGATCCCGATCCTGGGCTCGAATGCGCATTGGAATCCGCGCGGGGAATTTTTTGTTGCGGAGGGCGATGAGAGCGATGGGACGCTGCGTTTTTTCCGGCCGGAGCATGCGGTCATTTTGAATGTGGAGGAGGAGCATCTCGATTTTTATGCGGACATGGCGGCGATCGAGGCGGTCTTTACGCAACTGCTCGACCAGACGACCGGGCGCGTTTTTTATTGCGCAGACGATGCGAATGCCGTCCGGCTTTGCGCGTCGCGGCCGGGGGCGATCTCGTTTGGGTTTGCCGCGGAGTCGGACTATCGCGGAGCGGAGGTGGAGCAGCGGGATTTCGCGAGCGTGTTCTGCGCTTTCCGGATGGGCGAGCAGCTCGGCGAAGCGATTTTGAACGTGCCGGGCCGGCATAACGTGAGTAACGCGCTCGGCGTGATTGCGCTGGCCACTGAGCTCGGTTTGCCGTTTGCGAAAATCGCGGCCTCGCTGGCGCATTTCCAGCACGCGCGGCGGCGGTTTGAAATCAAGTATGCGAGCGAGCGGTTTCTGCTCGTGGACGACTACGCGCATCATCCCACGGAGATTCGGGCTACGCTGGCGACGGCGAAATCGGTCGGAAGGAAGCGCGTGCTGGCCATGTTCCAGCCGCATCGCTACTCGCGGACGAAGGCGCTCCGGAAGGAATTTGGGGAGGCATTTCGTGATGCGGATCGGGTTTTCATTTCCGATGTCTATCCCGCGAGCGAGGCGCCGCTGCCGGGAGTAAACGGGCAAATGCTGGTGGAGGAGATCGCGGCACGCGGGCATGGCGGCGCCTCCTATCAGCCGCAGCTCAATCGTCTGCATCGGGAAGTGGGGAATATGATCGCGCCGGGCGATCTGGTGCTGAGCTTGGGGGCGGGGAATGTGCACGAGCAGCTTTCACTTTTGGCGGCCGATCTGGTCATCGCAGAGAAGATCAAAGAGATCGTCGGTGCGGAGGGCGACGTGCGGCTTTACGAGCCGCTGGCCAAACACACGACTCTGCGGGTGGGCGGGCCGGCGCAGTTCTGGGTGGAGCCGCGGACGGAAGCGGCTTTTGCGGAGTTGATCCGGATGTGCCGGGAGGAGAATCTGCCGCTCTTCGTGATCGGGCGCGGCTCGAATTTATTGGTGCGCGATGGCGGAATACGCGGGGTGGTGATTCATCCGAGTGGCGGCGAGTTCGACCGTGTGGAAGTGGACGGCGGGCAGATCACGGCGGGGGTGGGGGCGAAGCTGAAGCAGGTGGCGTATGCGGGGAAGACGGCTGGCATCGGAGGGTTGGAATGGATGGAGGGCATCCCGGGTGAAGTGGGTGGCGGGTTGCGGATGAATGCGGGCGCGATGGGGACGGAGACTTTCGATAATGTGGTGAGCGTGCGCTGGCTGGACGCGGAGGGAGCGGCGCACGTGAAGACGCCCGCGGAGATGGAAGTGAAATACCGGCAGGTGCCAGCGCTGACAAAAAACTTTGCCATCTCGGCGATTTTCCGTGGTGCACCGGCCGGGAGCGCGGAGATTTTGCGGCGGCTGCAGGAGTCGCAGGAAAAGCGGAAGCTGAGTCAGCCCGCGGCCGCCAGCGCGGGATGCATTTTTAAAAATCCCGAGGCCTGTCCGGCGGGGAAGCTGGTGGATGAGCTGGGGTTGAAGAACAGCCGGGTGGGACAGGCGCGGGTCTCGGAAGTGCATGGGAATTTTATCGTGAATGATGGAGGCGCGACGGCGGTCGAGATGCTGGAGTTAATCGAACGGGTTAAAAGAACGGCGCGGGAGAAGCGCGGAATCGAATTGGAAACCGAAGTGCAAATCGTGGGAGAACCGGGATGAGCATGATGACGTGGCCACAGGATCCGGGGAGCGCACGCTTGCAGCGTGCTGGCGATGGCATTCTGCCATCGCGAACTTTCCTGGCCGGGCGGCGATCAGTGAAAGAGTCCAATCTGTTCTTATCCTTTAAAAAGTGCGTCGTCGCAGAATGCGACAACCAGCACGCTGCAAGCGTGCGCTCCCCAGAATCCGTGATCGCCGTCTCTCTATGAATACGCTTCCCCAAAATATCGC
>JBBSLZ010000128.1:0-8653 GCA_038233435.1 Chthoniobacterales bacterium
CAGCGCCCATCTTCGTCTCGGCGAAGAGACGCTTATCCTGTGCGATTACGCGGCCGATGGCCGGACCATTCCCGATGATCTCCCGGCCAACGCCCTTTCATTCCAGCATCTCGCAATCGTCTCCTCCGGCGTGCAACGTTTGCCGGATTGGAACTACGATGCGGCCGGAATCCGCGCGCTCTACTTTCGCGATCCGGATGGTCATTTTCTCGAGCTGATCCAGTTCCCAGCCGAGAAAGGCGAACCGCGCTGGCATCGCCGCGATGGTCCGCTTTTTCTCGGGATCGATCACACCGCCATCGTCGTGTCGGAGAAAAAACGGAGCGTCGCCTATTATCGCGATCAGATCGGTCTGACCCACCTCGGCGATAGCTACAACTATGGCGGCGAGCAGGAATTACTCAGCGGAGTCTCCGGCGCCCGAGTGCGGATCGCGGGGTTCCGTGGTGCGAAGGGCCCCGGAATCGAACTCCTGCAATACGAAGCGCCCGGCGCGGCGCGCGTCCTCGAGAGCCGGCCCGCGCCTAACGATTCATCTTTCTGGCAGATCGATCTGGAGAAAAGCGGCGCGCGTGAAACCGACTTGCGCGACCCGGACGGTCACGCGCTTTCCCTGCGCGCGCGTCCAGCCGATGCGCCCTGGGGCGAGTTTGCGTGGGAGGCGTGGCGGCAGCATTGGCCGCGCTATCTGATGGAGGGCGCGGAGCTGGGCATCTTCATGGTGGTGGCCCTCTTTCTCGCTCTCGGGCTCGAGCATCCCAAATCGCGCGCCCGCCAGGCGATCTCGTCGCTACTGCTGCGGCGTTTCATTTTCGGAATCGGAATCGGAGTGACGGTAGTGATCTTGATCTACTGCACCTGGGGTCGGCAATCGGGCGCGCAGTTCAACCCCGCGGTTACGCTGGCTATGCTGTATCTCCATCGGATCGAACGGTGGGACGCCTTCTTCTACATCATCGCGCAGTTCATCGGCGGCTGGCTCGGCGTCGTGCTGGCGGCGGCGCCATTCCGAAAAGCGAGCGTGCACCCGAAAGTGAACTTCGTCGTGACCGAACCCGGAAAAACCGGGGTCGCGGCCGCGTTAGCCGCCGAATTCGTCATCTCGTTCATCCTCATGGTCACGCTCCGGCTGGTTTACCACAGCGATTCCTTGAAGCCGCTGGTCGGCTATTTCGCCGGCTTCCTCTTGCTCCTCTACATCACCTTCGAAGTGCCGTTCTCGGGCATGAGTTTAAACCCCGCCCGCAGTGTCGCCTCCGCGCTTCCCGCGCACAGTTGGAAAGCAATTTGGCTCTATTTTGCCGCGCCGATCTCGGCCATGCTCCTAGCTGCGGCGATTTTCGGGTAGCCGGCCGGAATAAACCCGCACTCTGCGGACTCCCAAGGCAGCTGTTAAAGATGTGCTTCGTTGAGTTTTCGCTCGCGACCCATCGGAGCTCTCCCTAAAAGGGCAGCGTGGCTGACGAGGAATTCGAGCGTTTGGTGAAGGAATTCTATATGCCGCTCTTTAATTTCGGACTCTCGCTCTCCCGGAATCGATCCGATGCGGCAGACTTGACGCAGCATACCTTTTACACTTGGGCTCGAAAGGGCCATCAGCTCCGCGACCCCTCCAAAGCGAAGACCTGGCTCTTCACCACTCTTTATCGCGAATTCCTGGCTCGCCGCCGGCAAGGCCAGCGCTTCGTGGATCTTGAAGGAGACGCCATCCTGGTCGAGCCGCTTCAAATCGCCTCCACCGTGGTGGAAGCGCTCGATGCCGCGATCGTGCGGGAAGCGCTCGAAACTTTGGAAGACCGCTACCGTGCCCCGGTGACCTTGTTTTACATGAAGCAGCACACTTATCGCGAGATCGCCCAGATTTTAGAAATCCCCATCGGAACCGTCATGTCGCGCCTCTCCCGCGGAAAAGAAGAGTTACGCACCCGGCTGCTCGATTTTGCGGACCGTGAAGCGCGCAAGGTGGTGGCCTTGCCGGTAAAGGAGAGTCAGACCCATGGATAACCGCGAAGCGCGTGCCCTGCTCAGCCTCGCCCGCCCGGACGTAGCCGGCGACAGCACCGAGGAAATCGAGGCTGCGCGGCAGCAGGCCGAGACAGATCCGGCGCTCGCTCGCTGGTGGCGGGATGATCAGGAAATCGACCGCTTGATCGCTGAAAAACTGGGGGTGACTTCGGTGCCGAGCGACCTTCGGGAACGCTGTCTCGCCGCTGGGCGACCGGTCCTCTCCTCGCGTTCCCTCTGGCCGCGGCGGCTTACTCTGGTGGCGGCTTCAATTATCCTCCTGGCGGTTTTCTTCGGCTCCTGGCAAGGCTTTTTCCAGCCGGCCGTTTCACTGGCCGATTACCGCGATGAGATGGTCAGCTTCGTGCGCCTTGATCCTGCGCTCGCCCTCGAAACGTCCGAGATGTCGAAGGTGGAAGCGTACCTCCAGACACACTGGAACGCGGGCGAGGTCCAGATTCCTGAGCGCTTGCAAGCACTCGACCCCACGGGCTGCCGAGTCTTGCGGTTCCGCGGAGAAGATGTGGCGTTGATTTGTTTTCGGCGGCCGGCGGGGGATCTGATTCATCTTTTCATCATCAAAGAGAGCGCGTTCCCGCGCTTCCGCAGCACGCCGGAGAATCCGCAGTATGCCGCGGAGGGTGAATGGACGAGCGCTGCCTGGGTGTCGGAAGGATGTGTTTATCTTTTCGCCGGGCGAGGCGGACGCGCCGTCGTGGCCCAATACCTCGAGACGTCTTAGGCTGTCCGGAGGGTAGGGATGGCGCGCTGCGCCGACGATTCCAGTGCCGATCACGCGCCTAGGTCGCCGCCGCGCGGCGACCCTACCCCTGGAGATCGCGGCCAAGAAAAATTGGTGTGAGCGCGGAGGAGCGACGAAGGATTACGCGATGCCGGCCCGATCTCTCCGTTTAGGAAAATCCCTTGCCAGGCACATCCCCACCCGGCGGCGCCCGGTGGAGCCGCCCCTGCGGGCGGAACTTTTCGGGGTGGACCAACTGGCCCGGCACGCGGAGGCGATGGCGACGCGGCATCGCGTTTCGACCGGGCGCCCCTCCAGTCGGCTCCTGGCGCAACTGGACCGGAATGAAGCCGTCCTGAAGGCGTTCAACCGGGCGACTCTGGCGGTCGGTCAAGCGCGGCAGATGACGCCCGCGGCGGAGTGGCTGCTCGATAATTTTTACCTGATCGAGGAGCAAATCCAGCTCGCCCGCCGGCATCTGCCGCGGGAGTACAGCCGGGAGTTGCCGCGCCTGGCCAATGCTTCCGCGGCGGGACGGCTCCGGGTTTACGAGATTGTGCTGGAGCTGATCTCGCACGTCGACGCGCAGGTGGACGTGGATTCGCTGACCGCGTTCGTGGCCGCTTACCAGCGGGCCGCGCCGCTGAATCTAGGCGAGCTCTGGGCCATCCCGATCATGCTTCGGCTGGCCTTAATCGAGAATCTGCAGCGCGTGACCAGCGGCCTAACGAATGCCCGCCAGGATCGCGCGGTGGCGCTGGAGTGGGTGGAACGGTTGCAGGAGATGGCGGAAAAAAATCCATCCCGTCAGATCATTGTGGTGGCGGATATGGCGCGGGCCGATCTGCATCTCTCGAGTTCGTTTGTCTCGGAGTTTTGCCAACGGCTCTCGCGCTCCAGCCCGGTCTCGCACCTGGCGCGGGGCTGGCTGGAGCAGCAGCTCTCCGAGCAGGGGCTCTCGATCGAGCAGCTCGTCCACAGGGAGAATCAGCGGCAGGCTTCGGATCAAGTCTCGGTTAGCCACAGCATCGCGAGTTTGCGAGCTTTGAGCGCGATCAACTGGAAGGATTTCGTCGAGTCGCTCAGCCTGATCGAGCAAACGTTGCGGAGCGAGCCGGCCGGCATTTACGGCACGATGGATTTTTCGACGCGGGATCATTATCGCCACGCGGTGGAGGGATTGGCGCGGCACAGCGGGCTGACGGAGCCGGAGGTGGCGCGGCGCGCGGTGGAGCTGGCTGCGGAGAGTGCGCGCACCCACGGGGCGGAGGATCGCACTGCGCACGTGGGCTATTACCTGGTGGATAAAGGCCGGCCACAACTGGAGCGGGCCACGAAGGTGCGCTGGCCCTGGCGGGTGGCTTTCGAGCGCGGCATCCGGCGCTTTGCCTTTCTCTTTTATGGCGGCGGCATCGCGCTGCTCACGCTCCTGCCGACGATTTTCTTCGCGCGCCACGCGCTCGCGCTCGGGTGGCACGGCTGGACGCTGCTCTTCTGCACCCTGGCCTTCGCGCTCGGGGTCAGCCAACTGGCGGTTTCGCTCCTGAACTGGCTCATTCCGCTCCTGGTCGTGCCTCGGATGTTGCCGCGGCTGGATTATTCGTTAGGCATCGCGCCTGAGAGCCGCACCATCGTGGTGGTGCCGACGTTGCTTTCGAGTCTGGAGGGAATCGAGGCGCTGCTTGAGAATCTGGAGATTCATCATCTTGCCAATCGCGATGCGCACCTGCACTTCGCGCTCCTGACCGATTTCCGCGATGCGGCGCAGGAAAAGATGCCGGGGGATGAGGCGCTCCTGGATCGTGCGGGCGCGGGGATTGAAACGCTTAATCGCCGCTACGGCGCGGGCCGGAGCGATCTCTTCTTTCTTTGCCACCGGCCGCGACGCTGGAATGCGGGCGAGGGAGTCTGGATGGGCTATGAGCGGAAACGCGGCAAGCTGATGGAGTTCAATGCGCTCTTGCGTGGCGCCTGTCACGAATGCTTTTCCGTGATTGTGGGGGAGACGGCCATTTTTCCTTCGATCAAATACGTGATCACGCTGGATAGCGACACGCAGTTGCCGCGGGAGTCGGCCCGGCAGCTCATCGGGACGATGGCGCATCCGCTGAATCGGCCCGTCTTCGATCCGGGACGCGGGGTGGTGACGGAAGGCTACAGTCTGCTCCAGCCGCGGGTGGATGTGAGCCTGCCGAGCGCCGGGCGTTCGTGGTTTGTGCGTTTGCACGCCGGCGATACAGGGATCGATCCCTACACCCGCGCGGTTTCGGATGTGTATCAGGATTTGTTCGAGGAGGGCTCGTTCATCGGGAAAGGGATTTATGAAGTGGACGCGTTCGAGCGCGCGCTGGCCGGGCGTTTTCCGGAGAATGCGGTTTTGAGCCACGACTTGCTGGAGTCCGTCTATGCGCGCTGCGGTTTGGTGAGCGACGTGAAATTCTACGAGGAATTTCCGTCGCGCTATGACGTGGATGTGGGCCGGCGCCGGCGGTGGCTGCGCGGTGATTGGCAAATCCTGCCGTGGCTGCTGCCGTGGGTGCCGAACGCTTCGGGCCGGCTGAGAGCGAGCGCGCTCTCGGGGTTATCCTGGTGGAAGATTTTCGACAATTTGCGGCGCAGTCTGGTGCCGATGGCGCTGCTCGGTTTTCTTTTCGGGCGCTGGCTCTTTGCGCCGCCGTTTGGCGGGTTGGGGGTGTGGCTGCTGCTCGGGATCGTGGCGTTGCCGGGCGCGCTGGCGGTTTTGTTGGAGCTGATGCGGAAACCGGAACAGTTGCCGTGGCGGATGCATTTGCGGAGCGGACTGGAATCGGCAGGCCGGGCGCTCGGCCAGATGGCGCTGACGCTGGCCTTCCTGCCTTACGATGCTTGGCTCAGCCTGGAGGGAATCGCGCGGACGCTTTTCCGGATGCTGGTGACGCGGAAACGGCTGCTGGAATGGCAGACTTCCAGCGATGCGGCGCGGAAACCGGAGACGGAGCTGGGCGGTTCTTATCGCGCGATGTGGATCGTGCCTCTGACGGCGGTGGCGGGCGGATTGATTCTTCATCTGCGCGAACCGGCGCAGGTGCCGCTGGCGGATTGGCTGCTTGGACTCTGGCTGGTGGCGCCAGCGATGGCGTGGTGGATCAGCCGGACGATCGAGGTGCCGGTGGCGAAGCTCTCGGACGAGCAGCTCAAGTTTCTGCGCCGGATCGCGCGCAAGACCTGGCATTTCTTCGAGACTTTCGTGACCGCGCCGGAGAACTGGCTGCCGCCGGATAATTTCCAGGAGGTACCGTTTACCGGAGTGGCGGCGCGCACTTCGCCGACGAATATCGGGCTCGCCCTGCTGGCCAATCTGGCGGCGCGCGACTTCGGGTATCTCTCGGTGGGCCGGCTTCTGCAGCGCACGGAAGCGACTCTGGCCACGATGCAAAAGCTGGAGCGATATCGCGGGCATTTTTATAATTGGTATGAGACGCGCACGCTCAAGCCGCTCCTGCCGCTCTATGTCTCGAGTGTGGATAGCGGCAATCTGGCGGGTCATCTGCTCACGCTCGGCGCGGGGCTGCGCGAGCTGGCCGATGCGCCCATTCTCGATCCGCAAATCTTCGCCGGCTTGCGCGATACGGCGGCGATGATCGAGCGGCTGGCGGTGGAGAAGAATGGCTTGCTCGCGGAATTGGAGACGACGCAGGCGACCTGGCCGGAGGCGGTCAATGGGCTGGAGAATTTGATCGCGGCCGCGGAGAAGATGGCGGCCGCTTACGCCACGCGAGAGGAGGATCTGAAATGGTGGTGCGAATCCTTGCGCGCGAGTGCTCAGGAGCATCTGGATGAGTTGCGCCTGCTCGGGGACAACGAGGAGGGCAACCCGACGCTGCGCGAGCTGGCGCAACGCGGAAATGCGCGGGCGGCGGAGCGGCTTCTCTTGCTTGAGAAGCTGGCCCGGCAAAGCGACGAGCTGGCTGCGATGGATTTCACCTTTCTCTTCGATCGGACGCGCGAGCTATTCTCGATCGGCTTTAACGTGACAGAAGGCCGGCGGGACGCGAGCTTCTACGATCTGCTCGCCTCGGAAGCACGGCTCTGCAGTTACGTGGCCATCGCGCAGGGGCAGGTGCCGCAGGATCACTGGTTCTCGTTAGGCCGCTTGCTGGTGGCGCCGCATGGCGAGCCGACGCTCGTCTCCTGGAGCGGCTCGATGTTCGAATACCTGATGCCGCGGCTGGTCATGCCGGAGTACGATAACACCCTGCTCGATCATGCCTGTCATGCCGCCGTCCAACAGCAGATCGAATATGGACGGACGCGGGGCGTGCCGTGGGGCATTTCCGAGTCGGGCTACGCGCGCACGGACGCGGTCCACAATTATCAATACCGCGCGTTTGGCGTGCCGGGGCTGGGCTTGAAACGGGGGCTGGCCGATGACCTCGTGATCGCGCCCTATGCGAGTGCGATGGCGTTGACGGTGGCGCCGCGGGAAGCTTGCGAAAATCTGGAACGCCTGGCGCGCGAGGGCCGGGAAGGCGTTTACGGTTTCTACGAGGCGATCGATTACACGGCCTCGCGGCTGCCGCCGGAGGTGAGCAGCCTGACGGTGGGATCGTTTATGGCGCATCATCAAGGGATGAGCTTGCTGGCGCTGGATTATCTCCTGCGAGATCGCCCGATGCAGCGGCGCTTTTTATCGCGGCCCTTGTTAAAGGCGGCCGATCTTCTCTTGCAAGAGCGAGTGCCGAAGGCGGAGGCCAACGTGCTCCCGGAAGATCTGGCGCTGGATGAATCGCGGCCGCGGCTCGGCGAAGGCGAGGGCGGGATGCGTATCTTCACGAATCCGAGCGCGCGCACTCCGGATGTGCATCTTTTGTCGAACGGACGCTATCACGTGGCGATCAGCAGTGCGGGCGGCGGCTACAGCCGGTGGCAGGATCTGGCTGTGACGCGCTGGCGGGAGGATGCGACGCGCGATTGCTGGGGCACGTTTATCTATCTGCGGGACGTGGCGACGGGGGAATTCTGGTCGACCGCTTATCAGCCGACGCTGCGCGCGACGAAAGGCTACGAGGCGATCTTTACTCAGGCGCGGGCGGAATTTCGGCAGCGGCAGGGCGAGATCGAGGTGCACACCGAGGTGTGCGTTTCGCCCGAAGACGATGTGGAGGTGCGGCGCGTGACCCTGACAAATCATGGCTCCAGTCCCCGCACGATCGAGCTGACCAGCTACGCGGAAGTGGTGCTGGCGGCGCAGGCGGCGGACGAGGCGCATCCGGCTTTTAGCAATTTATTTGTCCAGACGGAATTCCTGCGTCCGGCCTCGGCGATTCTGTGCACGCGGCGGGCGCGGGCGGAAGAGGAGAAGCCACCCTGGATGCTGCATTTGGTGGGGGGCCAGGGCGGACTGACGGGCCAGGTTTCGTTCGAGACGGATCGCTTGAAATTCATCGGCCGCGGCCGCACCCTGGCCAACCCGGCGGCTCTGCAAAAAGGGGCGCTCCTCTCGGATACGGCCGGCTCGGTCTTGGATCCGATCATCTCGCTGCGGCGGACGGTGACGCTGGCGCCGGACGAAATCGTGGTGCTCGATTTCGTGGTCGGCGCCACCGAGACGCGGGAGCACGCGCTCGCGCTGGTGGAGAAATATCAGCACTTCCGGATGGCGGATCGGGCGTTTGATCTGGGCTGGACGCACAGCCAGGTGACGCTCCGCCAGCTCGATGCCACGGAAGCCGACGCGCAACTTTATGCGCGGTTGGCGGGCGCGATCATCTATGCCGATCCGGTGCGGCGTGCCACCTCCGGCGTGCTCCTCGATAACCGCCGCGGGCAAAGCGCGCTCTGGGCTTACGGCATTTCCGGCGACATGCCGCTCGTCCTTTTACGGATCAAAGATGCGGAGAAGATCGAGCTAGTCCGGAAGGTGGTGCA
>JBBSLZ010000129.1:0-8638 GCA_038233435.1 Chthoniobacterales bacterium
CAGCAACGACGGCGCCAGCAAGTTGTTCTTCACCCTGCAGGTCGCCCCTTCCACCACCGGCTCAGCCCCTCCAAATAGCCAGTGGTATATGGTCTGGAATCGCCAGGGCACCCCAGGCTCCGCCGATCCGAACGATCCGAACGACGCCAGCTTCGACCGCATGTATGTCGCCATGCGCACCGATGCTTCCGGCACGCCGACGTTTGAATACGGAAAGTTCGGCGTCGCGATCAATACCTCCCCGCCCCCATTGCCCGATCCGAACGCGAACACGCCAAAGCGTTTCGGCGCAGCCGATAGCGGCAGCTACGATCCCCTCACCGGGCTAATCAAACTCACTCTTGCCAAGAGCAAGCTGCGCGCGATCGACGGTGGCCCCACCAAATACAACCCCGGCAGCGATCTGGCCGGCACGAATGTGCGGACTTACTTTAATCGTCCTGATCCCGGGCAGCGTTCTCAGAACAACGCTTCCGATATCACGGGCGACGGCACTTATTCCATCATCGGGAACAACGCCTGCGCGCCGGAGGCGCAGTTGGTTAGCGCCGTTTCGCGCAAGGTCCACGGCACCGCTGGCACCTTCGATATTCGATTGATGCCCGCCGGAGCAGATGGCGGGATTGAATGCCGCAGCGGCGGCGCGAACAGCAATTACCAGGTGGTGATGACCTTCGCCTCGCCCGTTACCTTCGCTAGCGCCACGGCCAGCGGTGGCAACGTGGCCAGCACCAGCACCAATGGGAACACCGTCACGGTCAACCTGACCGGCGTGCCTAACGCCCAAACCACGATCGTGACCCTCAACGGCGCCACCACCGGCGGTGCCCCGACAAACATTCCGGTGCCGCTCGCCTTGCTCGTGGGCGATACCAATGCCAATCGAGCCACTAATTCGTCCGACGTAAGCGAAACGAAGAGCGAATCCGGCAATGTCGCCGATGGCGAGAACTTCCGGACCGACGTCAACGCCAACGGCGCGATCAACAGTTCGGACATCGGCTTGATCAAGGCGAACTCGGGCACCTTCCTCCCACCCGCTGCTCCGGAGCGGAAAGGCGCCCCCGCCAACCAAACGAAAATCGCTCGTTAGACTCATGGGCAGTCCCGGCGGCTACGGCCGCCGGGACTAAACCCCCGCCTCGTTCCCGGTTCCTTCCCAGACTTCACCTCCTGCGTCCCCTTGTTCCTCCTCTCGGCCGCCCTCCCCCGTTCCTTCGCCCTCCCCGAATGCAAACAAGCCGCCTTCGCAGTGCGCGGCCCAACCAGAAGCCCATAATCGTTTCCCAACCGGCCCAATGAGCCAGATCCAGACGCTCCCGCACTTTGTGACCTCCAGTGTCGCGGAAGGGTTGGACGACGCACGATCATCGACAGGGCAGCACGGCACGGCACGAAGTGTATCCGCGGTCCTATTGGCCGGATGACAGCGATTTCGATCACCTCGTTCGCCCTGAAATACGAAGGGCTGAATATCCCGCTTCTGCCCCGTCTCAATGCCGCCGATTTGACTACTTGGGTGAAATCGAAACCGATAGGCACTGATGCCCGACGAGTCTGGTTTCCCTTTGAGGAGTTCAAAGGCAGCAGCTTGAGCTCGCCGATTTGAGCCAAGGCAAAACACGTCGAGCTGGCCGATCCAAAATTCTGCTACACCGGCCCACGGCGCACGTAGCGGCGGCAGCGCATTCATTTCAATCTGCTCGGAGACCCTCCGCTTTTGTGCCGCAGCAGGCGCCGAATCGGGAAACGGTCTCTCATAGACCTCAACAGGCTATCCCGGTTCCCGGCGGCGCGCCCCCGCGCCGGCGGGGCGAGGCGAACCGCAAAAGCAGAGGAGGTAGCGGCTTGCGCTTTGGCCGGCCCTTTTTCCCTCCCGAGGCATCCGGGCGCCCGCAGCTCCTAGGACTGGCAACACCCGGCACAGGTCGAAACCAAGTGTCTTCAGCGCCAAAGGCGGTTCATAAACCGCTTGGGGCAACTCCCCCAGGGATTGTGGATGAGAGCAAGGGCCAAACACCGAAGTGCGCTTCAATCTGAAGGCGCGCCTTCAGCGCTGAAACTTCAACGATCCCGGCGATTAGAGTCGGGGCAGGACGAGACGGGCGATCGACTTGGATTTTTCGAGCTTGGTTTTCTCATCATCCGCGCCGCCCACGCTGATGCGGAGATAGCGTTCCCCTTCCAAGACGTGGAGCACAGTGAATGGGCCCGTCGACCAATAGGCTTCCTCGCCCAGATCGGGAATCCGCTGCGGCGCCTTCTTCGCTTCGCCGGCTTCAGTTTCGCCTTCGACCCCGTTTCCCGGGCTGAATATCTCCCGCCAGTCTTCCCGCGCGCCCCGGGAACCTGAACCTTTCCCGACCACCTGAAGGCTGATCGATTTGGCAAAGCTGGGCAGACCGAAAAAGCATTGCGAGATGGCGAGCGCGCCATCGCCCGGCCTGCTCAGCTTCGCATCCTGCAACGGTTCACCCTGGATGGCTTGGATTTCTTCGCTGGTCAAAAGGGAACACGCATCCGTCGGCGACGCCGCGGGGGCGGGACTCGGCGCCCCTGTTTTTTCCGGGACTGCAGCCTCCTCCCGTTTGGAGCAGGCGCCGCAGGCAACCAAAAAGCACGCGACAAACGTAATCTTTACTTTGTACATAGATTCAGCCATAAATCCACGCTCCGGTCATCCACGCAACCTCTCGACCGGCTGCCGCAGTTTCCAAGTTCCTTCCAATCCTCAACTCCACCCTTATGCAACAAACACCTTCTCCTCAATCCGGCTTCACTTTTCCACGAGTGCTGCTCGCTTTTCTATTCTGCGCCATCGGCGTCGGCCTGGCCATGCTCAGCTTTGCCGCCAATCCTCCTGGGGGCACCATCACGCCTACGGCCACATCGCCCGTGACGTGGCAAGGCACCGCGCCCGGCGTGCCGCCGACCGGAGGCGGCGAGGAGTCGTGCGAAGAAGGAGTGAACTGCGATACGTTCAAGCTCACCATCTCCGGAACTCCAGCAGACTGGGTGGCGAAGCAGGTCAAGGTGCGAATTCAGTGGCTTACCCCAGCGAGCGATTACGATCTGTCTGTCCATAAGGGGTCGCCCAATGGGCCGCTCGTGGCCTCTTCTGGTTCAGGCGCCACGACCTCGGAAGAAGTGGTTTTAAACCCGGCCAGCTCCAGCATCGGGACGGGAGATTTCTATGTCCGGGCCATCTATTTCGCGATCACCCCAGGCGACCAGTATAATGGGATTGCGAGCGTGGACGCCGGCACCCCGCCGCCCATGCCGGCACCCACGCCGGCTTCTGGAATCGCCGCGCGCTACCAAAACTACACCCCGCCGGCGGCCGGTGCGGCCACCCTCGGGATTAACGCGGGCGAGCCCTCCATCGGTGTGAACTGGAACAGCGAAGGAATCCTGCCGGGAATCGGCGATGACGTAAACGGCGGCCGCTCCATGTATATCGCGCTCTTGGAGACCTTGCGGATTACGTTTGACGACACCTGTGCTTCTTCGCCGAGTGCGTTGTGGGAAGACAAATCGTTTGTCACCACTTCGGCGCAGACTTTCGACCCGATCCTCTACACCGACCAAGTGACCGGGCGCACGCTCGTCTCGCAACTCGAATTTCCAGCCGGCGCGCTCGCCTCGAACTCGGCCTACACGGAAGACGACGGCGAAACCTGGGTGCAAAGCACCGGCGCCGGGCCGGGCTCGGGAATTGATCACCAGACTATCGGTGGCGGAGGGCCGTTCGCGGCGCCGATTCCGGTTGGGGCGGCTTACAATCGGGCGATCTATTATTGCGGCCAACTCCCGACCGCGACTTGCGCGCTCAGCCTCGATGGGGGCCAGACCTACGGACCCGCCGTCCCGGTTGATCCAGGTTCGCAATGCGGCGGCCTGCATGGCCACATCAAAGTGGGCGCGGACGGGACCGCTTATCTTCCGAACAAAGGCTGTCTCACGGGCCAGGGCTTGATCGTCTCGGAAGATAACGGCGCCACCTGGACAGTGCGCGTGGTACCCGGCAGCACAGCCGGCGGCAGCGATGCCGCCGTCGCGATTGGCCGCGGTGACTTGGTTCAAGGCACCGGCAACACGCCGATCGGGCGGGTTTACATCGGCTATGCGGACGGGAATAACCGCGCCGTCGTCGCGTCGTCGAGCGATCGCGGGGCTACTTGGAGCAACCCGCTCGATGTGGGTGCGGTTTTCGGCGTTAATAACGTGGTCTTCCCCGCGATGGTGGCAGGCGATGATAACCGGGCCGCCTTCGCGTTTCTCGGCACTCCCACCTCCGGCGGTTTGCAAGGCCCGCGCTTTGCGGGTGTCTGGCATCTCTACGTGGCGCACACCTACGACGGTGGGGCCACCTGGAGGACCGTCGATGTCACGCCTAACGATCCTCTCCAGCGCGGCTGCGTCTGGCTAGGCGGCGGGGCTAATATCTGCCGTAACATGCTCGATTTCATGGGCGCTGATGTGGACAAACGTGGACGCGTGCTCGTCGGGTATAACGACGGTTGCGCAGGCGCGGAATGCTCCCAGGCGCCGGCCACCGCGACGGGAAATTCCTACACAGACTTCACCGCGGTCGCGCGCCAAACCGCTGGCAAAGGATTGTTCGCGGCCAACGACGCGCTCTTCCCGGACACGCCGACTGTCCCAGGTGCTCCGTTCGTGACTGCGCTCCGCAACGGCGGCGCAGTGAAGCTTGCTTGGTCCACCTCGAATAACGGCGGTTTACCCGTGACGCAATACACCATTTCGCGGGGCACCAGCAGCGGGAGCGAGACCCCCCTGGCTACCATCCCGGGAACCCAACTCCGCTACGTGGACGCGACCGCGACTGATCCGAACGCCACCTATTTCTACAAGGTTGCGGCCACGAACGCGCAGGGCGTCTCTTGCGGGAATAACGAAGTGCAGGCGCGTTACCGGGGCGATTCCTCCAGCCCGGCCGGCTACGTGATTTACACCGATCCGAACGAGGTCGGGCCGCAGGCAGCCAATCCCGATCTCGATATTGAATCGCTCGCCATTTCCGAGCCTGCGACCGGCCCGTATGCCGGGAAGATCGTCTTCAATCTCCGCGTCGCCGATCTGACCACGATCCCGAACAGCCGGATGTGGCGCATCATTTGGGACTCGCCCAATGCGATCGATTATACGCAGACCGACCCGAAAAATGTAGGCAAATTCTACGTCGGTATGACGAAGACCGACTCGGGCGCCGTGACCTTCGAGTACGGCACGGTGGATACCGCGGTGGTTGGCTTGGTCTTAGGAGTGCCGCAAACCAGACCCGGCGGGCCGCCCGACGCTGGCACCTTCACCCCCGACACCAACGGTCTGATTACGATCGTTGTCTCGAAGGATAAGGTTGGGAACGTTCGCACTGGAGACCTCATGGGAAACTTCGCTGTCCGCACCTACGCCATGGTGCTCGATCAAGTTCGCACCACCAACGCGATCGACCAGGCCAGCAACGGCGACGCCAACGACTTCACCGCCAATTCCGCGACCTACGCGATCGTTGGCCCGATACCCGGCTTAAACGGCGCTGTCTCGCGAAAAGTGCATGGCGCGGCCGGACCGTTCGATGTCAACCTGCCGCTGGCGGGCGCTCCCGGGATTGAATGCCGGCTGCCCGGCACGGGTGGCACGCATCAGGTCGTCCTCACCTTCGCGGGCCCAGTCACCTTCACCTCCGCCACCCTCACCGCGCCGCTGGGCGGCTCCATCGCCGGCACCAGCACCAGCGGGGACATCGTCACCGTCAATCTCCAGGGCGTGGCCAACGCGCAGACGGTCACGATCAATCTACTAGGCCTCAGCGGCGCAGTGGCCGGGAATCTGAGCGTGCCAATGGGCATTCTCCTCGGCGATACCAACGCCAACGGAGCCGTCAACAACACCGATGTTAGCCAAGCCAAGTCTGCCTCAGGCCAAACCACCAATGCTGGAAACTTCCGCAGTGATGTAACGGTCAACGGTGCGATCAACAGCTCCGACGTGGGCACGATCAAGCCTCAGTCCGGCACCTTGTTGCCTCCCGCCGCTCCCATCCAGCCTCCCAACCGGAAGACCGCGGCCTCAGCTAGCAAGTAATTCCCCCTGCGCAGCGCGCCTCCCGGGTAGGGACGGCGCGCTGCGCCGTCCGGGCGGGATGGCCAGCTGGCAAAAACCCCAGGTTATCCCGGCGCTTAGCCACCCGGCTTGGTCGCACCAGCGCGGGGATCGGACCCCGTCCGCGACCCTAACGACTCAATCCCCCGCAATTCCCATCCTAGTGCATCGTCCCGGCAGCGCCCCACCGCGCCGCCGGGACCCGCGCAAACCGTCTCACGCCGTCGAATCCTTCCGCTTTCTTTGGCCGACCGCGGTCGCAAGCTGTATGGATGAGGCGCGCGTGGGCTTGACTCGCTTCTGGATGGTCAAGGCCGGCAATGATCTGAAGACTGCACAAATCGTTTCTGGTTTCTGCCGTCACCGATGGTCATTTGGAAACGGCGGCCTATATTGTCAGCAGGCGGCAGAGAAGGCAGTCAAAGCCTTCTTGATCTGGCACGACCAGCTTTTCCCGAAGACACACGAGATCGAATCGCTCGTCGAGCAGGCTTCCACCCTGGACCCGCGTTTCGAGGAGATTTTGGACGCCGCGGAACTGCTCTCTCCCTACGCCTGGCAATTCCGCTATCCCGGCGACGTTGAGATCGACGCGCCAAGCCGCAACGAATTAGACGAAGCGCTTCAACCTGCGCAGGCAATCTATGATTTCGTGCTCGGGATTTTAACGCGAGAGACGCATCCCAAATGACCCGGGAACGGACCCGCACCCCGAAGCCGACGAATGGATGGAATGTTACAGCCTTTCTCCATTGGAACGCTGGGAGGAAAGCCAGAAACTCTGGGACCACTTACCTCGCGTTAGGCGCTCTCTTAATCCCGAGCGCGATAGTCAAAGTCCTTTCCACGATCCAGAAGCATGGCGCGCGCGCGCTGCTCATGGGCGGCCAGGCGTGCGTGTTCTACGGCGCGGCGGCGTTTAGTCCCGATATCGACGTCCTCGTCCTGGCCGAAGCCACGATCTCGCCCGGCTCGAGGCCGCGCTCGTAGAACTATAAGCGAAGCGCATCGCGGTGCCGGATTTCCAAGAGGACCTCCTCCGCCGCGGACACGCGGTGCATTTCCGCTGCGGGATCGAGCAGGCCAATGGCATCCGCGTCGATGTCATGTCGAACCTGCGTGGCGTCGTCGAGTTCGAAAAGCTCTGGGAACGACGCACCACGCTAGCCGACAAAGCCGGCACCGAATATCACCTCCTCGCGCTTCAGGAACTGGTCCAGGCCAAGAAAACACAACGCGACAAAGACTGGCCCATGATCGCCCGCCTGGTGGAAGCGAACTACTACGCCCACCGCGATCATCTCACTCAAGAGCAATTGCGCTATTGGCTCCATGAAATGCGAACCCCCGAGTTGCTGATCGAAATCGTGCGCCCCCAACCCGGCGCTACCGGCGATGCTATCCGGACGCGCAGCCTGCTGGAACTGGCCAGCTTGGGCGAAGTCGTGTCTCTGGAACGAGCGCTGCTTGCGGAGCCACAGGCCGAACGCGACATGGACCGAAGCTATTGGAAACCGCTCAAGATGGAGCTGGAAGAACTCCGGATGGCAAGGCACCAGAAGGAAGATTTAAAGGACGCGCGCCGTTGTTCTCTCCGGTGCCTTAGATGAGCGAACCGGCGTCCGCTACCGGCTCCACCAAATTCTCGCTGTGTTCTTCGTTGTCTCGACGGCCGCTGCGCGTGGGGCTGAAAGGGATGCGCCCGGCGCCAAGGACGACCCCTCCGTAGACTGTCGCAGGAAGAGGCACCACCGCGTGATTGGCGCGAGTATCACAGGAAAAAAGTCAGACGCCGCGCGGTGCGGCCCGAATCGACCGCTTCGGATGAAGCATTCTCGAAGTATTGGAAATGGGCCGATCCGGATCGAGAGGTGGCGGATTCGGCTACGCAAATGCGCCCCCTTAAGTTTCGCGCAGGCGGGCGATGTGCGCGAGAATCTGTTCGCGCGTGGCGAAGAGCGCGGCGCGATGGTAGGACAATCGCCCGGTGGTGAGGAATGGCTTCCCCGCCAGGAGATCGCCCGCCGCGAGGGCCTCGTGAAGAAGGGCCAGGATGCGCTTGAGCCGCGCGATGGTCATCCCCGGATCCGGCTCCCACTCGCCCCGTGCGATGCCATTCAGAGCGCCTGCGAGTTTGGCGCAGATGGTCATGCGGAGTCCGACAAAAGTCCCGAGATCATCGTCGGGGCAGTCTGGAAAATGGCCGGCCGCCTTGAGCTCGTCGGTTAACTCATGGAGCGCGTCGTGAGCTTGCTTTTGGATCGGATGAACAAGATCGCCATCCTCTTCGCGGACCCAATCGATCCCTTCTCGCGCAGGATCGGGCGCCGGCTCTTCGAAGTCCTCGGCTTCGTCACACGCCGCCGCGTCTTCCGCCCGGGCGTCGTCGTGTTCGCCCGCAGCTTCGGCATCGAGCGCTTCTTCGAGCCAACTCCAACCCATCTCGCGGGCAATGATGCGTTCGGAGTCGGGGTGATCGGCATATTTCTCGAGCAGCTTGCCGTAGCGCTCC
>JBBSLZ010000130.1:0-8635 GCA_038233435.1 Chthoniobacterales bacterium
CTGGGCCGGGACGGCGAACCTGACGGAGCGGGAGCCGCATGCGGAGTATTGGGCGCCGTTGACGTTGATCAGCCGGCTGGCGGATGTGCAATTTTTTGGTTTGGACGCGGGGGCGCATCATCGCACGAATGTGTGGCTGCACCTGGCGGCGGGGCTGGTGCTTTTCGGTGCTTTGCGGGCGCTGCTCGGGTCGGATTGGCGGAGCGGTTTGATCGCGGCGCTTTTTTTGATTCATTCGCTGCATGTGGAGCCGGTGGCGTGGCTGTCGGCGCGGAAGGACATCCTGAATGGGTTGTTCTTTTTCGGGACGATTTGGGCATATGCGCGCTACGCGCGGAGGCCGGGCGGGTGGCGTTACGCGTGGGTTTTTCTGTTGTTCCTTTGCGCGAATATGGCGAAGCCAATGGCGGTTTCGCTGCCGTTTGTGTTGCTGGCTTTGGATCACTGGCCGCTGGGGCGTTTGCGGGCGCCCTGGTTTGATCGGGCGGGGAGGCGGCTGGTGCTGGAGAAGGTGCCGCTGCTTTTATTGGCGGCGGCGGTGGCGTGGCTGGCGGTGATCGAGCATGGCGCGATGGGCGATAGGGTGTTGTTTCCGCTCTGGAGCCGGGTGGGGAGCGCGGCGATCAGCTATGGCGCTTATCTGGGGCAAACTTTTTGGCCGGTCAATCTGGCGGCGCTTTATCCGCATCCAGGGACGGGGTTGGATCGGGGGTGGGCGGTGGTTTGTGCGCTTGGGCTGGTGGGCTTGAGCGGGCTTTGTGTGGGGCTGGCGAAGCGGCGGCCGTGGCTGTTGGTAGGCTGGGTCTGGTTTGTGGTGGTGCTGTTGCCGGTCTCGGGGTTGGTGCAAATCGGGGAGATGGCGCGGGCGGATCGCTATACTTATGTGGCGCTAGTAGGGATTTTTTTGCTGGTGGTGCAGGAGGGGGCGGAGTGGCTGGCGCGGGCGGGCGGTGAGCGCCGTCGCTGGCAGAGTGTGGCGGCGGTGCTGTTTGGCTCTTGTTTTAGGAGGATTGGCGATGGTGGCTTGGGAGCAGGACGCGGACTTGGTCGGATAGTGTGGCGGTTTTCCGGCAGGCGATCGCGGTGACGGATGGCAACTACATCGCGGAGGCGAATCTGGGGTCGGCTCTGTTTGCGGCGGGGCAGAAGGAGGAGGGGCTGGCGCATTATCGGGAGGCGCTGCGGCTGCATGCGCCGGCGCTGGCGTATCATCGGCAGGCGGCGCGGGAGGCGGAGGAGCGCGGGGAAGATGCGGTGGCGATTCAGCATTACGGGAAGGTGCTGACGCTGGTGCCGACGGATGCCGGGGTGCGTGAACGGCTCGGGGGCGTGCTGCTGAGGACGGGCGAGTATGGGCGCGCGCTGGCGCAGTTTAACGAGGCGTTGCGTTACGAGCGGGAGGCGGTGCAGCCGCGGCTGGGGATCGCGCGGGCTTTGGTGGGGCTGGGGAGAATGGCGGAGGCGCGGGGGCTTCTGGAGGCGGTATTACAGATGGAGCCGGCGAATGAGGAGGCGGGGGCGCTTTTGCGTTCGTTTCCGCCGGGGGCGGATTAGGCGGAGTAAAGGGCTTCGACGAGGCGGAGGGATTTGTCGTTCGGCAGGAGGGATTGCTCCATTTGGTTCATGACGTAGGCGAAGGCGATTTTGTTTTCGGGGTCGGCAAAGGCGTGGCTGCCGCCGGCGCCGGGATGGCCGAAGGCTTGGGCGGAGGGGCCAAAGAGGTGGGGCGCGCTTTCGGGCGGGTCTTTCATGAAGCCGGCGGAGAAGGCGGTGGGGATTTGGAAGACGCGGTCTTCGCCGGTGGTGAGGGTGGTGGTCATCTGGCGGATGGTTTCGGGTTGGAAATAGCGGCGGCCGGCTAGTTCGCCGCCGTTGGCGAGCATGGCGTAGAATTTGGCAAGGGCACTGGCGCTGCCGATGCCGCTGAAGGAGGCGAGGGAGAGGGCGCGGTTTCCGGCCGTGTTCATGGCGCTGACGGCGTGGAGGCCGGCGGGGGAGGTGAATACTTTGCGCGCGAGGGTGCCGGGGGTGGCGAGTTCGCGATAGAATTTCTCGGGCGTGGGCGCGGTGCGGCCGGCTTTGGCGGCGTAGATGGTGGCGACGCGGGGGTGTATTGCTTCGGGGAGGCCGATCCAGAGGTCGAGCTGCATGGGGTTGGCGAAGTGTTCGCGCCAGTATTGCCCGAGGGGTTGGTGGGCGATTCGCCTAACGAGTTCTTCGAGGAGGAAGCCGAAGGTGCGGGCGTGGTAACCGTGGGCGGTGCCGGGTGGCCAGGCGGGCTTTTGGCGGGCGAGTGCGTCGACGACGGCGGCGTAGTCGAGGATGTCGACACGGTCATCGAGGGCGGGGAGGCCGGCTTGGTGGGAGAGGAGTTGGGCGAGGGTGATCGAGGCTTTGCCGGCTTGGGCGACTTCGGGCCAGAGCTCGGCGACGGGGTGGTCGAGGGGGATTTTGTGTTCCTGGAGGACGTGGAGGAGGCAGGTGCTGGCCAGACCTTTGGTGGCGGACCAGATGAGGACCAGGGTGTCGGCGGTCCAGGGATGTTCGTGGTGGGCGTCGCGGTGGCCGGCGTGGAGGTCGAGGAGGGGGCGGCCGTTTTGCCAGATGGAAATGGCGGCGCCGAGTTCGCCGTGTTTTTCGAAGTTTTCTTCGAAGACAGGGGTGAGGCGGGTGCGAAGAAGAGCTGGGTCGAGGAGCATTTCTAGCTGGAGGCTAACTGCGTAGCTGGAGGCGACAAGGAGGGGCGCTCTCCTGGCCGCCCCGTTTTGTCTTTTTCGGTTGCGGCGGCCTGGAGAGCGCCGCTCCTTGGACGGTGAATCCGTTGCGGTTCTTTAACCCTTACGGGGAAATCCGGATGACGAGGAATCGGTTGCCGCACTGGCAGCAGGCTGGGGCGGTTTACTTCGTCACTTTTCGATTGGCGGATGCGGTGCCGGTGTCTTTACGGTTGCAATGGGCGGAGGAACGGGAGGCGTGGTTGCGAGCGCATCCGGAGCCTTGGAGTGCGGAAGACGAGGCCGCTTACCACAAGCGGTTTTCGGCGGCGATCGAGCGTTGGCTGGACGCGGGCTACGGCGCGTGTGTCTTGCGGCGGGCGGAGTGCGCGGAGGTGGTCGCGCAGACGCTGCGGCACTTCGATGGGGAACGGGTGGCGTTGATCTCGTTTGTCGTGATGCCGAATCATGTGCATGCGCTTTTTGTGCAGCATCCGGACTGGCCGTTGGAGAAGCTGCTGCGGAGCTGGAAGAGCTTTTCGACTCGGCGACTGAATGAGTTGTTGGGTGAGAGCGGCGGGATTTGGCAGCCGGATTATTTTGATCGGCTGGTGCGGGATGAGGCGCACTTTCGAAATTGTGTGCGGTATGTGGGGCGGAATCCGGAGCGGGCGGGACTGGTTAGCGGTGAGTTCATTTTGTTCGAGAGTGAGATGGCGATGGGGATCGCGTGATCTTTTTCGGACGATGAAACGGGGCGGCCTGGAGAGCGCCCCTCCTTGACGCCTTTGGTGCTTCGACGCGCTTTTTAGATGATGGCGTGGAGGGCTTGGAGGTCGGGATCTATTTTGGCCAGGGCGCGGAAGCTGGCGTCCATTTTGAAGCTGATGCTGAGATTTTCGGCGGCACCAGGGACGTTGCCGAGGAGGGCTTCGTAGCAACCCATGTTGTAGTAGTAGATGGGCTCTTTCAGGAGGGCGATGGGGCCGGTGGTGAGGAGGTCTTTGGCTTCGGCGGTTTTACCCAGTTGGTGGAGGCAGAAGCCGGCGTGGAGGAAGCCGGTGCTGGAATCGGGCGCGACGCGGCAAAGGGTGCGGCTGACGCGCAGGGCTTCGCGCCAGCGTTTTTCCCGCATGAGATGATGGAGCCGGAGGTGGAGGACTTCGGGGCGGTTTTGCATCCGCGGGGCGATGGCGTCGAGCTCGGCGATGGATTCGCGGAACATGCTGAGTTCGGCGTAGCCGGTGGCGAACTGAATATGCCATTCGAATTCCACGCGGCTTTTTAAGCAGGACGCTTGCCACGGTGGGGTCAAGGAGTGACGGCTTCCTAGCCGTCGTCGTTGTTGGGGGGGGGAGGAAGCGGGGAAATCTGAAACTTGACGGCTGGAAGCCGTCACTCCTTGGGGGGAGATGCGCGGGGTTATAGGAGGAGCGTTTCGAGTTCGGTGATGCGCTGGTCGAAGAGGCGGAGGGTGGCTTCGACGGGGGCAGCAGTGGTCATGTCGACGCCGGCGGCTTGCAGGGTTTCGAGCGGGAATTTCGAGCCGCCGGAGCGGAGGAAATCGAGGTAGGCATTGAGCGCGGCCGTGCCGCCGGTGCGGACGCGCTCGGAGAGGGCGACGGCGGCGGAGATGCCGGTGGCGTATTTATAGACGTAGAAGGCGCTGTAGAAATGCGGGATGCGCAGGCACTCGAGGTCGAGCTGTGGGTCGAGGACGACGGCGTCGCCGAAGTAGGCTTCGAGCAGTTGGCGGTACTCGGCTTTGAAGACATCGAGAGTGAGGGCGTCGCCTCGTTCTTCGATGGCGTGGATGACTTTTTCGAACTCGGCGAACATGGTTTGGCGGAAGAGCGTGCCGCGGATGTCATCGATCTGGCGGTTGATGATGTAGGCGCGCATCTTCGGATCGTCGGTCTGCTCGAGGAGATGGTGGGTGAGGAGTTCTTCGTTAAAGGTGCTGGCGACTTCGGCGAGGAAGATGGGGTAGTTGTAGTCCTGGTAGGGTTGCGTTTTTTGCGCGAACCAGGTGTGCATGGAGTGGCCGGCTTCGTGCGCGAGCGTGTAAACGTCGGAGAAGACATCGCTCTTGTAGTTCATGAGGATGTAGGGTGGCGCACCGTAGCTGCCGGAGGAGAAGGCGCCGCTGCGTTTGCCTTTCGCTTCGTAACGATCGCACCAGCGGCCGCGGAGGCCATCGGCGAGAGTGCGGGTGTATTCCTGGCCGAGCGGGGCGAGGGAGGCGATGACTTTCTCGACCGCTTCATCGAAGGAGACGTGGATCTCGATTTCTGAGACTAAAGGGACGTAGGTGTCGTATTGATGGAGCTCATCGAGGCCGAGGACGCGGCGGCGGAGGTCGTAGTAGCGGAAGAGCGGTTTAAGATTGCCGCGCACGGAATGGATGAGGCCGTCATAAACGGCGACCGGGACGTCATCGCGGAAGAGGGAAGCTTCCAGCGCGGAGGGATGATTGCGGGCGCGAGCGCGGAAGACGTCGGCTTTGACGGAGTAGGAAAGGGAGGCGGCGAGGGTGAACTGGTGGTCTTCGAATTCCTGGTAGAACTGGTGGAAGGCGCGCTTGCGCAGGCCGTGGTCGCGTTTGACGAGGAAGGAACCAAAGGACGTTTGGGTGAGCGGGACTTCGTGGCCTTCCGCATCGGCGACGAGGCCGAATTTCATATCGACGTCGGTGAGTTGGGAAAACGTTTCGTCGTAGCCGTCCATGGCCGCGCTGCCGAGCGCGAGGAGGCGCTCTTCGGCTTCGGAGAGGACGTGCGGTTTATTCCGGCGCAGCTTGCGGAGGACGACTGTCCATTCGGCGAGCGCGGGATCGGCGAGGAATTGCGCGAAGCGTTCGTCGCTGATCGCCTGGATTTCCGGGGTGATGAAGGAGGCGATCTCGCCGATTTTGGTGAGCAGGTTTTGGAGTTGGCCCATGCGGGCGAGGTATTCGGGATTGGCGGCGTCTTCGGCGAGCTGGAGCGAAGCGAAATGGCCGACGCGTTCGATTTTCAGATCGAGGGTTTTATCGAATTCGAGCGCTTGGGCGAGGGTGGCGGCGGATTCGCCGAGGCGGCCTTTCCATTCCGTAAGCCGCGGATAGGTGCGCTGGATCCAGGCGAAGTCTTCCTCCCATTTATCGACCGCGGCGAAGAGATGGGTCAGGTCCCATTTGTCGGCTTCGGGAATGTCGGCGCGGGTGGGTGTTTTCGGTTCGGTCATGGAGTGCGCTTTATACGACGACGGGCTTCCCGCCGCAACGCGTGCGGGCTCGCGCCCAGCGCTAGCGGGCGAGAATTTTGCTTAACGAAATCTCCAGGCCTGGGAGGAGAGCGCTGGTAAATGTTTCGTTCTCGGCCACGAGCCGCGCCGGGCGTTCCGCGTCTTCGCGCAAGAGATAAACTGCCAGCTCGCGTTTGATCGGATCGATCAACCAAAGCTCGCGGGATCCGCAGCGCGCATACACCTCGCGTTTTGGCCCGATATCGAGGCGGCGCGAGCTGGGCGAAAGAATCTCCACGACCAACCAGGGCGCACTGGTCGCGCCGCGCTCATCAAGGTAGTGGTGCTGGTTTTTCGAGAAGAAGCAGATGTCCGGCTGGAAGACATCGATGTCGCTGAGATAGACGTCGAACGGGGCGATGAAGACCTCTCCGATCGGATGATCCTCCAAATGTCTCATCAGGATGTACCCTAAATTACGTGAGATAATTTGGTGAAAGGTGTTGGGTGCGGGCGCCATATGAAATTCTCCGTCGATGAGTTGAAAGCGCGGCCCAGCATCCGGCAGGAGCAGGTAGTCGTGGACCGTCATGGGGCGGCGTGTGACCTGAAGCATTCAACCATCCTAAGACTCGAGATATACGGCGGCAACCCTGGAAGGATTTGCACACGTACGGAGGGTCCTCAGGTTTCCGCGATTTATCGACCACGATACGGCTCGATAAATTCTGGAAATGACAGCCGGCCGCCTCGGCCTAATCTTTTTGGCATGAAGAAAATCATGGCGGGTTGTGTGGGAGCAATCGCTGGCGGTGGGCGCTTCGGCGGAGCCGAGCCAGAAGGAGTTGATGCGGGAAGCGAAGGTGGACCGGATGCACGCGGAGCGGATCGCGTTGGCCAACTCGCGCGGGGGCACGATCAAGAGCGGCGAATTGGAACGCGAGAAGGGGCGGCTGGTCTGGTCGTTTGATATCGCGAAGCCGAACACCTCGACCATCACGGAGGTGATGCTGGACGCGAAGACGGGTAAGTTTCTTTCCAAACAAACCGAGAACCCGGCCCAGCAGGCCGCAGAAGCGAAGGCGGACGCGAAGAAGAAGCCTCGTTAGGCGCGGTCGGGTGCGCCGGATGATGAAGGCGAACTGGCGGGCGTGGGTCGGAGCAGGCTGGGTCGCCGGGGCGTTGTTTGCGCTGGCGCCTGCGCGCGCTCAGGCGCAGGGCGGCCCGCCCGGATCACGGATGTCCAGGCACGCCGGGGAACGGACGTTGGGAGAATGATTTCGCGCTCATCTTCGAGCGGCGATCACGGGAGGTGACGGTCGACGCGCCAGCGGTGGATTTGAACTACGGACTCGGCGATCACATTCAACTGACGCTGCAGACCGCGCTGGCGACTTTGAAACGGAGCGGCCACGGGGCGGTCAGTGGTCTGGGCGGGACGGAGGCGGCGGCGAAGTGGCGTTTTGTGGATGAGGAGCGAATCGGGTTCGCGATGTCGGTGTTTCCGCGGGTGATTTTTAATGTGCTCCGTTCGTCGGTTCGGCGCGGGTTGGCGGACGAGGGGACGCGGTTTCAGATTCCGCTACAGGTGGTGAAGAAAGTGGGCGCGGCGGCGGTGGGGCTGGAGGGCGGTCCGCTGGTGAGCACGGTGGACGGAGCGAGTGGCTCTATGGCGTGATCGGCGGGATGGAGGTGAGCCGGGGGACGAGCGTGATGGCGGAGTTGCACGGGACCGCGCGGACGAGCTTCGGACGGGATGCGCTGGTGGTGAATGTGCGGCACGCCTTGAGCGAACGCTGCATCTGGATCGGTTCGTTAGGCCATGAGGTCCGGGCGCCGGAGCATGATGCGTTGGCGCTGGTGGGATACTGCGGGTTGCAGGTGATTTATTGAAAGGCAACGGACGCGGCACTGGGTCGGGAGTACGCGGCTGCCATCGTCGCTCAGAGGGTGAAAATTCCAGGCCACTGACGCGGGCCATGGAGGGCGGAACCCTTTCGGGTGCGTGGTGACGCGGAGAAATTCGGAGCAGATGCTCCCGGTCAATTCCAAGCTGAGCAAAGCGGGAAACGCCCACCCTGCCCCCGCTACCGACATTATCCAGCGCCGGCCATTTGACCGATGTGGCCGGTCGCGACGCTCTCCTGCAGACCATGGATGAACGGTAGATGTTCGTCGTCGACACATATGTCCTGATCTACGCGCCGATCAAGAAGGCGCGGACCAGACTCCACGAGTTCGGACGTGGTCCGCTGTTGTTTGGCGGCTTCTCGCCGCAAGCGGGCCATTACGGTGTCGTCGATATTCAGCGTGGTTCTGATACGGAAACCCATATCGAGAATATGGGTGCATGTCTATGAGCGAGGTGATCTCGCAAACGTCAAATGCTGTCCAAGCGCACGCCGCGTTTTTCGCGAATGAAGGCGAGGCCGACGATGAGGGTGATGATGGCGACGATGATGGGGTAGGCGAGGCCCATGTATTGGTTGCCGGTTTGCGCGACCAGGGAGGTGGCGATGAGCGGGGTGAGGCCGCCGAGGACGCCGATGCCGAGATGATACGGGAGGGACATGGCGGTGTAACGGATTCGGGTGGGAAAGAGCTCGACGAGGAAGGCGGCGAGCGGGCCGTAGGTCATGGTGCCGAAGAGCATTTGGAAAGAGACGAGTGCGATCAGGGCGGGGACGTTGAGCGGC
>JBBSLZ010000131.1:0-8610 GCA_038233435.1 Chthoniobacterales bacterium
AGGCCGGAGCAAGAAGCAGGCGGAAACGGCTGCGGCTCAGCAGGCGATGGAACAGAAACTTTGGGAGCAAACGGCGACGCTCGAGTGTGTGCAGGCCAATCAGGAAGCGGATTCGGCGAGCGCGGCTGGGTAGAGGAGGGTTTGGGGCTTTGTGGGCGGCGGGCGGTGGGGAATCACCGGGCGAGACGCCCGGTGTCCGCACAGGCAGGATGCCTGTGCTACGGCCTGGTCGCGACGGCGAACCGGTTCCGGGACGATTTCGCGTTCGACGTTCGACGTTCGACGTTCGACGTTCGACGTTCCGGGCGCCGCCCGACCTTTTCGTGAATTCTTACACGCATCCGCTGACGCCTGCGCAGGCCGCGAAATTACGCGCTTTACTGGAGGAGCTGAACTTCCAGTTCGCGCCGCGTCCTTACACGCTCTTTTTCGCGCAAAAAGAGAAATTGAGCGCGGCGGTTTATGAGAAGGGGCCGAAGATCCTGCTCCAGGGGAAAGGGATCGAGGAGTTCGTGCAGTTCCACTTGGAACCGAAGATTTTGGAGGAGGCGAAACTCGGCTACGAGGAGGTGCATTCGCCGGAGATGTTTGAGGCGCACTTCGGGGTGGACGAAAGCGGGAAAGGCGATTTCTTCGGGCCGCTCGTGATCGCGGGGGTGTATGTGGACCGCGGGATCGTGCGCAAGTTTATGGAGGCGGGCATCCAGGACAGCAAGCGGATCGGGTCCGATGCGCGGATCCGGGCGCTGGCGGAGGTGATTCGCCGCACGCAGGGCGCGATCGTGGATACGGTGGTGATCGGGCCGGAACGCTATAACGCGCTTTATGAAAAGTTCGGCAACTTGAACAGCCTGCTGGGCTGGGGTCACGCGCGGGTGATCGAGAATCTGCTGGAGCGCCGACCGGATTGCCCGCGCGCGTTATCGGATAAGTTTGCGGATGCGCGGGTGATCGAGCGGTCGCTTTTACAAAAAGGGCGGGAAATTACACTCGAGCAGCGGACGAAGGCGGAATCGGATCCGGCGGTGGCGGCGGCGTCGATCGTGGCGCGGGAGGCTTTCATTGATTGGCTGGAGAAGCAAAGCCAGCGCTGGGGCGTGAAGCTGGGCCGCGGGGTTTCCGCAGCGGTGAAGGCGAGCGCGAAAGCGCTGGTGGCCCAGAGCGGCCCGGAGGCGCTCCGCCAGGTGGCGAAAATCCATTTCCGGACGGCGCACGAGATCGCGCCGGAAAGCTTTGCCGCACCGGCCCCGCGGGGCGAGTGGCGCCGGTCGTGACGGGGAGGACGGACTTTACCCGGCTTCCGTCGGTGCGCGGGCAAGCTTCTTGCTATTGACGAGTGGATACCGAACCGCTGTGGAAACCCGTCTTCTCATATTAAACGCTGATCCGGTTTTCGAGGATCGTTCCATCTCGATCATGAGCGAGATGGATTCGGTGGAGATGCGGATCGTCCGTTCCATGTCGGAAGCGATCGGGGTGCTGCTGGGGGAAAATTTTGACGGTTTGATCGTGGAAGGCGAGGCGGCGGTGGCGCTGGAGCAGGCCACGAATGCCCGCCAGCATTTTCCATCTTTGCGGGTGGCCTGCCTGGCTCCGGGGCCGCATCCGGTGGGGTTTGCGGAGACGGCGGTGCAACAAAAGATAGCGGCGATCAAGACGACGCGACCGGAGGGGACGCTTCGGACGCAATTGGCGCGCTTCATTGCCACCCTGGAGACTCATTCGGGCGATGCTTCGGAGGGGATCGATCCGTGCCATTCGCTGATCGGAAACTTGAACCAATTTTCCGCGGCCGAGATTCTACAAATGAGCTGCCTGGGGCAGCGGAGCGGGCGATTTACCTTTAAGTCACGCCGCGGGAACAGCGAGATTTACCTGCAGCACGGTTCCGTGCGACACGCTGTCTTCGATGCGCTGGAGGGGGAACCGGCGGTGGCGGAAATTTTCCGCTGGCGCCAGGGGCGATTTTACTTCGAAGAGGGCATCATCAGCCAGGTCCAATCGGTGGACCGACCCTGGGCTCATCTTTTGATCGATAACCTACAAAAACTGGATGAGACGCTCGAGCTCTCCTCGGCAGGACCCACATGAGAGATAAAGAATTGGAAGTGAATTTGCGGATTTTGACCCTGCAAATCGATAGTTGGAAACGGCTGCACGACCTGATCACCTACGGGCTGGACAAGGCGCGGCCGATTATTTCGGCGGAGCAGGAACGACAGTTTACGGAGGTGCGGTCGAATCTGCTTCAGGAAACCGAGCACGTCTTCCGGGAGCTGGGGATGCTGGGCGAGCTTTCCGGGCGAGCGATGAATGTGCTGCAACGGGGAGTCTCGATCCGCGGAGTGCGGGAACTCTCGAACGAAGAGGTGCGGCGGATCGAAGGGGAATGGAACGGTATTTTCACGAAGCTGGGGGTGTTGCAGGGCCAATTGAAATCCCGCCGGAAGATGCTGGCCGGGATGTCGGCGATCGAATTTTACGTGAGCCGGATTTTTAGCCGGCGCCAGGCAAATTGTTAGACGGTTGGGAAGGCAAAGATCGCGCCCAGAGCCGATTACGACTGAGCGATTATTTCGGTGATTTACGAGATTGTGCCAGCTAAAGCGGGATCGGCATCCGATTAGGTGTTGTCATGGGCAAGCTCACGAAACGAGATATTGTAGTCGCGATCAGTAACCAGACCGGCATGGTCCAACATGAGGTATTCGAGGTTGTCCAGAGGACGCTCGATCACATCACCGATAGTCTGGCGAAAAATGTGGCGGTGGAACTACGCAATTTTGGCGTGTTCCAGCCACGGCTGACCAAGCCTCGGGTGGGCCGGAACCCAAATGAGCCCGGGAGCAGCTTTGTGATTCCGCCACGGGCAACGGTGAAGTTCAAGGCGGGCAAGATTATGCGACAGCGGGTGGAGAAGCTATCCCGGGAGCTTAAAGAGGCCGAAGAGCGGGCGCAGGCAGCCGCCGGCAAGGATACGGCGGTGCGGGACAGTGCCAGTGGAAATGGTGGGCCGGACATCGTGGGCACGCGCATACAGGAAACGGCGGTCTAAGCTCTAGGGTGGGACGTTTTCCCGGCCGCAAGGGGCGGGGGCTTGGTCTCGATTCGAGGGACGGCGGGTTATGGCTGCGTCGATCCCGCGACTACGTCCGTTTGGAGCAGACTGTGGATCACTTCTTCGAGACGCTCGAAGTTAATTGGCTTGGTCAAATGTTCGGAGAAACCGGCCGCGCGGGCGCGGTTGATGTCGTTCTCCATTCCGAAGCCGCTGAGCGCGATTCCGCGCAGGCTCTTGCTGGCGCGCACTTCTTCCATCAGTTCGTAGCCGGAGCGATCCGGCAACCCGATATCGCTGATCATGAGGTCGAATTCATTTTCGTCTGTGCGCGCGATGGCTTCGTCGGCGGAATGCGCGACGGTGACGCGGTAGCCGCGCCGCTCGAGCATCATCTTCATGCCGGTGCAGGTATCGTGGTGATCGTCGACCACGAGGAGGCGCGGGGCGTGCTGTTCAATCCTGGTTTTCAGTTCTTGACGGCGCAAAGAAGGAGCGGGCGGCGCGGGCGCGGTGGAGGGAACCGGAGCGGGCACAGTCTTGAGCTGGACGGTGAAGGTGGAGCCCTGGTCTTTCCCGCCGCTCTCGGCCAGGAGGCTGCCGCCGTGGGCGGAAACCATCGCTTTGGATATGGCGAGCCCGAGCCCGAGCCCGCCGAAGCGGCGGGTGATGGAGCTCTGGCCTTGCTCGAAGGCGTTGAAGATCTTGTCGATCTTGTCGGGCTCGATCCCGATCCCGGTATCGGTGGCGCGGATCTCGATCTCCTCCGGCGACGGATTAAAGGTTTCGATAATGATGCGCCCGGAGGCGGGGGTAAACTTGACGCTGTTTTTGATCAGATTCCAAAAGACCTGCTGGAGGCGCGCGGGATCGCCTTCCACGTGAGTGGCCTCGGCCCGGAGCCGGAATTCCATCCCGAGGTTTTTGGCCAGAATCTCCTCCCGGCAGATCTCGTAGGCGCGCTGGAGAACCTCGTGCACGTTCACGGTCTCGAAGCTGAGCTGGAGTTTGCCTTTCGAGATGCGGGTCACGTCAAGCAGGTCGTCGATGAGGCGGGCTTCCAATTCCACGTTCCGCCGGATCACTTCGAGGGCGCGATGGACTTCGGGTGAATTATCGGCGGCGGCTTCCAGTTCGCCCACCATCGCGATGACGGGTGAAAGCGGGTTGCGCAGCTCGTGGGAGAGCAAGGCCAGGAACTGGTCTTTGGCCGCGTTGGCGCCGATCAATTCCTGGCGCAAAGTGACATCGCGCGTTTTGTCTTCGACCAAATAAAGGACGCCTTGGATCCGCTGCTCGGAACCCAGGAGACGGAGGAGATTGACGTTTACGAAGTGGATTTGGCCGTGGCCGTCACTGAAGGGCTGTTCCACAAGTTGGAAGGGGGTGCCGAAGGCGAGCACCTTCTCGATTGCCTCGGCGGGCGCGATGGTTATTTCGTCCTGGGAGACGTCATAAATATCCTTTTCGGCGGACAAGCCGCCGAAGCTTTTTGCCATCCGGACGAAAGCGTCATTGGCCTGGAGAAAGTGGCGCGAGGAAGGGTCGATGAGAGCGATCCCGCTGGGCATGTTGGCGAGAATCTTTTCGTTAAAGATGACCTCGCGCTCGATCCGCCGGGCCGCTTCCGCCTGACGCCGGGTGTAGCGGCCGGCAAAGACCGCGCCCAGAGCGGTCAGGCCGATCAGCCAAAGGGCCGGGAGGGTGATTTTGCCGAGCAGATCTTTGACCGGCTTATAGGCGACGGCTTTCGGCTGCTAGACCACCGCGACCCAGCCAGTCGTCTCGATGAGGCTAAAGGAATAGAGATTATCGAAGCGCTCGAGGTGCCCGGTTTTAATCCGGCGGATATCCTGGATCAACCCCGAAGCCTGGGCGGAGACGGGCTGATCGTTGGGTTGCAGCTTATTGGTGAAGAGAGCGGCGCCGGTTTGGTCGATGACCTGGCAAATCGATTGGTCGGCGAATTCAATCGAAGAGAGCCGCCGCCCCATTCTCTCGACCAGGACTGACACGCCCAGGTAGCCCACCAGGGTGCCGTCCGGGGCCTGGACCGGGCCGATGATATCCGCTGACATCCGTTTATCGGAGAGGCGGGGATGGATCGGGGAGACGTAGGCGCCGGAGCTGGCGCTGTCGCGAACGAGCCAGCCGCTGGTAGGAAACTGCGGCGCCAGCTCGGGAGGCACCGCGGGGATGGAGGCAATCAGGCGCCCATCCGCCCCGGCCAGGAACATCCCGTCGATGCGCGGGTGAGAATAAAAGGTGTTGCTGAGCCAGAGCTGGCCGGCCGCTTCAGGTTGCGGGCCGGTGAGGAGTTGCGCGACTTCGGGCTGTGTTTGGTAGTATTCAATGATCCCGCCGGTGCGGCTGAAGTCGTCCCCCACGAGGTGGGCGATCAATTGCACGAAGGTCTGGCGATCACGCAGGATCTTTGATTCGAGGGTGTTGGTCAGGATGGTGTAAGAGAAAAAGAGCATCGAGATCGACGGCACCCAGCCGGCGAGGAGGATGGCGACGACGATGTTTAAACGGCCGAAGCGGCCCTTTTCGCCTTTCCGGAGAAACCTTCGCCAGCCTTTGAGATTCGAAGATGGCATCAGGGTCAAACTCAACCGGCGCGCCTTCCCGGGCAAGGCCCGAACCTGGGTGGCGGCGCGCGCGCGCCCACTCCCTCCGCGGCCAAATGGGGTCGATCGGTCTCTGCTACATTCGGGAACGGAAGGCAAAATGGCCGGGCCGCGTGGCGCTTTTTCGGCGGTCAAAATCGGTTTAAAAGATGCCCGTTTTTCGAGGGAAAACCCGGTTTTTGATTTGACGAAAGCGGTGAAAGCGGCATCATGTCGCCCTTGCCGGCCCCGTGGCCGGCATTCTCTCATTCGACCCGTTATGCAAGGAAGCGCTGGATATCTGATTTGGACTACTTGCTACCTGAGCGTGCTCCTGGGCCTCTCCGCCTACGGCGTGCACCGTTACTTCATCATCTATCTTTTTCTTAAGAATCGAAAGAACGAGACGGTTCCACAGGGCCGCTTCCCGGAGCTGCCGGTGGTGACGGTGCAGTTGCCAATTTTCAACGAAGTCTACGTGGTCGAGCGCCTCCTGAAATCGGTCAGCGAGCTCGATTATCCGAAAGAGAAACTACAGATCCAGGTGCTGGACGATTCCACCGATGACACCCAGGAGCTGACGGAACGCTGTGTGTCCGAGCTGCAGGGCCGCGGGTTTAATGTCGAGCGGAAGCATCGCGTCGACCGGACCGGATTTAAAGCCGGCGCGCTCGAGGGCGGTCTGGCCACGGCGGAAGGAGACTTCGTCTGCATCCTCGATGCGGACTTCGTGCCGCAGCCCGATCTCCTCCAGCAAACGATCCACTTCTTTACCGACCCCAAGGTAGGGATGATCCAAACCCGCTGGGGCCACCTGAACCGCACCTATTCCCTTCTCACGCGGGTGCAGGCCATGTTCCTGGATGGCCACCTGCTGCTCGAGCAGACCGCGCGCAGCCGGAGCGGACGTTTCTTTAATTTCAATGGCACGGCTGGTCTCTGGCGCACCTCCTGTATCCAGGAAGCCGGTGGCTGGCAGCATGACACTTTGACCGAGGACCTCGATCTCAGCTACCGCGCCCAGCTGGCGGGCTGGAAGTTCGTTTTTCTGCCCAACATCATCACGCCAGCCGAGCTGCCCGTGGACATGAACGGCTTCAAATCCCAGCAGCACCGCTGGACCAAAGGCTCCGTCCAGACCTGCAAGAAGCTGCTTCCCACCATTTGGCGGAGCAAGCTTGCCCTGCCGCTGAAGATTGAGGCCACCGCGCATTTAACCTCGAACTTCGCATACCTCTTGCTGGCTTGTCTCTGCGTGCTCCTTCATCCCTCGGTGGGCGGGCCGCAGTCGGGCTGGCTGCGGATACTTCTTCTGGACGTGCCGATCTTCCTCACCGCCTCGCTTTCCGTCGCCGCCTTTTACATCTGCGCCCAGCGGGAACTCCATCCGCGCACCTGGATGAAAGAGATCCTGCTTCTGCCCGCCTTGCTCGCGCTCGGCGTCGGTCTTTCGCTCAATAACGCGCGCGCCGTCCTCGAGGCCGTCTTCAACCATGAGTCCGATTTCGCCCGCACGCCCAAGTACGGAATCGAGCGCCGCAAGACCTCGTGGCGGAAGCTGAAATACATGCCGATGAAGTCTTTCCTCCCGCTCGCGGAGATGGCCTTCGCGCTCTACTTCACCTACTTCCTCTGGTTCGCGATCAGCCACCAGCAATACTTTTCCATTCCCTTCCTGGCCATGTTCCAGATCGGGTTTCTCTACGTGTCCTTGAGTTCGCTGACGCAATGGTGGCCGCGTTTTCACTTCGGCACCCCTCGGGTGGAGGCGACGATTCCTGCGTGACAATTCGCTAAAGGCTGGTAGAAACATCGCGATGGTCCGTCTCTCCCTGCTCGCCTGCGCTCTCCTGCAGGTGGGTTTCTTCGCGGTCGCCGCGGCTGAGCCGGCTCCCACGGTCACGAACGAAGTGATCGTGAGCGTGAAAGACCAAAAACTGATGCTCTTGCAGAACGGCGCCAAGGTCACCACCTACCCAGTCTCGACCTCTAAATTTGGGCTCGGGGACGGATTTGGCCGCATGACCACGCCGCTCGGGGTTATGCGTGTGGCGCAGAAAATCGGCGACCACGCACCCGTCGGCGCAGTTTTCCATAACCGGCGTTTCACCGGCGAGATCCTCCAGCCAAATGCGCCCGGGCGCGACCCCATCATCACGCGGATCATGTGGCTGCGCGGCGTGGAAGCCGAAAACGCCCACGCTTTCGCTCGCGCCATTTACATTCACGGCACGCCGGAAGAGAAAAAAATCGGCAGCCCGGCCAGCTACGGCTGTATCCGGATGAAATCGAAGGACGTGACCGCGCTTTACAACCAGTTGCCGGTGGGCGCTGTGGTCCAGGTCGTCCCCGGGAAGCTTCCTAACGTTCCGAAGGCGAAAGTGATTTACCAATATCAGGCGCCGGAAGTCCCGGTGGAAAAGGGGCGCCCCTCGCCCTTTGTCAAATCGCAGGAAGACGTGGTCGCCGGTCAGAAAAACGCCGCCTCCGGGGAGGCGAAGCGTTTGGCCGAGAACAACGGCTAAAGGCGCGCCTGCAGATAACGGCGCCGCGCCACACCGGGTTGACAAACCCCGGCCGCTCCACGACCCTCCCCGCCCAGAAAAATTTCCCATGGCCAATTCCAAATCCGCTGCCAAACGCTCCCGCCAAACCGCCACCCGCTCCCTGCGTAACCGCAGTGTCCTGACCCGCCTGCGCAAGATGAACAAGGCGATCGCGAGCAACACAGCCGAAAAAGATCAGACCGCCGAACGCGCGCTGATTTCGGCCGTCGATAAAGCCGCCAAGCGCGGCATGATTCATCGCAACGCGGCCAACCGCCGGAAAGCGCGCCTGAACAAAGCGCGCACCGCCGCGCCCTCCACAGCCGCGGCCTAGCCCGTCGGCTGACGCAACCTTTCGCGTCGCCCAGAGATTGCGCGCCTGCTGGGCACGGCACTG
>JBBSLZ010000132.1:0-8570 GCA_038233435.1 Chthoniobacterales bacterium
AGATGCCGGAAGATCCATTCCTGGAGAAGTGAACCGATCATCCCATCTCCCGGGTGGGGGCGGCCGGAAGGTCGAAGTTTTCTTTGACGAAGGGGGAAGCGGAAAACCGGTTGGACGGTGATCCCATATCAAGGCGAGAGCCTGACGGTGGGCGGCGAGTTGGACAAACTGGCGTCCAATATCGCGACGGGGCGGAAGATGGCGGGGGTCCGCTGGCGGGGTGACGCGTCGAGTTCGCTGGCGCTCGGCCAGACGGTGGCGATATCCGGGAGACGTTTTAGGAGCCGTTCAGTGGGTGGTCGTTGACGAAGTTCGATGGGGCGCCGCGCTGGTCTGGGTGGAGGCAGGGTCAGCACGCCCACGCGCTGAAGTTTGTAGCGTAGGGAGGGAGGGACTTCGGCCTGGGGGCGGGCCGGCTCCACGCGTGCTGCGCTTGGGCGTTTTATGGAGTGGGACGATCGGCGCCTTGCAGCTCGGTCAGTTTTTTCTGGGCGCGGTTTACGTCGGTTCGTCGCGCGCTGCCGAGCGTGAGAAGTCTTTTCTGGCGGGCGAGGTTGCGGGCGGCGGCTTCTAGTTCGGCGCGTTGGCGCTCTTCGCTGGCCTGGGCGGCGGCGCGGGCGGCTTCGGCGAGCTCGGTTTCCTGGGCGCGCTGCTGCGCTTCCACTTCGACGATCTGTTCGTGTGCTTTTTGTTCGTCGACCTGACGGCGGGCGGCGGCGAGACGAGCTTCGGCCAGTTTGGCTTCGAGGCGGACGATTCTGAGGACGCGCTCTTCGCTTTCGACTTTCGAGATGATGCCGGCGCGGAACATCCTTTCACCGGAGGCGGCGTTGCGGCGGGCGCGCGTGAGGTCGTTTTCCAGTTTGAGGAGGTCGACTTCTTCGGGTGGGGTGGGCGCGACGGGGGCGCCTTCGGTGGTGCGGGCGGGGACGAGGATGGGGGGATCGATGGGAAGCGACTGGCCTTCGCTGGGCTGGGGCAATGATTCGTCCTCCGCGCGCAGGGGAAAGGCGAGGAAGACGAGAAAGAAGGCGCGGAGCCACCACCTCATGGCGGGGAGTTTATCATGGAGCGGGATGATTGTGTTTGGCGTATTTCTCTCCTGCCCGTGCCCGTGCTCGTGCTCGTGCTCGTGCTCGTGCTCGGACGAGGACGAGGACGAGGACGAGGACGAGGACGAACTCGCTTTCCTCGCACCACGCCGCTTGGACATCGCAGCGCGTGTCCCTACCCCGGTTTGGGCGTTGTGCCTAGAGCCAGCCTTTGCGGCGGAAGAAGAGGTAGGGGAGCACGGCGGAGATGACCATGAGGAAGAGGGCGAAGGGGTAGCCGTGGGCCCATTTTAATTCGGGGATGAATTGGAAGTTCATGCCGTAAACGCCGGCGACCAAGGTGGGCGGGAGGAAGACGAGCGCGGCCACGGAGAGGATTTTGATGATGGCGTTTTGCTCGTTGTTAATCATCCCGAGGGTGGCATCGAGCAGGAAACTGACTTTGCCGGAAAGGAAGGTGGCGTGATCGCTGAGCGAGCTAAGATCGGCGGTGACGGTCTTCCAGTGGGCGATGGATTCGCGGGCGCCGCCGGTTTCTTTGTGCATCTCGCGGAAGAAGGTGACGAGGCGATTGAGACTAACGAGACTTTCGCGGGCGCGGGAAACGAGGTCGCTGACGGCGCCGATCTGGCGGAGGACTTCGACGAAGTTCCGCTGGCGGGCGCGGCGGGCGCGGCCGTGGGCGCTGTGGCGGAGATCTCCCTGGAGATGCTGGTGTCCGTTGGCGCGGTCGGGTTCGAAGATGCGGAGGGAGACTCGGTCGAGGTTGGCGCCGACGCTTTCGAGGATGTCGGCGATGCGCTCGATGATGGCATCGATGAGGCCGGCGAGGAATTGGCGGTTGGTCTGGTAGCGGTCGAGGTGGGATTCGCGCCGGGCGCGGAAGGTCTCGAAGGGGGCGGGATTGGCGTAGCGGAGGGTGACGAGTTTTTCGGCGGAAAGGATGAAGGTGACGGCGGAACTCTCGGGCTGCGCGGTATCGGCGCGGGTGAGGACGGTGGCGGTCATGAAGAGGAGATCGTTCTCTTGAAAGAGGCGGCTGGAGAGCTCGATGGCCTGCATTTCGTCCCGGGTGGGAATGTTAATCTCGAGGGCGGTTTCGAGCATTTGCTCTTCTTCGGGGGTGGGCTCGAAGAGGTCGATCCAAACGGCGGCGCGGGTCAATTCCGCGCATTGCTGCCGGGAGGTGATGGGAGCGGCGGGCTGGCTGGGCGCGTAGAAATTGATCATGCGAGCGGGTGCACTTTCAGGCGGAAAATTGCGCGCGCAATTCCGGCGGGACGCGGGTGGGGCGGGCGGTTTGCGGATTGATCGGACACCAAAGAGTGCGGGCGTGGGCGAGGAGGGAGCGATCGGGTTGGCGGAGGATTTCGGTGAAGCGTTCGAAGGTGAGGCGGGAGGCTTTTCCGACCCAGGTGCGAAGGAGGAGATGGTCGCCGGCGCGGGCGGCGACTTTGTAATCGATCTCGTGGCGCAGGACGACCCAGACGATGGCGGCCTGGATTTCGGCGGAGGCGAGGGCTTCCCAATGGGCGGTGGCGGCGTCCTGAACCCAGCGGAGGTAGACGGTGTTATTGACGTGGCCGAGCTCGTCGATATCGGCGGGAGCGACCTGGGCGGGCAGCTCGAAGGCGGTGGCGGAGGAGTGGGCCAGCACGGGGGAGTGAGTGGGGGAGGTCATGCGCTGGGGCGGTGAGATGGCTCGTGGCTCAATTGAGCTGCTGCGCGTTTTGGAAGGCGCAGCGGGCCATCCCTACCGGTGGCAGAATTCGAGGGCGGCTTCGTAGGAGGGGAGCGCTTCGTCGGCTTGGGAGACGGTGGCGTGGAGGTCGCGGAGGCGGCCATCGGTGAGGCCGTAGATCCAGCCGTGGACGACGAGTTCCTGACCGCGTTCCCAAGCATCTTGGACGATGGTGGTCTGACAGACGTTGGCTACTTGCTCGATGACGTTTAGTTCGCAGAGGCGGTTGGCGGCGGCGCCTGGCTCGGACAGTGACTCGAGGCTGGCGGCGTGTTTTTGGTGCACGTCCTGGACGTGACGGAGCCAGTTGTCGCTCAGGCCGAGGCGATCGCGCCGGAGGGCGGCGCCGACGCCGCTGCAACCGTAGTGACCGCAGACGATGATGTGACGCACTTTGAGGAGGTCGACGGCGAATTGCATGACGGAGAGGCAGTTCAGGTCGGTGTGGACGACGATGTTGGCGATGTTCCGATGGACGAAGAGTTCGCCAGGGAGGAGGCCGACGATTTCATTGGCGGGGACGCGGCTATCGGAGCAGCCGATCCAAAGGTAACTGGGCGATTGCTGGCCGGAGAGTTTTCGAAAAAAATCGGGGTCTTGGGCGAGGATGCGGCGGGCCCAGGCTTGGTTGCTTTCGAAGAGATGATCGAGCGTGCGCATGAGCTAGAAACAACCCGAGCGGGGGTTGGGAGACAAGCGCGGAGTGCTGCGGAGAGGGAGGAAACTTGACGGCTGGGAAGCCGTCACTCCTTGGGGGGAGGCGATTCTGAGGGCGCGGATTTCTTGGCCGGTTCGGTGATCGAGACTTCGAGCTTCTGCGAGAGAACGTCATCGAGGTAAAGCTCGAGCCGGTATTTGCCGGCGGCCCAACCATCGGACGGACGGGAGAGTGTGAAGCGGGCGCCAAATTCCGGCGCGGTGACTTCCGTCTCGGTCTCGTCGACGACGAAATTCGGCTCGACCAGGTCGCCGACGTCTTCCGCGATCCAGGCGACCCGGACCATGGTGTTGAGGGCGAGATGTTCGCCCTGCCAATGGACGAAAATGTTTTCGGCGTCGGCCTGAAATGCGGTCGTGAGCGGGCCATCGCGCGCGGCGGCTACTTCGAGGGTGACCTGAGGCGGCGGGGTGGGGGTGGACGGAGCGATGGAAATAGTAACCGAAGGCGGCGGCTCGGGCGCGGGCGGGACGACGGAGAACTTGGTCAGGACGGTGGTGGCCCGGCTGAGCAATCGGCCAGTGGGCCCGCGGGTGACGGTGACGTCTTTAACGAAGCCGGTGCCCGGCGCAAACCAGCGATCGATGGAAACGGAGAGCGGCCAGGGTTGTTCGCAGTGCAAATGGTAGGCTCGAAAATCGCCGGCCGGGACTTTGACGGACTCTTCCGCGACCACTTTGAAGACCTGGTGCATCGCCATCCCGGCGACGTCGTCATCGAGTTCCCAAGTGCCGCCGACGGCGAGCGGAAACGGGAGGAGAACGCGGGGTTTTTCGAAGGAAGTGATGGTGCCGTCGGCGGAGCGTCGGCCGTGGAAGAGAAGGCCCTTCTCGGTGGCGGTAACGAGTTGGGTCTGGATGATCTCGCCCTGGTCTTTGGTGACGAGTTTCATCAATTCCTGGCCGGCGACGGTCTCGCGGCCGGTGATGGAGATGGAGAAGCGGCTGGGCTCGGCGCCGGTCTGGGCGTAATCCCAGGTGGTGCCGGTGGTGGTGGGAAAGATGGGAGCCGCTTGCGCGATTGTCGCGACACTTACAAAGAGACAAAGGAGAAACGTCGAACGTCGAACGTCGAACATCGAACGTTGAATGAGTTTGCCGCTCGGAGGTCGCGAGGTCGGGTGGGCGGGGACTGGCCAACGCCATGGTGGCTCCTGCCGTTCGACGTTCGATGTTCGGCGTTCGATGTTCGACGTTTCCATCCAAAGAGACCGGAGTCTACGGGGCTCGAACCCGCAACCTCCGCCGTGACAGGGCGGCGCTCTAACCAATTGAGCTAAGACTCCTTTGGGAAAAAGGAAGAGCAGGGTAGGTCGCCCCCTCGCTGCCATCAACCTCTTTTTGGACGCTTGTAGGAGGCGCGCTCCAGCCTGGGCGGATGCATCTCCCGCGCGGGGCGGGCTCGTATTTATGGAGGCGACCTCTGTTTGCGCATCCGGGTGGCTAAAATTAGTCTGCGGGTGCGAACGGGAGTCGCGGTCTTGATGAGCGATCAATCTGATAACCTGGAAAAATTTGGCGCGGTGGCGGGACGCGAGGGGTTGAGCGTCTTGCAGGCGTTCGATCGTTTCGTCGCGCTGATGGAGCCGCGCGATCCGCTCCGGGGCGAGTTGCTCGCCCTGCGCGAAGGCATTGCCGACCAGGAGGAGATGATCGGCGATGCGCGGCAGATGATCGAGAAGCTGGAGGACGTGATCAAGAAAGTGACCTCGCCCGCCAATCGCATCGGGACTTATCTCGACACACCGTCGCGGAAGACGGCGCAAATCGTGGTCGGCGGTTCGGATTATTTTTGCAATGTGGATCCGCGGCTCGATCTGGATCAGCTCGAGAAGGGGACGCGCGTGCTGGTAAATGAAGCGTACGTGGTGGTGGGCGATCTCGGTTTTGAAACGGCGGGTCCGGTCACGAAAATCACCGAGGTGCTGGAGCCGGATCGTCTCCGCGTGGGCGGCGAACACGGGATGCCTTCGACCATCCTGCAGCGTTCCGGCCGGCTGGCCGCGGTCGCTTTGAAACCGGGCGATGAAGTGCGGGTGGACTCAAATTTCCGGATGGCGCTGGAAGCGCTGGCGCGTCCGGAATCGCGCGAGCATTACCTGGATGAAGTGCCGGAGTTGCCTTGGGAAAAAGTGGGCGGCCAGGACGAGGCGTTGCAGGCGATCAAGGACGCGATCGAGTTGCCTCTCCTGCACGAAGAACTTTTTGCCAAATTTCAGCACGCCACGCCGAAGGGTTTCCTCCTTTATGGCCCGCCGGGTTGCGGCAAGACGCTGATCGGCAAAGCGACCGCCTACAATCTGACCCGCCAACTGCGCGAGAAAACGGGCGAGGAGATGAAGGAATACTTCATGCACGTGAAGGGGCCGGAGATTCTCAATATGTGGGTGGGCGAATCTGAGCGGATAGTGCGGGAGATCTTCGCCACCGCCCGGGAGAAGAGGCGCCAGGGTTATCTGCCGTTTCTCTTTATCGACGAAGCGGAGAGCATCCTTGGGACGCGGCGCGCTTCCCGGCACTCGAGCATTCTCTCCACCCTGGTGCCGATGTTCTGTTCGGAGATGGATGGGATTGATTCGTTAGGCGAAGTGGTCATTATCCTGGCCTCGAATCGGGCCGATCTGATTGATCCCGCCATCCTGCGTCCGGGCCGGATCGACCGGAAGATCAAGGTCCGGCGGCCGAACCGCGAAGGCGCGCGGGAGATTTACCGGATTTATCTGACCGACGCTCTTCCGTACGACGGGGCGCTCCCGAAGGAGTCCGCGCAGATGGGCACGGCGATTGATCAATTAATCGGGCGTCTGCTGGAGAAGCAATTTGCCCGGCGGGAGGAGAATAAATTTCTCGAAATCACGCTGCGGAGCGGCCGGAAGGAGATCGTTTACCGGAGCGATCTGTTCAGCGGGGCGATCATCGCTTCGATCGTGGAGCGGGCCAAGGCGATGGCGATCAAGCGCGCCATCGCCGAGCCGGGGGCGGCGCACGGGATCAGCGAGAACGACCTGCAGGTGGCATTCCGGGCGGAGTTCGTGGAGAACGATATCTTCCCGCCGACGGAGATGGCGGAAGATTGGTTTAAGTTGATCGATTACGATCCGGAGAATGTGGTCAAAATCGCGCCGGCACGGGCGGCGTTGTCGGCGGCGGGGGCTCGGGTTTCTGGGGTGATTTGAGCTGGCTTTGGGGGCTTGAACTGGCGGGGTTCGCCGCAGCAAAGCGGCACGGGGACGTGCCGCACTCCAAAGCGCTGGCGCGCGAAAATGTTCGCGCGTCGCCTGGATGGTGGCTCGTTAGGCGGCGTCCATTCCTTCCACTGCGGCGAGGAGCGCGGTGAGCGTAAAGGGCTTTAACAAAATGCTCGCGCCCGGGATTTGGGCGCGCACTTCTTCGTCCGCTAGTCCGCTCATCGCGATGAGCGGGAGCCCGGCGGCCTGCAACTCGCGCGCCGTGATCCCTAGTTCCTCGCCGGGCATCATTAAATCGACCAGTGCCAGGTCGAAGCGTCGCCCGGCGAGGAGCCGGTGGGCTTCGAGCCCGCTTCTGGCCGTCTGGACGTTGTGCCCAGCGCTTTGCAAGACTCCGCGCATGACGCCGATGATGGCGGCCTCGTCGTCCACCAACAGAATCTGGCGCGGACGAAGGGAACGCGGCAGGAGTGGAGCCGCGGGGGCGACGCGATCGGCCGTCTCCGCCGCCGGTAGATAGACCGAAAAGGTGGTGCCGATGCCCATCTCGGTTTCGATATCGAGGTAGCCGCGCGCGTTCTTTAACACCACCGCCACGGTGGCCAGCCCGAGCCCGGTGCCCTGGCCTTCCGCTTTGGTGGTGAAGAAGGGTTGAAATAGTTTCTCGAGATTTTCCGGTGCGATCCCGCTGCCGCTGTCCGTGACGTGCAGGACCACGTATTTCCCGGCGGGCAATTCCCCGCGCGCGAGTCGCTGGCTGGCTTGGGTTTCAAGATTTCGCGCCAGGACGGCGATGCGGCCCGTCCCGGTGATGGCGTCTCGCGCGTTGACGCACAGGTTAAGCAAAAGCTGATAAAGCTGGGTCGCGTCCGCATCGACCGGCCAGGTTTCGGCGGGAGCGTCGGTCGTGATCGTGATCGCTTTCGGGAAGGTGCTTTGCGCCACCTTGGCCACTTCTTCGATGAGATGGCGCGGCTGGACGGAGCCGTGTGCATCCTGGCTGCCGCGCGCGAAGACGAGGATCTGCTTAACCAGCTCCACTCCGCGGCGGGCGGAGGTTTCAACGAGGGCGAGCAGTTCTGCGAAGCGAGGATCGGGCGCCTGCTCGCGCAGGATCTGGGGTGCGATCAAGATGGGCGCGAAGACGTTGTTCAGATCGTGAGCGATGCCGCTCGCGAGCAGGCCGAGCGCTTCCAGGCGTTGCGTTTGGAGGAGCTGGACCTCGAGCGTTTTCCGGTCCGTCACGTCGCGCTGGACGGCCACGAAGTATTCGATCTCGCCCTGCGCGTTGCGGAGCGGCTCGATATACCAGTCGATGTAAAACTCGGAGCCGTCTTTCCGATAGTTGATATCTTCGCCGGTGAAGGCTTCCCCTTTTTGGAGCTGGGCTCGAAGACGATCGAGGGTTTGGCGAGTTGTCTTCGGGCCTTGCAGGAAACGCGGGTTGCGCCCGATCGCTTCCTCCATCTCCCAGCCCGTCATGCGCGTGAAGGCAGCGTTCACGTAGACGATGTGCGGGCCGGGTTCATCGACCTGCGCATCGGTGACGACGACGGATTCGCGCAGTTGGCCGAGGGCCTGTTCGATGATGGGAAGCTGATCTTGCGCGTCCGTAAGGTGTGCACGAGCGGTCCCGCGGGGTGGGTCCGAGAGGGCAGGCTCGGTGGCAGCGGATTCCATCTTAATGATTTTCAAAAGCAGGTTGCGACCCTAAGCGGTGGATTTCGTTTAGGTTTTGCGGGAAATGACTCACGCCCGGCGGTGAAGTGCCAAGCGGACGCGGCAGGGCCGCGGATTTCAGGGTCGGGTAAGGCACGCTATGGTCCCTGCCATGGCGCGCGTTTTCGGGATTGAAACGGAATATGGGATCAC
>JBBSLZ010000133.1:0-8568 GCA_038233435.1 Chthoniobacterales bacterium
GCGATGGGCGATGCAGATTCGTAGCGGGCCGGTGCGTGTCCCTTGGTTTTTTGGGAAAGGGAAGATTCAAAATGGGAGGGAAGTTATCAACTGCGCCCTTGCCCGACGCGGCCGAGTTGTTCACAATCTGCGGACGGGAGATGAGGCGGCTGGATGGACGCCGCCCGCCCAGATCGATGAACAACTCTGGAAGACCAATAAGGCGATGCCGCGAACCTCTGGCCGCGCCGCGTTCCCGCTTTCCATGACTTCCACCTTCCACCAGCGACGACGCGCGCCCTCGCCAGCGGTCGCGGACGGACGATGTGTGCAGATCGGTCGCGGCAAGAGATCGTCTGCTTCGGCCTCCTCATTTTGCTCAATGTGACGCAATACTACCTGAAGAGCACTGAGGGCCAGCGGACTCTGCCCAGCCGCCAGGGGACAGACGAGCGCGGCCGTCGCTAGCTGACGTTGTAGCGACGCCGCTCTGTCGGCGTAAGACGCTTATCCTGCAATCCAGGCGTGTTTATGGCGATCTCGCGATGGAGGGACCGTCGCTACTGCCGGAGGATCACGAGCCGCCCGTGCCCGTCGGCACGATCCCGGCCCGTTCCACCATCAGGATCACCGTCCGCTCGAGGGCGCGCGGACGATGGCGCACGCCCTTCGGAATGACCACACTTTGCCCGGCCGCCAGCTCGATCGTGCGTTCTTCCAGATCGATCAAAAAACGCCCGCTCACCACGTAGAAAAACTCGTCCTCTCGCTCGTGGTGATGCCAGTGATACTCGCCCTGCACCACGCCCATTCGCACGACCGATTCATCCACCTGGCAGAGCGTTTGGTTAAACCATTGCTCCGTGCAACTCGCCGCTAGTCCCGCCACATCGATCACTTCGAGCGGCCCGTGCAGAATGTTCAGGCGCGTATTGTAAGAGAATCCTTCGGGAGAGACGTCGTCGCTGCGTGCTTCCATCATTTGAGCACTTAACCCAGAGCTCGCCGGATGCAAAGCGAGCTCCTCTCTCACTCGCGTTTCCGCACTCGCCCGGCGCCATTGATCTCTTGCGAGACTTTCGGATCGCCCGTGTAAGTGACCTTGCCCGCGCCCGAGACCGATACCTTCAGCGCTTCCGCCACGTTCACGTCCGCGCGGCCCGCCCCGTTGATCGTCAGCTCCATCGCACGCGTCTTTAGTCCCTCGGCGTCCAGCCGGCTGGCGCCATTCATTTCGCCCGAGACCGCATTCACGTTTCCAGTCAGCTTGATCCGGGTGGCGCCGTTCGCCTCCAGGTAAAACTCCGTCCCCGCGAGATCGGTCGCGGTCAGCCGGACGGCCCCGTTCAAGACCGTTTTCGAGAGTGTGCCGCTGGAGACCTCCACCTTGATGCCGCGCGTCCCTTTCAACGGCTTCACCCACTCGATCCGCAACGTGTCGCCGTCCTGCACCGTCCGGATAAACTCGAACAGGTTCTGATCGGTCGTGATTTTCAATCCCACCGGCCCGCGCGTCCAGTTCACCGTAAAGGCGCCGTCCACCTCCAGCCGGGTGAACTCAGTCGCCGGTCGCGCTTCGGTCGTGATCTTACCATTGCCGCGCACGCCCACCCAATGGCAGCCGTTCAGGAGCAAAAGGACGAGCGCGAGCGCCGCCAAAGTGAGGAGTTTTATGGCCGCGAAAGGCCGGATCGGAATCGTGTTCATGGTCAAAGGTGGGATGCGGCCACGAGTGTTTTTGGATTCAAAAAAAATCCCTCACCCGCTTCCGTGCGCTAGAAAGGCGAGCCCGCGTCCTATTCGTTCGACGGCACGTCCGCCTGTAGATCGATCCGCTGCCCGGTCGCTTTCACTTCTATCTGCAGCTTGGAATAATTCCAACGTCCGGCCGATTTCTCCGCCACGGCGTAGATCGTGCCGCTTCCCTTCGGGCCGGAGACCGGGATAGCCAGATCCGCCTCGCCCCCGCCGCCGCTCACCTCCGTCTTCCCAGAAACAAACCATCCATCCCTGATCGGCTCGCCGAGCGCGGCCACGACCTCGGGGTTCGTTTGCGCTCGTTGTAGCGCCTCCTTGTAGACATCGCTCGATTTCATCGCGCCGAAGATCACCACCGCCAGCAGCGCTACGAAGACCACGATCAATCCGAGAAAAGTCAGGCAGCCCACCGGCACGAACCACTTCCAGTTCCGCGACCACCAGCCGGGTCGGGGAGCGGGGGCAGGGCTGGGCACAATCGGCGGCGGGGTCGCTTCCATGCCGACTTTTCTCGGGGAAAGCCTCCCGCCCCGTCAAGCGGCATCCGCCGCCGAGGAGCGGAGACCCAAAGGGCCGCCGCTCCTTTCCGGGGAGGCCGGGCGCCCTCGCCCACACACGCGAAGTGAAAAAACCGGAGCCAGAATGAAGCGGTGGCGGAGTCACGACGCCCTCCGTGGGAGTGTCCCGCGAGGGCGCGTGACACAGCGGGCGGGGCGCCCGCGCTCCCCGGGATAGTCTTTCGCGATCCTCTACAAACCCGCCGGATGCCGCGCCACGTATCCGCGCGTATCCCGCGCTTCTTCGTGCCAGCGGGGGCCCGTATTCCCGCCCCGCCGGAAATCGGTCGTGTCCAGTCGCAAACCCGCGATCACCGCAAAAGTGTGCCCCGGCCGCGCATAGATCGTGATCCAACGTCCGCGACCCCGCTCTCCGTAGCGCATCAAATCGCTCGAAGGCAACGGCGCCGAGAGCGCTCCAGCCCCGCGCAGCGCAAACGAAACCGTCCCCGAGCAATCGTATCCGCGATCGTAAAACGACCCATGCCCGCCACCCCAAACGTAAGGTTTATGGCGCAACGAATTGACCGCCTGGATGGCACTCCGCACGTTCGCGGGAGCGCCCGCGGGCGGGATGGCCACTCCGCCGCGCAAGACCGCCCGTCCTCCGCGCACGCTCGGCGCCGCGCTCTCCACCTCATTCTCCTCGACCGCCCGGGCCAGACGCGGCCGTTCCACTTCGTCGTCCTCATCCGCCTCCCCCGCTGGCGCCGGCGGCGGGTAGGAGGGCCTCATGTTTGAAGAAAAATATGCCACCTGCACGGCGCGCACGGGCGGCTCGTCCTCCTCCACCGCGATGCCGCGATAGACGCGCGTCTCCGATAAACGCGCCGCTCGCACCGGCGCCGTTACCAGCGTCGTCACCAACCGCGGCGCGTTGAAGACAATCGGGTCCGCCACCGCGTGGACGACCGCGCGCGCCAGCCGAAAAGGTTGCAACGCCGTGGTCACGACGCTGCGCTCCCGGCGATGTCGACGTGTGCGTCCCTCCGCCGGGTGAGGAGGCCAAAGCACCAACCCCAGGGCCAGGCCAAGCAGGCCGCGCCAAGCCGTCGTTTTCCATCCGATCCGCATCGTTCTCTGCCTAGCTGCTCCCGGGCCAATTCCGGAGAGTTTTGCACGCGGCTTTCCTCCGCCGCGGCCGCACTTCAGGAAAGGTTCGACACCGCGAGGGCGGGAGATAGAGTCGGCGCCCTTCCTCTGTGACGCGCAAACTCCTCCTCTTCGTGCTCTGGCTGGTCCTGCCCGGATGGCCTCAGCTTCACGCCGCTTCTTTTCTCTTCGATGCCAGCCACGCCGAGACCGCCGGTAACGCCGATTGGGTTATCGACGAAGATAATAGCGTCCCGCAGCGCATCCCCACGCCCGCGCAGGCGAACATCACCGCCGCCACCCCCGAGACCTACTGGACCGGCGCCATCTCCGCCTGGGGCATCGAGATGGTGAAACGCGGCCACCAAGTCGAGACCCTGCCGCTCGGCACGCCCATCACTTTCGGCGACTCCTCGAATGGGCAGGATCTCTCCCGTTACGACGTCTTCGCCGTCATCGAGCCGAACCGCGTTTTCTCCGCCGCCGAGAAAACCGCCATCGTCAGCTACGTCCGCGTCGGCGGCCGGCTCTTCATGTGCGCCGACCACATTAACTCCGACCGCGATAACGACGGCTGGGATTCGCCCCGCATCTGGAACGACCTCTTCGCCACCAACAGCATCCAAACCGCCCCCTTCGGCTTCGTCTTCAATGCCGATAATATCTCCCCGCCTAACGAGACCGCCGATAGCTCGCCCGATAACCCGCTCACCCACGGCCCTGCCGGCACCGTCACCCGTTTCCTTTACGCGAATGGCGCCAGCATCACGATCAATCCCGCTCAAAACCCCAGCGTCCGCGCCGCCATTTGGACCAATGCCACTCACGCCAATAACAACGTCATGGTCGTCTACGGGACCTACGGCGCGGGGAAATTCGTCGCCACCGGCGACAGCTCGCCCATCGACGACGGCACCGGCGCGCCCGGGAACAATCTCTACTTCGGTTGGGACGATCGGAATGGCGACGACGCCCGCCTCATCATCAACGCCTCGCTTTGGCTCGTGGCCAGCCAGACACCGCAGGCGCCGCCGAACGATGACTTTGCGAACGCGATCACCTTGACCGGAGCCAACCCGACCGCCGGCGGCACCAACGTGCTCGCCACCAGGGAAACCGGCGAGCCGGATCACGGCGGCAATCCGGGCGGCAAATCGGTTTGGTGGAACTGGACCGCGCCAGCCTCTGGCGACGTCATCATCAGTAATAATGGAAGCAGCTTCGCCGCGCTCCTCGGTGTCTACACCGGCAGCAGCGTCGATGCGCTCACGCCCGTGGTCCCCGCTGGCGCGGCCCGCCGCCAGTCACCCACCGCCAGTCTGACCTTCGCCGCCACCTCCGGCGTCACCTACCGGATCGCGGTCGATGGCACCGACGGCGCCACCGGGAACATCCAGCTCTCGGTCATGCTCTCCGCGCCGGCGGTGGCGGGACCGGCCACGATCGCTTCCTGGAATTTTGACGCTACCCCGTTCCCGACTTCCATCCCGTCGAACACCGGCAGCGGCACCGTCAATACCAGCGGATGGGGCGGCACCGTGACCAACTTCGGCGGCGTCTCCGGCCAGGCCCTCGCCCTCGTCGGCACCGCTGGCAACGGCACCTTTATCGAAATCGCGTTCTCGATGACCAGCTACTCTGGCTTGAGCGCAGGCTTTTCCACCCGCGGCACCAGCGGCAGCTACACCAGCGGCCTCTGGTCGTGGAGCGTGAACGGCGGCCCGTTCACCACTCTGCCCGGCGTCAATACCGCGCCCACCTCCACTACCTTTGTTCCCGCCAGCGTCGATTTCACCGGCGTCTCTTCGTTGAACAACGCCAACGCCGTCCGCCTCCGCTACACCCTCAGCGGCGCCACTAACACGATGGGAAATAATCGCATCGATAACCTCGTCCTCAGCGCCTCCGCCGTCCCCACCATCACCGCCGCCGTCGCCGTTCCCGATGCCTACGAACTCAGCGCCGCGCCCGCCAGCATTAACTTCACCAGTTCCTTCGCCGCACCTGCGGGCGGCTTGCCGGTGCAATTCCAACTCGGCGGCACGGCCTTGCCGCCGGGCGCGACCGGCGCGGATTACACCCTCAGCGGTCACTCCGGCACCAACACCATCGTCATCCCCGCCGGCGCCACCAACGCCACCCTCAGCATCCACCCGCTCGCGGATAATGATCCCACTGAGTTCGACGAAACCGTCATCGCCACGGTGCAATCCAGCGCCGCTTACACCGTCGGCCCGGCTAATTCCGCCACCATCACCATCCACGACGACACCCCTTACAACGCCACCTGGGCGAGCCAGTTCCCCGGCTTTAACGGCACCAATGCCGCGCCCGAACTCGATCTCGATGGCGACGGCGTGACAAACTTCGGCGAGTTCGTCTTCGACGGGAATCCCTTCCGCTCCGATCCCGCCATCCTGCCCGTCTCCGGGACGGTCGATCTCCCGGACGCGAGCAACGGCGGCGCGCTCAAACGTTATCCCACCATCACCTTCCGTCGCCGCACCGACGCGGCCTATCTCATCTATCGCCCCGAGAGCTCGACCAATCTCGGCACCTGGGCCAATGCCGTCACGCTCCTCTCCGTCGTCCCTGGCCCAGGCCCAAACCTGGAAACCGCCAGCTACCGCGGCCTCCTCCCAGTCACCGGAAACGGAGCGCGCGCGCCTTTTTTCCTGCGCCTCCGCGTCCTCGTGAGCAGCGACTAAACAGTCGCTCCACCGCCCCCTCGGGCGGATGACAAGCGCGCTCCGCCCCTCGTCCCGCGCACCCTTCCCTGGCTCATCGCGGCGCTCAGCATGGTGGACCCTTTCGCCATCGATACCTACCTGCCTTCGTTCCGCGAAATGGAAACCTCGCTCGACGCCAGCGCGCTCGAGATCCAGCAAAGCCTGACCGCTTTCCTCCTTCCCTTCGCCCTCATGAGCCTGTGGCACGGCCATCTCCGATGCGCTCGGCGCCGCCGCGTCATCCTGATCGCGCTCACCTCCGTCGCTTGCGCGCTCGCGCCCACTATCCATGCCCTCTGGTTCTTTCGCGCGCTGCAAGGTATCGCCGCCGGCATCCCTTGCACCCCACCTTCCTCCTCCGCTCCTATCGCCGTACTCTCACCTATGTCCGTTTCCTCAGTGCCGCCTTCGCCGCGGCCTTTAATCTTACCGCCAATTTTTCTCTACATTACCTCCGCGCCGGTCTTCCTTCTCCGCCATCTTCATCTGCACGAGACGCAATTCTACTGGCTCTTCCTCCCCATCCCGGCCGGCATGATGCTCGGCGCCGCGCTCTCCGGGCGCCTGGCCGGCCGCCTCTCCCCGCGCCGCACCGTCTGGCTCGGCACGCAGGCATGATCATCGCCGTCCTCAACATTGGCTTTCACGCCTGGCAACCGGCGCGCCTGCCCTGGAGCGTCGCCCCGCTGCTGGTCTACACGATCGGGATGGCCGAGCTGAATTTCCAGGTGCGCGCCGTAGGATTGGATCGTCTGACGCAGCTCGGCGCGCAGTTTAAGCAGCTCCGATTCGAGATAACGGGCGGGCGAGGTCCCAGTGAGACGGCGGGGTCCATTTTTTCCGGCTTGGTCATAAGACGAGGGTGGAAAGTTCGCGCGCCAGCTCCAGGCGCGGTCGCTCCACAAATGGATTGAAGTTGAGCAACTCCATCGCGCCCTCGTGCGTCTCCACGATGGCCGAGCAGGTCTCCACCCAATCGCCGCAGTTGTAGTAGGTCACCTCGCCGAATTGCCGCACCGCTGCGCTGTGAATGTGACCGCAGAGCACGGCTTCCACTTCATAACGCTCTGCATAGCGCACGATCGCTTTCTCAAATTCACCCACAAAGCTGACCGCATCCTTGACCCGTTTCTTAGCGTAGGCGCTGAGCGACCAATAACCGAGGCCAAAGTGGCGCCGGAAGAAATTGATCGCGGGATTGAGCGAGAGCAAAAATTGGTAACCAAGATCACCGGCAAACGCGAGCCAGCGCGCGTTTTGAACCACCATATCCAACTCATGCCCATGCATGACAAAGATGCGCCGACCGTCCGCCGTCACATGGATGGCGTTCTTCTGGATCGAGATTTCGCCGTAGCTGCCGCAGAAGCGTTCCACGAACTCATCGTGATTCCCCGGGATGTAAATCACGCGCGTCCCTTTCCGCGCGGCGCGGAGGATTTTCTGGATGACATCGTTGTGTTCCTGCGGCCAATGAATGCCGCGGCGGAGCTGCCAGACATCGATCAAATCGCCCACGATATAGAGCGTCTCGATCTCGTGATTCCGCAGGAAATCCAGGAACGCGCCCGCGTTGCTGGCCCGCGTGCCGAGGTGGAGATCGGACACCCAAGCCGTCCGCACGCGGCGCGGCGTCGGCGCGCGGACGACGCGGACTTTCTTGAAGCGAGGCGGTTCGGCGATTGTTTCCATTGCGACGCTCCGAAATTACCAGCCCAGCGTCCAGAGAACGAAGGTAGTTTTGTGACGTTTGTGTGGCGCAAAACAGAGCGCTGAGCGACCGCCCACGAGTTTAGTCGACGGCTGATTTCGCTTCTCTGGGGAGCGCACGCTTGCAGTCCCGCGACTGCGGGAGCGATGGCATTCTGCCATCGCGAACTTTCCGCCCCAAGGAGTGGTTACAGAAAGACCCGCCGGATGCACCGGCGGGCCTTCCATTTAACCTAACTGTCCGCTGGAGATTACTTGATTGGCACAAAGCCTACCCCGCCCACGATCTTCTGCCCGGCCGGGCTGATCGTGTAATCGAGGAACTGCTTCGCGACGCCGGCGGGTTCGCCGTTGGTGTAGTAGAACGTGGGACGTGCATACGGATAGCTCTTGCCCTGCACGGTGGCCACGGAGGGCACGACGCCGTCGATTCCCATCGCTTTCACGCCGGGTGCCTTGTCATAGGCGAGACCGACGTAGCCGATGCCGTTCGGGTTTTTGCCTACTTCGGAAGCGATCTGCTCGTTCCCCGCCATCTTCTGCGAGCTGCCGGCGTAGTCGCGCTTCTTCATCGCCAGCTCCTTGAAGTCCGAGTAGGTGCCAGAGGAAGTGTTACGGGTGTAGATGGAAATCTTGCCGCCGCTGCCGCCGACTGCGCTCCAGTCGGTCACTTCGCCGGTGAAGATTTGTTCGACCTGCTTTTTGGTCAGCGCCTTGATCGGGTTGTTCGCGTTCACGATCAC
>JBBSLZ010000134.1:0-8534 GCA_038233435.1 Chthoniobacterales bacterium
ACCTCTTCGGACGTGGGTCAGGTGAAGGCGCAGTCCGGCAGGCAATTGCCGTAGGCGCCTGGAAAGGATCGGGTCAAGCGCGCTCAGGTGGGCGAAGCGCTCGGTGCTGCCGAAGGTTCGCTGTCTCTCTTACTTGGATTTTGCGCGAATCTCGCCAATATGAACCGCATGCCCGGGGCCCAAAACACTTCCTCAATCCGCCATGAAACCGACGCTGATGGTATTTGTCAGCTGATCTTCGATCGGCCGGACTCGGGCGCGAATATTTTCGACTCGGCGACGATGGAGAGCTTGCGCGAGCAGCTGGATGCGATCGAGAACGATCCCGCAATCAAAGGCGTCATCGTGATCTCGGCGAAGAAGTCGATCTTCATCGCAGGGGCGGACTTGCAGACTCTGCTGCGGCAGGCGCAATCGGGGGAATTGCGCGACTTCATCGCGGATGGACAGAAGGTTTTTAACCGGCTGGCGGCGCTCAAGGTGCCGACGGTGGCAGCGATTCACGGTGCGTGTGCGGGCGGCGGATATGAGGTGACGCTGGCGTGCGATCATCGGGTGGCGAGTAACGAACCGGCGACGCGGATTGGTTTGCCGGAGACGACGCTTGGGTTGGTGCCGGCGTGGGGTGGGGCGACGAGGTTGCCGCGTTTGATCGGCGTGGAAGCGGCATCGGAAGTAATTCTGAAAGGGAAGCTTTATCCGGCGGCCGAGGCGTTGAAGCTCGGCTTGGTGGACGAAGTGGTCCCGCGCGATCAACTGCTGGAAGCTGCGCGCAGGAAGATTTTGGAGCCGGCGCGCCCTCGCGCCGAAGTTTCTAAAAGCGAAGCTGATCCTTCGGCCCGGGGGCGGGCCGGCTCCAATGCGGCGCCGGCGCGCGCGCTGGAGATCATCAAGGCGGCTGACAAATCGGTCGATGAGTGTCTCCGCATGGAGGTCGACGCCATCGTCGAGCTCGGGGAAACGGAGGCGACGCAGAACTTGATCCGCAATTTTTTCCTGGGCGACAAATACCGTAAAGGCGCTTCGAAAGCGCCCGCGGAAAAGATCGCGCACGCCGCGGTGGTCGGCTCCGGCGTGATGGGCTCGGGCATCGCGCAATGGCTTAGCTCGCGCGGAGTATCGGTGATTTTGCGCGATGTGAATCAGGAGCAGCTCGATCGCGGTCTGACCACGATCGAGAAAACTTACGGCGACGCGGTCAAGCGGGGGATCATGAGCGAGGAGAAAGCGAAGGAAGGACGCGCTCGCGTCGTCGCTTCCACTGCACCGGGCGAAATGCGGGATGTTCAGATCGTGGTCGAGGCGGCGTCGGAGAAAATGGAGATCAAGAAGCAGATCTTCGCCGATTTGGCGAGCAAGACGCCGGAGAAGGCCATCTTGGCAACGAACACGTCCGCGCTTTCGATCACGGAACTCGGCGCCACTACCGAACAGGCTGGCCGCGTGATCGGGCTGCATTTTTTCAACCCAGTCAGCCGGATGAAGCTAGTCGAAGTGGTGGTCGGGAAAGAGACCGCGCCGGAGACGGTGGAGCGGGCGCTCGCCTTTACCCGACAGATCGCGAAGCTGCCGGTGGTGGTGCAGGACAGCCCGGGATTTCTCGTCAATCGCGTCCTCTTTCCGTATTTGCTCGACGCGGCGGAGCTTTACGAAAAGGGCCTGAGCGCGAAGGAGATCGACGACGCGTTGCTGGCGTGGGGGATGCCGATGGGGCCGCTGCGTTTGATCGACGAGATCGGGATCGATATCACGGTCGACATCGCGGACACGCTGGAGAAGCCGTACGGGCGCCGGGATCGTGCGCCGGAGATTTTGCGCAAGATGCTGGCGGCGAAAATGCTGGGGCGGAAATCGGGCGGCGGCTTTTACAAATACGAGGGCAAACAGCAGACCGACAACGGCGCGCTCGAGGAATGGCGGCAGTCGAACGGTGAAAATTTCGCGGCGGAAAATCTCTGCGATCGGCTCGTTTTCCTGATGGTGAACGAGGCGGCGCGTTGCTTGGAGGAGAAGGTGATCGGTTCGCCGGAGGATGCGGATTTCGGGATGATGATGGGGACTGGCTTCCCAGGTACGCGGGGTGGTCCGCTGCGCTACGCGGATTTTGTGGGCGCGAAAAAGCTCGTGACCGAGATGGATGGGCTACATTCCCGGGCAGGCGACAAGTTTGCGCCGTGCGATTTGTTGCGGAAGCACGCGCAGGACGGGACGAAGTTTTATGCGAACGGAGAGTAGCGCATGCGTCCCGCTTGCGTTCTGTTGAAACTCGCAAGCCAGAGGCTTGCGCCACTTTTATGAAATCCTCACTCGAAGCTCCCGATAAACAGATCAGCGAAGAAACCAGTTTGAAGCCCGTGCCAAAGGAAGCCGCCTCGGTCATCGACACTTCGAAAATGTCGGCCGGCAAAGCGGCCGCGCTCGAGCTGGCGGAAAGTTCGCGCGATCCGCTCGACGAACGCGGCAGTTTCGCGAGCAATCTTTTCGTCGGGAAGTTTGCCTTCGATCGCATTTTCCCCTGGCCGGAGCAAAGCGCGGAGGATCGCGCGTCCGGCGAACCGTTTCTGGCGGAGTTGAAGGAATATCTGCACGCGAATGTGGATGCGGACGAGATCGATCGGAGCGGCGAAATTCCGCAGAAGAATATCGACGATCTCTTCGCGATGGGCGCGTTTGCGGTCAAGATTCCGAAACAGTACGGCGGGCTCGGTTTGTCGCAGGTCAATTACGGTCGCGCGGCCATGTTGCTCGGAAGCTGGGACGCGAATCTGACCGCGCTCGTGTCCGCGCATCAATCGATCGGCGTGCCGCAGCCGCTGCTGATTTTCGGGACGGAGGAACAAAAGGCGAAATATCTTCCGCGGGTCGCGCGTCACGAAATCTCCGCATTTGCACTGACCGAAATGAACGCGGGCTCCGATCCGGCGAACATGAGCTTGCGCGCCGATCTCACGGAGGATGGCTCGGCTTACATCATGAACGGCGAGAAGCTGTGGTGCACGAATGGCCTCAAGGCGGGCGTGCTCGTGGTGATGGCGAAGACCGCGCCAAAGATGGTCAAGGGTAAGGAGCGCAAACAAATCACAGCCTTCATCGTGGATGTGGACACGCCGGGGCTCGACATGCCGCATCGCTGCCGCTTCATGGGCTTGCGCGCGCTCTACAATGGCGTGGTCACGTTCAAGGATGTGCGGGTGCCGAAGGAGAACGTGATCGCGGGCGAGGGGAAGGGCTTGAAGGTAGCCCTAACGACTCTGAACACCGGACGCCTGACGATTCCGGCAGCGTGCGTCGGCTTGTGCAAACGTCTCCTCGAAATCTCTCGCAAGTGGGCGAGCGAGCGGGTGCAATGGGGTTGCCCGATCGGGCAACATTACGCGATCGCGGGGAAAATCGCGGAGATGGCGGGAAACACTTTCGCGATGGAGGCGATCACGTTTTTGACCTCGGCGATGGTGGACAAAAAGGCGGGCGATCTCCGGATCGAAACCGCGATGTGCAAGATGTGGGCGACGGAGATGACCTGGAAGATCGCGGACGACGCCATGCAGGTGCGCGGCGGGCGCGGTTACGAGACCGAGCAATCGCTCCGCGAACGCGGCGATGAGCCGACGGCGGTGGAGCGTTTCCTGCGGGATTGCCGGATCAACACCATCTTCGAAGGCTCGAGTGAAATCATGCGACTCTTCATTGCGCGTGAAGCGCTCGATCCGCACCTGAAAGTGGGCGGCGCGATCTTTAACACCACGCTGCCGATGATGACGCGGATCAAGTCGATGTTTGGCTCGGGCTCGTTCTACTCGCGTTGGTATCCGCGGCAGTACGGAAAAGCGAAGGCGGGCGATCTGAGCAAGCTGCACGAGAGCTTGCGTCCGCATGTGCAATACGGCGCGAAGACGAGCAAGAAACTGGCTCGCGGATTGTTCCATTCCATGATGCGTTTCGGGCCGAAGCTGGATCGCGAGCAGCTTTTGCTTTCACGCTATGTCGGCGTGGCGACGGAGATTTTTGCGATGAATGCGGCCTGCTCCTATGCGCAGCATTTAATCAATAGTGGCAAACCGGCGGACGAAATCCTGGCGGTGGCGAATTACTTCTGTGCTTCGGCGAAGTCGCGCATCGACGCGCATTTCGCCGGCACCTCGAAGAATGCCGACGCGCGCGGGTATGCGCTGGTGCAGGAATTGTTAGGCGGGAAGCACGAGGAGCTGCGGACAGGGATCGTGTAGACGCTTGCCATCCGCACAGCCGGGACGGCCGTGCTCCGGTCCGGTTGACCAACCGGAGCGCCCCCGCTACGGTCAGCGGATGAGTATGCCGCCCGTGCTCACGGAGTCGGCCCGCCCTTCCGTGCGGAGCCAGCCTTCGTCGAGCAAACCCCAGAACCCGAAACAAAAACCCCACGCCGGAGACCCGCTCAAGACGCTCGAGGAGCACATCCTGCTGGATGGCTTCAAGATCGTTTTCGATCTCGAAAAGAGCCGCGGCTCCTACATGTACGACGCGCCTAGCGGACGCCGGCTGATCGACTTTTACGGCTTCTTTGGCTCGGTGCCGGTGGGGTTTAATCATCCCCACTTCGAGAAGCCAGAGGTGCAGGCGGAACTCTTGCAGGCGGCAACGATCAAGATCGCGAACTCGGACGTTTATTCGCAGGCCTACGCGGATTTTGTGGAGACCTTTACGCGCGTGGCACCGTTGCCGCCGCTCAGCCGCTATCTCTTCATCGAGGGCGGCGCGCTGGCGGTGGAAAATTGTCTGAAGGCCGCGATGGATTGGAAGGTGCAGAAAAACATGGCGGCCGGGCGCGGCGAACGCGGGACGCAGATCCTGCATTTCCGCCACGCGTTCCACGGGCGCAGCGGCTACACCATGAGCGTGACGAACACCGATCCGAAGAAGGTGGCGCTGTATGCGAAGTTCGATTGGCCGCGTGTTTCAACGCCGTTTATCAATTTTTCGCTCCCGGAAGACGAACGCGAGGCGGATGTGATCGCGCGGGAGAAGAAATCCGAAGAGGAGATCATGAAGTTCGTGGCCGAGCGCGGTGCTGACATTGCCGCGATTATCCTCGAGCCGATTCAGGGGGAGGGCGGTGACAATCATTTCCGGACGGAGTGGTTCCAGACCCTCCGCCGGATCTGCGACGAGAACGAGATGCTGCTGATTTTTGACGAAGTGCAATGCGGCGGCGGGACGACCGGCCGGAACTGGTGCTGCGAGCACTTCGGCGTGATGCCGGATCTGGTGGCGTTCGGGAAAAAGATTCAAGTCTGCGGCGTGATCGCGGGCCCGCGACTGGATGAAGTGAAGGACAACGCCTTCCGCGTGCCGAGCCGTTTGAATTCCACTTGGGGCGGCAACTTTACCGACATGGTGCGCTCGAAGCATTTCCTCCAGATCATAGAGGAGGAGAAGCTGATCGAGAACGCCGCCAAGGTCGGGGCGCAAATTGTAGACTCGCTCCGTGAGATCGCGGTCGAGTGTCCGATGATTACGGCGGTGCGCGGGCGCGGCTTGTTTATAGCGTTTGATTTACCGGATGCGGCGACGCGCGATGCGCTCTGGAAATCGCTCTACGAAGCGGGCCTGTTCACTCTCAAATCGGGCGACCGGGCGATCCGTTTCCGGCCCGCGCTGGATCTCACGCCCGAAGTGGCGGATGAGGCGATGGAAATTCTGCGTCAGCAGTGCCGCAGCCTGCGGAGCTGATTAGTCGTAGTGCAAGTTTCCAACTTGCACGCTCGTTAGACTGCAGGTTGGAAAACTTGCACCACCATTATGCATGACACCCTAAAAAAGCTCGGCCTGGCCGATGAAAACGCGGGCGCTTTTGACGGCGAATGGCACGGCGGCGGCGCGGTGCTGGAGAAGTTCTCACCGATCGATGGCAAACTTCTCGCGCGGGTCAAAACGGCCACGGAAGCAGATTACGATCGCGCGGTGACGCGAGCGCACGCGGCCTTTCTGAAATGGCGCAAGACCCCAGCGCCCGTGCGCGGCGAGACGGTGCGGCAGCTCGGCAATGCCCTCCGCGAAGCGAAGGCGGATCTCGGCAAGCTGGTCACCATGGAGATGGGCAAGATCGTGGCGGAAGGCGAAGGCGAAGTGCAGGAGATGATCGACATCTGCGATTTCGCGGTCGGGCAATCGCGGATGCTTTACGGTCTAACGATTCAATCGGAGCGCGCCAGCCATCGCCTGATGGAGCAGTGGCATCCACTGGGTGTGATCGGGATCATCTCGGCCTTTAATTTTCCGGTCGCGGTCTGGTCCTGGAACGCGGCTCTGGCGGCGGTTTGTGGCGACGCGACGATTTGGAAGCCGTCGGAGAAAACGCCGTTGACGGCGATCGCGGTGATCAAGATCGCGGAGCGCGTCTGCCGCGATACGGGCGTGGACCCGGCGATCTTCTCGCTCGTGGTCGGCGATGGGCCTGTCTTGGGGCAGAAAATGGCGGCGGATCCGCGGGTGCCGCTGGTGTCGGCGACGGGATCGACGCGGATGGGATTCGATGTCGGCAAAACGGTGAGCGGCCGGTTGGGCCGGAGCCTGCTCGAATTGGGCGGGAATAACGCGCTCATCGTCTCCAGGACAGCCGACCTCGAGATGGCGGCGCGGGCGATCTTCTTTGGCGCGGTCGGGACGGCGGGGCAGCGTTGCACTTCCACGCGGCGCGTGATCGCGCACGAATCAATCGCGGACAAACTGCGCGAGCAACTGCTGAGCGCCTACCAGAGTGTGCGGATCGGGGATCCGCTCGAGCGCAATACGCTGATGGGGCCGCTGATTGATCCGCCCTCGGTCGAGAACGTTCTGCAATCGATCGCGAAGGTGAAGAGTGAAGGCGGAGAAGTTCTCCACGGCGGCGAGAAGCTGAACGGTTCCGAGTTTCCCGGCGGCTGTTATATGACGCCTTGCCTCGCGACCGCGAAGCATGAGTACGATGTGGTGAAGCACGAGACCTTCGGCCCGCTGCTTTATCTGATGACCTACGGCGATTTCGATGAAGCGCTGGCGATCCACAACGATGTGCCGCAGGGCTTGAGCTCGGCCATCTTTACGAACGACATGCGTGAAGCCGAGAAGTTTGTCAGCGCGGTCGGCAGCGATTGCGGCATCGCGAACGTGAACGCGGGTACGAGCGGCGCAGAAATTGGCGGCGCGTTTGGGGGCGAAAAGCAGACCGGCGGCGGACGCGAGAGCGGGAGCGATTCGTGGAAGGCCTACATGCGTCGCCAGACGAACACGATCAACTTCTCGACCGAGCTGCCGCTCGCGCAGGGAATCACTTTCGGCGACGGCGCCGGCAGCGCGACGGCGTAGACGGTGCTGTCACCGCGCGACGTCTCTCTCCTAAAAATGGCTTGGCGACGTGGGTGCGTCCTGTTTCGCTGGTGTGATGAAGGCGCTCCGTTCGTTCCTGTTCGTCTTGATGTTGACCGTGCTGTCGGCGGCTGGGAATGCCGCGACGCCGGACGAGCAATATGGCAAGCTGATCGCGCTCTTCCCGGAATGGCGCGCGTTTGAGTCCTCGGGTTTGCGCGAAGGCGCCCCCGATTACACACCGGCGGCGATGGCGGCGAAGGCGACGGGGTTGAAGAAATGGCAGGCGCGATTGGCGGCGATCGACCGGCACGAGTGGTCGATCGCGCAGCAGGTGGATTACAACCTTGTGCGCGCGGAAATGAATGGGCTCGATTTCGACCTGCGCGTCCTGCGCCCGTGGCAACGCGACCCGGCCTTCTACATTTCGCTTTGGACGGAGCAAAGCGATACCCCTGCGCATGAAGGCCCGGTGCATCACCTGCCGATCGAGCTTTGGCAATATCATTTCCCGCTCGACACCGCGGCCGAAACGAAGCTGACCGAGGAGTTGCGCAGCATCCCGCCGCTCTTACAGCAGGCGCGCGGGAACTTAACCGGCAACGCACGGGATCTTTGGACCTCGGGAATCATCAGCTGGGACGGACAGGCGAAGGGACTGGAGGAATTGGCGGAAAAGACGGCGACGTCGAGCGCGGAGCTGCGGCAGGCGGTGACGGATGCAGCCAATGCAACCCGTGACTTCATCGTCTGGCTGGAATCGCAGAGGGCAAAGAAGACCGGGCCGTCTGGGGTCGGGATCGAGAATTACAATGGGTATTTGCGCAACGTACAGCTCTCGCCCCTGACGTGGGAGGGTGAGGTGGCGATTCTGAAGCGCGAACTCGGCCGCTCGCACTCGGCTTTGCGCCTGGAGGAGCAGCATCATCGCGCGCTGCCCCCGCTCGAAGGCGCGCGCGATGCGGCCGAGTATGATGCGAAGGCGAAGGCCGCGGTGCACAAGTATGTTTCTTTTTTGCGCGACCAGGAAATTCTGACGGTGCGTGATTACATGGAGCCGGCGTTGCTGGCGAAAATCGGGCACTTCGTTCCGCCGGACGAGCAGAACTTCTTCCAGATGGCGCAGCACCGGGCGCCGATGGCGCTCTGGACGCACTTCTATCACTGGTTCGATCTCGCCCACATGCAGAGCGATCCGAATCCCAGTCCGA
>JBBSLZ010000135.1:0-8531 GCA_038233435.1 Chthoniobacterales bacterium
CCAGATCCCGCGCGAATGTCTCCTGCCAGACTTGGCGAGGGCTGCGACGGTCCTCCCCGCTCCCTGCCTGGATGAGGCGCAAGATGATTGAATTGGATGCTGTGGGAAATGAAAAGTAGCAATGAGAGATCACAAAACCTTCCGCAGTCTGACGTTCCGTCTTTGCCTCTCTGACGGTTTCGCCCATGACGGACTGCATCTCTTCATTCGAAAGAAGTGAGCAGGGATCGATCGGCCGATCCGGTGCAGTTACCGGCGCGGGCGAAGTGGCCGACGCGGAGTCCGAGGCTAAAACCGGAGGTGGGGGTTTCGAACAACTGGCAGCAGCCAAGGTGACGCCAGAAAGAAGAATAATCGCTCGCATAGCGCCACATTAGCGCCGCCGGAGCGAAACGAACACCAGATTCCCGCAGCGGCAGACCACGAACAGGCATCCAAAGAGGGCTGCCATCCGAATCACTCTTGTCTGCTCCGATCCGGCGACTCAACCCCAGAGGGTCCGGAGTTTTGCAAAAATGCGCTTGACCCAAGCGCGCCGGACTTCTACCTTCATCGCGATAAGAACTCACCAACCCCTACCCGTGCGCTGACTTCGTCGCCAGCACGCTGCCCAACCCGAACCCACCCACAAAAAATGCTTACCGAGACCACCCTTTTCCGCCGTTTCCCCCTCCTGCGAACGGCTCTCGCCTCTTCGCTCATCCTGGCCGCCGGCTGCTTCGCTTTCTTGAGCTTTGCCGCCACCCCGCCCTCCGGCACGCTCACTGACACAAGCGGCCCGATTACCTACACCTCGGGCCCTTTCCTTGTTTCCAACCCCACTGCCACGGCTGAGCTGGATTGCGTCACCCTCCCATGTGATGATTACGGCCTGACCGTGAATGTCCCGGCGAGCTTCGCGACGACCCACAACATGGTCATCACGACCTCCTGGCCAAATCCGGGAGAGGACTACGATGTCTATCTGCGTTCGGGTCTTCCCCCGGGCACAACGGATATTCGCGATTCCGCGAGTTCGTCCAACCCCGAGGTCATCGTGGTCGACGCCGTCGCTGGTCAATATACTGTGCGCATCGTGCCCTTCGCCGTGGCCGGAGGCACCACCACCACTCGGATCGAATTGCGCCTCAAGCCGTCCAATCCTCCCCCAGCTCCTCCCAGCCCAGGCACTCCCCGTTTCCATAATTTCCCCGCGCCTCCGAGCATGGGCAACAATTCCGGCGAGCCCACCCTCGCGACCGGCCTGGCTCGGATGGGACAACCCGGCGGCCGCACCATGTATATCGCCGGTCTCGAAACGTTGCGCGTGACGTGGAACGATTGCTCGTCGCCCGCTTCCTCCCCCGGATTCGCCGACGATAACACCGTCAACCCAGCGCTAATCATACCGCTCTGGGAAGATAAGAGCGCACCCCAGACTTCCGTCACCACGCTCGACCCTATCCTCTTCGGCGACATGCAGACAGGACGAATCTTCGTTTCGCAGCTCGGGCCGAAAACTAGTTTCCTCGCCCTCACCGACGATGATGGCGAAACCTACCTCCCGTCCCAAGGCTCGCCGATCAATCCAGGCGTGGATCACCAGACCATTGGCGGCGGCCCCTACAGCCCCACTCTCGAGCCCGTTCATCCGCTCTATCCGAACGCGTCCTACTACGCCTCGCAAGACATCGCGGTCGCGCAATTGGGTCGCAGTGATGATGGCGGCGTCACCTTCGGTCCGGCCGTCCCGATGTATAACCTCACCCAGTGCGGCGGCCTCCATGGTCACGTCAAAGTCACCCCGCGCAGTCCCCTTACGGAGACCAACGGCCACCTTGGCACGGTCTATGTGCCGAACAAAGGCTGCGGTGGACAGCAAGCGGTCGTCGTTTCCGAAAATAACGGCGTCAACTTCGCGATTCGCCCTATTCCCGGTAGTGTTTCCGGGCCGAGCGATCCTTCCGTGGGCATCGACAAAGCCGGAAAAATTTATGTCGCCATGGCGGATGGCACGGGCCGCCCGACAGTGGCCTTCTCGGCCGACAAGGGCGTGACCTGGTCGACGCCGCAAGACGTCGGCATCCCCTTTAGTCTCCGCAACTCCGTCTTCCCGACGGCCGTCGGCGGCGATGAGGGACGCGCCACGGTCATGTATCTCGCCACGGATACGCCTGGAAACTTCCAGGCAACCGGCGTCTTCACCGGCGTCTGGCACATTTACGCCGCCTCGACTTTTGATGGCGGAAATACTTGGGCGACCGTTCGTGTGACCCCCGAGAACGACCCCGTCCAGCGCGGCTCGATCTGCGCCGGTGGCACCACCTGCGGCGGCGATCGTAATCTGCTCGACTTTAACGACATGGAGATCGACCAGGAAGGTCGCATCATCATGTCGTATGCCGATGGTTGCATCGGCTGCACCAGCCCGACTGGTGCGGACTCCCGTTCTGAGAAGGCGACCATCGCCCGCCAGTCCGGCGGCCGACGCATGCTCCTCACCGCCTCAAGTCCGCAAGAAGACAATAACGCGATTGTCCCCGCGGCACCGCTTGTCACCACCGTGGCACGCACCAATGCCACCACGGTGCACGTCGAATGGGCGACCCCGGACAACGGCGGCGCGGCCATCACTGGCTACAACGTCTTCCGCAAGACGGGTGCCGGAGGCACCTACGCGCGTCTCGGCGGCACTCCCACCACCGGAGCCACTCGCACCTCTTACGATGACACCACAGCGACCGACACCACGGCGGAGTATTTCTACAAGGTCACCGCGCTGAACAGCGTCGGTGAGGGGACCAATTGCGGCGACTTCAACGTCGGTGCTCTCGTAGCTCCGCCATCGCCTTGCACGGTGCCCGGTATTCAAATCCTGACCGACCAAGCGGGCGACATCATCACGCCCATCGGCCAATCCGCCAATCCTGGCTTTGATTTGCGCAGTCTGTCGATTGCGGAGCCCTTCGGCTTCATTCCCGACAAACTGGTCTTCACCCTGAAGGTCGAAGATCTGACCGTCGTCCCGCCGGACACGCGTTACCCGATCCAGTTTACTGTCAACGGCAACGGCTACTTCGTGGATATGAGCACCTATCCCTCAGATGGAGGAAGCCCGGCCGCTCCCGTGTTTAAATACGGCACCTTCAATCCGACCGGCGGGACCGGCGGCATTTACGGCGCGCCTAACACCCGGCTCGGGAATGCGGATGCGGAAAGCACCTTTACCCCGGATGGGAATATCCGGATCGTGATTTCCCGGGACAAAATCGGGAATCCCGCCGTCGGCGAAAACCTGACCGGATTCCTCGTCCGCGTCCGTTTCGGCAGCGATGTTTTATCAGTGACACCGGATAATATGCCGCAAGACCTCGGTCCGACCGGCAGCTACACCGTCGTGGGGAACGCTTCTTGTGCGCCGAACGCGGCTCCTGTCGCGGTCCTCAATGCGAGCCCGACGAGTGGGGTAGCGCCGGTGACGGTGAACTTCAACGCATCCGGGTCCTTCGATCCAGATGCTGGGGACACCATCGTTTCCTACACCTTTAATTTCGGCGACGGTTCGCCGCAGGTGACTCAGGCCAGCCCGACCATCTCGCACACCTACGCCGACAGCGGAAACTACCAGGCGAGTGTAATGGTGACCGATTCACGGGGCGCGATGAGCGATTCCGCCAGCTCGGTCATTGAGGTCGGCACCACCCTGACCGGTGTCGTTTCGCGGAAAACCCACACGGGTCAAGGCGACTTCGATATTGATCTGACCTCGAATGGCGGCACCACGGCCGTGGAATGCCGAAATGACGGATCAAACAGCCACAAGGTCATCTTCACCTTCCAGAGGAATCTGACCACGGTGACCTCGTCCACTGTCGCCGAAGGCATGGCGACCAAAGGAAGCGAAGGCGTCGGACCGAACCCGAATCAATACACGGTCAACCTGACCGGCGTGGCGAACGCGCAGAATGTCACCGTCCGCCTGGACGGCGTGCAAGACAGCGCAGGGGCTAACGAGACCGACGTGCGTGGACGCGTGGCGATCTTGAATGGAGACGTGAGCGGGAACCGCTCGACCAACTCCACCGATGTCAGCCAAGTGAAGGCGATCTCCGGTCAGCCGTTTGATCCGGCCAACTTCCGAGCGGACGTGAACGTCAACGGCTCCATCAACAGTTCCGATGTCTCGCAGATCAAATCGAACTCCGGCACCTCGGTGCCCAGTTCTCCGGTCGAGACAAAAGCCGTTGCTGCTCGCAGCGAGAAGCGATAGCGAATCAGTCTCTTTTGCAAGCGGGCTGGCCCTTCCAAGGGCCAGCCCGTTTCGCATTTCTGGCCCGCGCTCGGCGCCAAACCAGGTTGGCCGGCTCCTAAAGCGCTTGGTTTACTGCCCTGCAAATCATCGCGAGGTAGCACCGGCGTCCCGCCGGTGGGGCCACCGGGCATCTTGCCCGGTGAGAGAGCGTTTGAGGAAAGCAACGAAAGAGAATCACCGGGCGAGACGCCCGGTGTCCCCACCGGCAGGATGCCTGTGCTACCGCCTTGCCCAACGCACCGCAAGTAATGGTGAAAGAAGCCGAGAGCGTCAAAGGTGCTGACGGACGGTAGTGCTCTAGCAGCTGTTCATCTCCGCGTGCGGGGCTGGCGCTCTCGTTGCACCAGCAAACGCATGACACGCCCTAGGAAAGAACGGCTGGTTCCTCTGCAGTTTCAGTGTCAGGATGAAGTGCCGAAACCAGAAAAGACGAAGCCCGAACAATGATCCACCTGAGACAGGACGACGTTCGAAGCGAGGGCCACTTCGGCCTTCGTTCATTGCTTCGGACTGCGAGCGTCGTCATCCTTTTTTCGCCCCTCGTATTGAGAGGGAACCAAAATACCTCTTCCCACCGCGTCACAAGCAACTGGCCCCCCCGGGGCCGCCACCTCTTCCAGAGGAAAGAGCCTCAGCCGTAGCCTCACCCAAGTCCGATCTCCCCATTAGAGCAAAACAGGCTGCGAGAGCCAGGTCTCGTCTTCACCCTTGTAGCGAATGCGCTCTGTCGCCGTTGAGACGCGTCGATGGGAGCGACGCGTTTTGGACGAACCGACGAAGCGTCGTTCACGATACCCGATAGACTGATTGAAAGGAACTCGACCCAACGGCGTTCCTCCCCAGCTCCCGAGAGGCGTATTCCTTCTGCTCCCGGGCAGCGCCGTGCTTCCTCGGTCGCAGCACATTATTCCCGTTTCCGGCGGCGGAGGCTCCAGCTTCGCAGCAAGAGACGCCGCGATTTCTCCTTTTCCCGGCTCAGCGGACGAGCGCAGGGGCGCGTTCCTGCCTTTGAATCCGAATCAGTTGAATATGAAGAAAATCTTTCTCGCCGTGCTGTGCGTCCTCGCGATTTCGTTCCTTAACGCGGCACCCCCCCCGAAGCTGAATCGCGAGATTCTGGGCATCAGCGTTGGCGCGTCGAAAACCAAGGTAAAGGCGCGTTTGCAGGAAATCGGAAAATTTGTGCGCGATGAGAGTAAACGGCAGGAAGTATGGGAAGTGCGCGACCCGCGCTTTTCTCATCTGGTGGTCGGCTTCGACGCGAAGGAGACCTTGCGCTACGTGACCGCCGTGGCGCGCGAGGATAAGGAGGCGAAGCGGGTGGCTTACGCCGAAGTGGGAGATCTGAAATCGGCGCGGCAGGCGGGGTCTCCCGCGATCAACAATTTCAACTACGAATGGACGCTGCCAGCGGAGAAGGACGCACCCGCAGTGTTGCTCATCGTGCGCGGACGCGACCCGGAATTTCTCAGCACCTACTCATTGAAGCGTGTCATCGAAGACTCCGAAACGCCGGAAGAGGATGACTAGAGCGCGTGATTCACTTTCGGGCTGAAGGAGGCCGGGAGCACGGAAGATGAGAAGAAGGAACTGAGAGAGCGGGTTTGTGAAGACACGCAAACTCAGGACTCACCCAAAAGGCGAAGTCTTCTCCCAAACAGAAGCGGGCCTCCCGCGTTTTCGAAACCACTGGGAATAGGTACAGAAGCGTGATCACCCCTGCTTCTGGTCGGCAGCAGATGGCGATTGGTCTCGCCGCCGGCGAGGCGGAAGCGGTCATGAATATCCATGATAAACGCACGACGGGTGCCGGGCGCCGTCGAGCAGCCAAGGTTCGAGCACCCACTGGTGGCGGCAGTCCGCCAGGATGGGCTGACTCGGAAGCGGCCACGGCCCAGTTCCTCCAACGTGAGCGCGCGCTCGTGGGCAGGTGGATGGGGCGCTCCCGTGCCCAGGCACCATCGGCCGGACGGGGTCGTTCTTCTAGATCTTGGCGCAGCCCCACCGGACGGCCGATGCGCAGGTCGCCGTCCTCCTGGCGTTTCCGCAGATGCGTTTTCACGGTTACCAGATCGCGCCCGACAGCGCTCTTTCCAAGAAGGCTGTCAGTCATATCGTGCGCCGATATGGATTCTGCAGAGCCTCTGCTTGGGACCCCGCCGCCCCGATGGTGCGCTAGAGCGCAGGCGTCCGGGCGCGCTGCTCCAACTTCGATAACAACCAGCACGGCCGGATCGTGCATCCCCAGCCACCGTGTCACCGGCAACCGCCGGAACCGGGTCGCCGGCGCGGGCCGGGAGTCTTGCCCTCGTCGTGATCAACGATGCAGGCTGCTTTGCTTCGCCCAGATCCTCTCCGCTGGGCGCGCTTTCAGGCGCGTTACGTTTCCTCCACGACGCTTTCACCGACTCCGCCTCCTCGGTCATCAAGGCCGAGCGCATCTCCAGACCTCCCGAACTCCGCGTCACACTTCACCCGCGAATCAAAGGGGGTCAGGTCGTCGCGCCAGTCGGGAGTTTGTCCCTTGTTTCATCGATAACTGCCTCGGGCGCGGCCTTATTCCGCCCATACCCAAGGAAAGGCAGCGGAAAGGTCTCGCAGTTCTGGCGGATTCGCCTTCTTCTTTGGCATCAGAGAGTCGAAGCGTGCTGAGCGTGCTCTCACTCCCTTTTTTCGACCTCGCGGGCGGTGCCATCAGCGCCCCTTCATCCCGCGCGACGGCTGAGGCGGGAGAAGCAGAGCGCGTCCGCGTAAGCTGCGACACGCTCTAACAAGTCAGCATTCCGAAAGACCGCTTTGCCAAAAAAAAGCCGAGCGCAGCAATTACGCTGCGCTCGGCCAACCAAACAGGGACACTCTACGCTTAACTGAGGGACTCGTTCTCTCCCCCGGTTGGCACACCTTCGACCAAATTACTTTAACAGGAGATTCGGTGCGCCGACGAAACCCTGCCGCGAGCCTCCGCTTAGGCGCGGACGCTGCGCTGCTTGCGCCAGACGGCGATGAGAAGCGCACCGCCACCGAGGATGGCGAGACCGACCGTGCTCGGCTCAGGAATCACGTTGACGGTGAACTGAGGACCGTTTGGTCCGCCGATGAAGACATCTTGAAAACCATTCGACCGGTCAGTCATCTCGCTCCGGCTGTCCAGGAAGATGGTGTAGGTGCCTGCGGGAGCGTTCAACGCGTTCACCTGTAGGCTGAGCAACTGATAGGTGCCACTTGGCGGAATAGGAGTCACGTCAGCACCGTTGTTGGTGTATCCGAGATCGAACATATTCGAGGGCATCAAACGGCCAGCCGTCCCGCCGAAAGCCGTCGCGTCACTGGTCGTCGGATCAGGGTAGGGGCTGGTGTTGACTCGGGAAATGAGTTGGAAGAGCCCGGAACCGTTATTGCTCTGGAAGAAAACGGTGAATCCGCTCGAAGGGAAATTGATCGATACCGCCAGGTTGAGGGTGAAGGTCTGGCTGCTGGTAATGTTAATGCTGTTCAGGCCGCCCGAGGTCAGCGTGGCGTTGGCCGTGGATTGCGCATTGCCACTCTGGAGCGCGAGGAAGGGGCAGATCACCAAGGCGGTGACGAGGAGAAGTTTGCGAAGCTTCGCAAGGGTCAGGTTAGTTTGAGCTTTCATGATCGTTTTTCTTTCTTTTTGTGGTTGGCGAACTCGGGTTCTTGTCGGGGCCTGATTCCAATTTTCAAATGCTCAGGCAAAAACACGATTGGTCGATTGGTGGCGATTATTAGCAGGACGCGTTTTTGTGTCACGAAAAATATGCAGCAGGATGCACTTTTTTTTGAACCGACGGCCCAGACGTATTTTCACTCCTTTTAAGAGTGAAGTGGACCGGATATTTTATGTCAAAAATGCCATCCAAATGCGCCCCTTTTGGCCTTCGAAAATGCGCGTTTTTGTTGGGTCATCTCCGGCTCAGGCCAACCCGATTTGTCCGTTTCGCTGGCTCTGGCAGAGGAGCGAGGTCCGCTCCGGCCGCCCGGAAAAGACAAAACCCTTGGGATGGCGGAGCCATCCCAAGGGCCTGTCTGATTTGCTGATTTTATTTTTTGGCTTTAGGAGCCCGCTTACGGCAGGACGGCGCCCGCTCTCGATTTCACAATCGAGATGTCCGTCCCGTTGATCGATCCCCCGGCGTTCACGTCCGCCCGGAAGTTGCCCCCCGTCACCGTGCCGGTCGAGGCCCCAGCTTTGGTTTGGCTCACGTCGCTCCCGCTCACTCCC
>JBBSLZ010000136.1:0-8494 GCA_038233435.1 Chthoniobacterales bacterium
CTCCCGGCGCAACCCGTGGCGACTCCGCCGCCCGCCGCCGAGCCAGTCGTCGTCGAGAGCACCCCAACGCCGACCCCGACCCCAACGCCTGTCGCCAAGAAGGCCGAGCCGGCCGAAGAAAAGGCCGCCGAGGCGGAAGAGCCGAAGGCGACTCCGGAAGGCGCGAACGAGCCGTAACTCGTTAGGCGAAATCAGCCTTTCCCGCCCGCGCGCTCCTCGGCCAGTTTTCGCGCATAGGCGAGGGTGTCGATAGCCTCGACGGTTTTATCGCGTCGGATCGCTTTGATGCGCGGAAAACGGAGCGCCAACCCGCTGGCGTGCCGGGTGCTCGGCTGGATGGCGTCGAACGCCACCTCCAGGACGACGTTCGGCGTCACCTCTCGATAACGTCCGCGGTCATTGGTGGTGTGCTGATTGAAATGCTCGGTTAACTCGGCGATCTCCACATCGGTCAACCCGCTATAAGCCTTCCCGATGGTCAAGAGCGCGCCGCTGGCGTCATCGCGCACCGCGAAGGTGTAATCGCTCAAAACGTGATTCCGTTTACCGTGACCGCGCTCCACCGCCACCACCACCACATCGAGCGTGGCCAATTCCTTCTTGAGCTTAAACCAGAACATCCCGCGCCGACCGGGCGAGTAGAGGCTCTCCGGATCTTTCACCATCAGCCCTTCATTCAGCCGCCGCCGCGCCAGGCCGAACGCCGTCTCGATCTCTGCCGCGGAGTGAGCTGGAAAAACTTCGGAGAGCTGGAAGGGAGCGGCAAGATCCAGAGCCCGGAGGCGTGTGCGCCGCTCGCGCAGCGGTGACTTGAGCAAAGAGGAGCCGTCCTGCCAAAGGAGATCGAAAGCCACGAAGACGACCGGGACGTTGGCCGAAGCGGTCGCGAAAAGATCCGCGCCCTCGTGCTTGCGTCCCAACCGCTTCTGCAAATCGAAAAAGGTCAGCCGGCGCCCGTCCTCGAAGGCGATGATCTCGCCATCCAGAATCACCTCCGACTCGAGCCCGCCGGCCGCTTGCACGAGTTCGGGAAACTGCTCCGTCATCCGGCGCAGATCGCGCGAGAAAAGTTCCACCCGATCCGCGCCGCGGTGGAGCTGGGCGCGGATGCCGTCGAATTTATCTTCCACGAAGATGGCCGCGTCGGCCGCGGCTTCCGCGTCTGGCTGGAAGCGCGCCCAGATCGCTTCCGCGGTGGGCTCGGGACTGGCCAGCATGCATTTGATCGGGCGAAAGAGAGACAGCTCTGCCTCGTGCAACGCGCCGCGCGCGGCCAGCCGCGCGGTCTGACCGAGATCGCCCAGCAGCATGTTCGCTTCTTTGACCTCATCGATCGCTGCGTTGAAGGCGCTCGCGACCGCTTCCTCAACCAAGCCTTCGCGCAATCCGATCCGCAAATCGCCGGTCAGAATCTTGACCACGTATTGCCCTTCGGGCGCGGATAGGCTGGCCAGTTGGCGGGCGAGCAGCTCGGCCTTTTGGATCGGGCCGCGCGCCTTCTGGAGCTGATCGAAAAACGCCTGCGACTCCGCGAGCGTGCAAGGCTCCGGGGCGGTGTAACCCTCCAGCGCTTCCAGCGCCATTTTGCCCGCATCGCCGTGGTGGCTGCCGATTTGGCGCAACTCCGAGTTGCTCCGTTTGGTGGCTGCGAGGAGCGCGCGGAAGATGACCGCCCAGCCCACTTGCAGAGTGCGCGGGTCGCTTTGCGCAAACGCCTTCCCGGTCAGGTAGCGCGCCGCGCTCGCCAATTGCTCCTGGTCTAACGAGCGAAGGTATTCCGCCAGGATGCGCACTTTTTCCAGCTTGCCCGGGGTGGCAGCGATGGCTTCCCCGGTGGCCGCGAAAAGGGCGAACTCCGAGTCCGCGGGCGGCGCGGTGGCGACCGCTGGCGGCGCGCTCGCGGGCTTGGCGGCGGCGCCCGTGCGGAGGGTGAGTTCCAATTGATTCTCCTGGCTCAACGCCCAGGCCTCGATCCCGCGCTTCCGCAGATCCCGCGCGAACTCGGCCGCGAAACCGTGCAAGGTGAGCACGCGTTTCGGTTGCACTAGCTCGACGTAACGCACCAGGTCAGTGTAATCGGCGTGATCGGAAAGCGGGAAGGCGGCATCGGTTTGGTAACGGAAACGCGCGTTCGGATCGATCGCCCACCCGCTGATCATGGCCACTCGTTTCCGTGGGATTTTTTCCAGCATCCGGGAGCGATTCGCGCTCGGGGGGCAGATCAGGACTTTGCCTTCGAGGGCGTCGGCATCGTAGCGCTCGAACTCTCCGCACGACTGGCCGAACTGCTCGTAAATGCGCGTCATCCGGAAGACAGAGCCGTGCAACATCGGGCGCAGACCGGCGCCAGCCAGGGAGCAGAGAATCTCCTGCGCTTTGCCTAACGAGTAACCGAGCAGAATCGGGACGGCGTCTTCCGCGAGCGCGTCCCGGCAAAAGGCGATGATCTGCGCGACGACTTCAGCGGTCTCTGGGAAGCGGTAACGCGGCAGGCCGAAGGTGGTCTCCATGATCAGCGTCTCGGCCTGGCGCCAGCCGGTGGGCTCGGCGGAGAGACCGGGGCGGAGTTTGAAATCGCCGGTGTAGAGGAGGGAGCCGGCTTCGGTTTCGAGATAAAATTGGGCTGAGCCGAAGATATGGCCGGCGGGATAAAGGGTGATCGGGAGGCCGTGGATAACGGTCGGTTCGCCGAATGGGAGCACGTGCTCGTGGCGTTCGCCGGGCATCCGCGCCTGCATCAGCCGGGCGGTGCGCTCGGAGAGAATGATCTCCTGATGGGGCGCGATGTGGTCTGCGTGCGCGTGCGAGACGAAGGCAAGGCGTTTGGGCTGATGAGGATCGAGCCACAGATCATGCGCGGGCAAATAGACGCCGCGATCGTATTGCACCTGAATCACGTATTGATCTACGCGTGGAAGGAGGGAAACGATACCGGCCGCGCGCGGCCGGGGGATTCGGTTTCGCGCCGCGCGGATTGACAGCTTTCGCGCGCACCCGTTTGCTAGCGCGATGAGATCTTTGGCGATGGCCGGCGTGCTTTTGCTTCTGGCGGCGGGGCCCGCGCAGGCGCGTCGCCCCGGCCAGGCGGATGATTTTCGCCAACTGGAAAAAGTGACTTCGCTGCCGCGCGCGCTGAATCCGGATTTTCAATTTCGGAAGACAAAACTCTTCACGCTCGGCGGTTTACCAGGGCGCAAGAGTTCGAGCCTGGGCTCGCCGGGGGTCGCGAAGAGTCCGGCGGTCGCGGCCGAATCAGCCTATCTGCTTTTCGGCGCGGTGACGGAATTGGATAAGCGCCGCCGGAATGGCCAGTATTTTGATTTTTTCTGGCGCACGCCGCAGAACGTCCGGGTGACGGTCCGGCTGGAGTATCGGCAGGACACGCTGCGCGCTTTCACGCAGGCGCGGGAGGTGACCTACCCGAACGGAAAGGGCAGCCACAAGACGGCCTTTGCGATTCTGGGCGATGATTATTTTAACGATGGCCGCGTCATCGCCTGGCGCTGCCTGCTGATCGCGGGCGGCCGGATCGTGGCGGAAAACAAATCCTATTTATGGCACTGAGCGAAACGTTGTGGCGGCCGCGGGGTTCGCATTCTAGAAACGGAAGTGTGTCGTTGAGCGGGAGAAACACCGGCGAAAACCTCCACTAGGTTTGACACTCCCACCCGCAATCCTATAGTTTTCACAGTTGGTTGTGCAGTCATCTATTCAAGTCGGAGTAAACGGCAAAGCCGTTTGGGTGAAGGTTGAGGGCAAAGGCAGCTTCCTCAATAGCGGGAACTTGAAGGAATTTGCCAGCGAGATGGTCCGCCGTGGCTATCGCGAATTTGTCCTCGATCTGGAGAACTGCGTCATGATGGATTCCACCTTTATGGGCACGATGGCCGGAGTGGCGCTGCGCTTGAAAGAAATGGGGCACGGGCATTTGCACGTGGTGCATTGTGGACAGCGCAGCCGCGATCTCCTCACCGGACTGGGCCTCGACCAGATCTTCAGCATTCACTCCAATGGGGCGAGTGCGCCGGAGTGGGAAACCTTGAGCAACGAGCCGGCTGCGGTGCCGTCCGCGCAAAAGCAGCAACAGGCCCAGCAGATGCTCGATGCGCATGAAGCCCTTTGCGAGGCCGCCCCGGAGAATTTTTCCCGCTTCAAAGACGTTCTCGAATATCTGAAACAGGATTTGCATCAAGAGCCGGCGAAGTAAGCTGGCTCTGTCATGTGGCCTTCCTTCCTCCTCGGGCTGCTCATCCTCTGTGTCCTCGGGTGGATCGTCACCGCGCTCGTGCAGGCCAGCCGCTTCCGCGCGCTCGAGAAATCGAAGGAAGAGATCCAGGTCGAGGAGACGCTGGTCTTTGATTTTCTGCACGGGCTCGGGGCGGCGTTTACCGAAACCATCCGCGCGGCCGACCTGCATCGCCTCATCGTGGAAGGCGCCACCCGCATCCTCGATGCGAATGGCGGCGGCCTTTATCTGATTGAGCGCGGCGGGGCAAAGCTCGCGCCGACTTACATCACGAAAGGATGCCCGCCGTTGGCCGGCGTCCCGCCGGAGATTGTGCAACAGGCGTCGGCCAAGCCCGGCATCATGGAGGAATTCCTGCGCAAAAATTCCGTCGAGGTCGGCGCTGGCTTGATCGGCAGCGCGTGGAAGGATGAGCAGCCACTCTTCCGCGCCGATGCGATGGACGCGCCGGAGTTCGCGCAAATCGGACGCAGCAGCTTCGCCACCGCGTCGATCATGGTCACGCCGCTGCTTTACGGGAAACAAAACATGGGCGTGCTCGCCCTCGCCAATGGCCCGAGCAACGAGCCTTTCACGCAGAGCGATTTCGTCGTCTTCAAATCGATCGCGGAACAGTCCGCCTTCGCCCTCTACAACGCCGTCATCTACTCGGAAGCGAACGAGAAAAAGCGCCTCGATCACGACCTCCAGATCGCGCGCGACATCCAGCGCATCCTCCTCCCGTCGGAATCGCCCGTCATCGAAGGCTTCGAGATCGCCGGCCTCAACATTCCCGCCAGCCACGTCAGCGGCGACTACTTCGATTACATCACCGTGGATGACGAACGCCTCGGCGTCGCTATCGCCGACGTCTCCGGGAAAGGCGTCCCAGCTTCCCTCATCATGGCCATCTGCCGCAGCGTCCTGCGCAGCCAGGCGCCGGATAATGCCTCGCCCTCAGACGTCCTGAAGAAGGTCAACCGCCAGCTCTACCCCGACATTAAAGAGGACATGTTCATCAGCATGGCCTACCTCATTCTCGATCACGTCCGCGCCACCGTCACCCTCTGCCGCGCCGGCCACGACGCCCCTTTGCTTTACCGGCGCGCGACCGGGGAATTGACCCCGATCAAGCCGCCCGGACTGGTCCTCGGAATTGACAGTGGCAGCGTGTTCGATAGGATTAGCGGCGACTTCGCGGTTCCGCTCGAACGCGATGACTGCCTGCTCCTCTACACGGACGGCGTGACTGAAGCTCTCGATGGCAACGGGGACGAGTTTGGCCCGGAACGCATGATGGCCTCGGTCCGCCGGGACGCGAAAAAAGGCGCGCAAGCCATCATCGACGGACTGCTCGACGACCTGCGGGCGTTCGTCGATACCACGCCGCAAAACGACGACATTACTTTAATCGCAATCCGCAAAACATGATGAATCCTGAATCGACTGAGACCGAAGAGACCGCCGCATCCGGGCCGGGGGAAATCCGAAATGGCGCGGCCTCGGCCGGGATGGAAAGCGATGAGGAGACCTCCACCATGCAGGCCGATCTGGACCGCTTCCGCGATCTGGCGCTGCGCAGTCAGGCGGATTTCGACAACTATAAAAAGCGCGCCGCTCGCGAGAAGGAAGACGCGATCAAATTTGCCAACAGCTCGCTGCTCGAGCGGCTGATCGCGATCGTGGACAACTTCGAGCTCGGTCTTTCCGCCGCCCGCGGCGAAGGCGAGAAATCGCCCATCTTTTTCGGGATGAGCATGGTCTTGAAACAGCTGACTGATTTCCTGGCCGAGAATGGCCTTCAGCCGCTGGATGCCGAAGGAAAAAAATTCGATCCCAACCTGCACGAAGCGATTGCGCACGAGCCGAGCGCGCAAGTTGCGGAAGGCACTGTCATTCGCCAGACCCGGCGCGGCTATCGGCTGAAAGATCGCCTCCTCCGGCCGTCCAGCGTGGTCGTTTCCAGTGGTCAGAAGAGATAATTTTTAACCGCAGATAACGCAGATGGCGCAGATGAAGAACCTGAAGCCGATGACGTTTTTCTTCTCTCCATCTGCGTTATCCGCGTAATCCGCGGTCAAAAAAATGCCGAAAATCTCCAAACGCGACTACTACGAAGTCCTCTCCGTCACTCGGGAAGCGAACGGCGACGAGATCAAGCGCTCGTATCGCAAACTGGCGGTCAAATTTCATCCGGATAAAAACCCGGACGATCCGCACGCGGAGGAGCAATTCAAGGAACTCGGCGAAGCCTACGACGTCCTGATGGACGACAATAAACGCGCGGCCTATGACCGCTACGGGCACGCCGCTTTCGCGCAAGGCACGGCGGGGCCGGCGGGCGGCGGCGGCTTCCACGATCCGTTCGATATCTTTCGCGAAGTCTTCGGTGCTGGCGGACAAAGCGGCGGCGCGGGCGGCATCTTCGAGAGCTTTTTCGGCAGCGGTCAGCAGGTGGATCGCGAGGGACGCCAGCGCGGTGCGGATTTGCGCTACGACATGCAGATCACGCTGGAGGAAGCGGCTTTCGGCGTCGAAAAGGAGATCGAGGTGCGGAAGCTCGATACCTGCTCGACCTGCGACGGAAAAGGCGCCGAATCGGGTTCGCGCTCGATCAAATGTCCCACCTGCGCCGGCCGCGGTCAGGTGATCAGTTCCCGGGGCTTCTTCCAAGTCTCGCAAACCTGTCCGCGTTGTCGCGGCGCGGGGGAGATCATCGAGAAGCCATGTCGGGTGTGCGATGGCGAAGGCCGGGTGGAACAGACGAGCCGGATTAAGCTCAAGATTCCCGCCGGGATCGCGGAAGGCTCGCGGCTCCGTTCCTCGCGGAACGGTGAAGCGGGCGTGCGCGGCGGGGCGCCGGGCGATCTCTACGTGGTCATCCACGTGAAGGAGCATCCGGTTTTCCAGCGGGATGAAGACGATCTCTACTGTGAGTTGCCGGTCCCGTTTACGGTCGCGGCACTTGGGGGCGAGGTGGCGGTGCCGACCTTGGAAGGCAAAGCGAACTTGAAGGTGCCGGCGGGGACGCAGAGCGGCCAGACCTTTAAGCTGCGCGACAAGGGCATCATGAATGTGAACGGCCGCGATCGGGGCGACCTGATGGCGCGCTTGATCGTGGAAGTGCCGAGCCGCCTGAACGCCGAGCAACGGCAAAAGCTGGAGGAGTTCGCGCTTCTGTGTGGGGAGGAAAACACGCCGCTGCATAAAGGCTTCTTCGATCGGGCGAAGGAATTTTTTCGTTAGGCGACTTGTAGCCACGTCCCTATGGGACGTGCGAGGGGATGGCTGACCTGCAATCCCTGTTTTCCGCGCCGCAACCACACGTCCCGCAGGGACGTGGCTACAGCGCTGGCCAAGGGGTCCGCCGCCGTCTGCCCGTCCGCCTGCCTTGCCTTGACGCTTCTCGCTCACGCTTTCATCTTCGCACGTGAGCACGGCCGTTATTCCTCTCCTCACGGTCGAGAATTACAAGATTCTCCCGGAGACCGGTCCGCGGTATCAACTGATCGAAACCTACTTTCTCGCCCAGGATGCTGCCAACCCGGCGGCCACCTACGGGCAGAGAGACACGTTCGCATCCGATCTTTTCCCCGGCCTCACATTCGACGCCGCGGTCATTTTCGCGCGGTAGAGTTCAGGTGTGCATCGTGACTTTTTCGGAACCCTGAAACTCCGGCGCAGAAACTCGTCTTCCGATGCACCGCTTCCATCTTCCGCCCGCCGACTGGCAGCCAGAGGCAATCCGCCTTTCCGGCAGCGAGGCCCACCATGCCCGCACTGTGCTGCGGCTCGAACCGGGAGCGAAGGTCGTTCTCTTCGACGGTGAAGGTCGCGAACTCACGGCCGAAATCTCCGCGCTGGAAGGGCGCGAGATCGTTCTGCGGAATTTGCACGAAAGCCGCACGCCGCCGTTTCGTTGCCAGATCACGCTTGGCCAGGCCATTCCGAAAGGGAAAAACATGGACCTGATCGTGCAAAAAGCGGTCGAGATCGGCGCGGCCGCCATCGTCCCGATTCTTTCCGATCGCACCATCGTCCGCCTGACGCCCGACGACATCGCGCAAAAGCAGGCGAAATGGCAGACGATCGCGATCGAAGCGGCCAAGCAATGCGGCCAAAACTGGCTGCCGCAGGTGGAAGCGCCGCGCGATCTGGCGGCCTTCTTTGCCGGGCGTGCCGCCGCCGCTTACGATCTCCAGCTCATCGGCTCCCTCCAATCCGACGCGCTCCATTTGAAAAGTATCCTGGGCGAATATGCGGAAGCGC
>JBBSLZ010000137.1:0-8494 GCA_038233435.1 Chthoniobacterales bacterium
CAGTTTGCGCCCGTCAGGTAGCTCGACATAGGCGGCGTCGTGGCGAACTTCGCTGGTGTCGCCCGCTTTTGACCAGAGCTTCGTGCGAGGCGGCAGGGCTTCGCCCAGGAAATCCTTCACCTGGTTTTCATCCGGACGCGGCGGATCGAGCGGACGCTCCAGCAAGGCCAGCATGGCAGCCGATGCTGCCGGCGAGACCGCTTCGCGGCGCACCAGCCAGAAAAAGAGGGAGGCGAGGGCGTTCGCACTGGCGCGGTTTCGGTTGATCCGAATTTCCCCGAGCAGTTGCAGCTCCCGGCCGTAGGGCCCGAAGCTCCATGGCTTCATCATTGCGCTGATGTCGTAGCCTAACGAGTCGAAGGAGCGGTTGAGCGCGCGGCGGCGGTCGATGAATTCTTCCAGCGCTTTACCTTCCAGTTCCGGGCCGGCCGTCGTCCCGGTCAAGACGTCGATCAGGTAGGCAGCGGCGTCGTTATCGGAGAGGCGGATCATTTCGCCCAGAGCGCGCTCGATCTCGGGATTGTGTTTGTCCTGCCGGAACACTTCGAGCATCAGGAAAAGCTTGATCGCGGAGGCCGGATAAAAAGGCGCGGCCCCGTGGTAATCGGCCCGCACGGGCGCGTTTGGGAGGGTCAGGTCGATCACGCTGAGCGCGAGATTATCGGGCGCGAGCTGCGGAAACGTTTTCTCGGCAGTGGCAGCAGTTCGGCTGAGCGCATCGGTCAGGGCGGGGTTGACCGGGATCTTTCCGAAGGCGCGAAAATCGGCGCGCGCTGTCGCTGACATGAGAACGAGCAGGAGGAGTAAGAGCCGCACGGAACTCCCGTTTACGAAAACCGGTCCTCTGTCCACGGATCGGCGGTGTTGCTGTAGCCACGCACTTCCCAGAAGCCGAGCTTGTCTTCGGCGGCGAATTCGATCTGGCGAATGAACTTGGCTCCTTTCCAAGCGTAGAGCTTCGGGATGATGACGCGGGCCGGGCCGCCATGATCGCGCGGGAGCGGTTTGCCGTCGTATTGCGTCGCAATTAGGACGTCGTCGTCCATCAGTTCGTCGAGGCGGACGTTGGTGGTATAGCCGTCGTAGCTGGTGAAGAGGACGTGCTTCGCCTCCAGTTTAGGCTGGACCAGCTCGGCCAGGGTGAAGAAGGCGACGCCGTTCCACCGGACATCAAATTTACTCCAGGTGGTGACGCAGTGGAAATCGCTCACGTCTTCGAACTGCGGGAGCGCGTTGAATTCCTCCCAGGTGAATATCTTTGGCTGGGCGACGGCGCCGCTGATTTCGAGGCGCCATTCGGCGAGCGGCACCTCGGGTTTAATTCCGAGATCGAGGACCGGGAAACCGGGAGTGAGATGCTGCCCGGGCGGGAGACGATTTTCCGAGCGAACGGCCGGTTTGGCTTTGCCGGCCATCTTCCGGGCGAACCGTTCCTTCCGCTCGATGTAGCTGGGATTCGAGGTGCTCACCGGGGAAATGAGACAGGCTTTTGCCGGATGCACAAGGTGCCGGTGGTTTGGCCCTTTCGTAGCGGCGACGCTCAACGCGCCTGCGCCTGCGCCCGCCGTAGATTCTCCCGCGCGGAGTCTAATCTGGGATTAAGCCGGAGCGCGGCCTCGCAGTGCGGCAGGCTGGCGCGGGCGTCGCCGCCGGCGAGCAGGACGAGGCCGAGATTGTTCTGCGCTTCCGCGCTCCGCGGGTTCAGGCGGACTGCTTCGAGGAGATGCCTGGTACCGGCGGCGAGCTCGCCTTGCCGGGCCAGAATCAGGCCGAGGTTGCTGTGCGCCTCGGCGTCGCGCGGCGCCAGCTCGAGAGCGCGGCGGAACTCGCGCAACGCTTCCGCTTTTTCGCCCAACTGCGCCAGAGCGATCGCGCGCTGGGTGTGGGCCTTGCTGGAGTTGGGAAAGAGGCGCAAGGCTCGCTCCAGATAAGGCAAGCCCTCGGCGGGGCGCGCCATCTGGTTATAGGTCATGCCAGCGTTGATGAGGGCATCGAAGAGGTCTGGGTCCAGGCGGAGCGCGTTTTTGAAATGCCGGAGCGCTGCCTCGGATTCGCCGCGCTGGCCGAGGGCGTGTCCGAGATTGTATTCCACCAGCAGGTTATCGGTGGTGACGGAGAGAGTGTAGGTGAACAGGGAAACGCCATCGCGCCAGCGCTGCACCTGACGCGCGGTCAGACCAGCGCAAAGCGCGAGCAGGACCACGCTGACTCCAGCGGCCCACGCGGGCCCACGGGGCGAGCGTGCCACGAGGGCCGCGCCTCCGAAGACAAGCGCGGCAAAGAGCCCGATCGAGGGCAGATAATGGTAGCGATCGGCCATCGCTTGACCGCCTACCTGCACCAGACCGATCACCGGCACGAGCGTGCCCAGAAACCAAAGCCAGCCGACCAACCAGCAAGGTTGGCGGCGCGCAGCGAGGACGGCGCCGACGGTGATGAAGGCGAGCAGCGCCGCCGCGCCGGCAATTTGCCAGAGGGAATATCCGCCGGCTGGGAAAGGATAATAAACGCCGCGCTCCAGCGGCCAGAAAGAGGCGATGAAGTACTTGGCATAAGAGACGAGCGCGTTTGCGAAGCGGAGGCCGAGCGGCGCGTCGGCCAGCGCGCGGACAGCGCCGCCGCGCGTTTGCGCGATGAAGGTGATGAACACGGAGGCGAGGGCAATGGCGAGGAGCGGAATCTTTTCGCGAAGGAGCGGCCAGGCTTGGCGGAGAGAGGAAGAGTTTCCTTCATCGACGGGCCAGCGCAGACGGCAGAGTGGCCAGACATCCAGCAAAAGCAAAACGAACGGCCAGGTGACGAGCATCGGTTTGCATATCAAGCCCAAGGCCAGGCAGAGCGCGACCAGCGCGTAGCGTGGCCATGAAGTTTTTTCGGCGTAGCGCGCGTAAGCGACGAGGGCGAGCAGGCCGAAGAAGGCGGCCAGGACATCCTTCCGCTCGGAAGCCCAGGCGACCGACTCGACGTGCAACGGATGAAGGGCGAAAAACCCGGCCACCAGCGCGCTGCACCACCGGGCGCCGGTGACGCGGCGGAAAAACCAGAAAACAAGGACGGTGTTCCCGACGTGAAAGGCGAGGTTAACGAGGAGATGGGCGCCCGCGTTCAGACCGAAGAGCTGGCAATCGAGCATGTGCGAGAGCCAGGTGAGCGGGTGCCAGTTGGCGGCGTGGAAAGTGGTGAAGGCCCAGGCGATTCCCCCAAAGGTGAGGCCGCGCGCGACGATCGGGTTTTCGACCAGGTACTGGTTGTCGTCCAGGCCGATGAATTGATGGCCGCGCACCTGTGCGTAGACCGCCAGCGTGCTGAGGATGAGGGCGAGGAGGATTCCGAGATCGCGCCCGTCGAAGGGGAGGCTGTCGGCGGACCGAACGTCCTTCGCGGCGGAGGCGTGTTTTGGTTTTTTCCTGGCCACGTGGCTGACCTTACACAGGTGTGGAAAATTTCAGACAGGATTTACTGAAGCGTCGCCTGTCGCCACGTCCCTGCGGGACGTGCGGGGCGGCTGGCTTGTAGCCACGTCCCTATGGGACGTGCGGGAGCGAGCTGGACTGCAGGGAACACGTCGGAATATTCCCGGACGTCGATCTCACACGTCCCACAGGGACGTGGCTACATGACGCCCTCCAGAACATGGCGGCAAACTTCCCAACGCGAACGTCGGCGGAGGCTAGACCCGCGAGTCCGAGGTCTGGAGGAGCTTGATCGCGTCGCGCAATTCCGCAGCGCGCTCGTAGAGCTCGCTCGAAATCGCGTTTTCCATCTCGCGCTGCATCACTTCCAGCTTCGAGAGCGGCCGCTTGGAGCCGACTTCCTCGAGCCACTCTTCCAGGAACGCGATCTCAGAACTCTTCTGCGCCATCTCGGGGAAATTGGATTGCTGGAAGAACTCGAGAATCAGATCGCGCCCGCGCTCGATCTCCGCCATCGCTTGCGCGAACTTCCCGTCGCCGAGGAGCATGGAAGCCTTCGCGCGGGTGTTCATCATCAGCACATAGGGGCGGAATTGCTGGAAGCTCCAGACGACTTCGTCGCGCTCGGTGTGGGCGGCCACGAATTCGAAGAGATCCAGATTCCGCTGGGTGTCGCGGATGACGGCGGGGAATTCGTTGATCTGGAAAAGGCTCAGGTAGCGATGGTAATACTGGATGCCTTCCTGCTGCAGTTCGTTGCACTGTTCCGAGGTCAGCTCGTAGGTATCGCCGCGCGCTTCGGCCCGGGCCGCGCGCCGCTGGTGATACTGGAGCAGCGATTCGCAACTGTGCGGGCGGCGGCCATCGGGCCGGCCGGACATTTCCATCTGGAGGAGGCCGAGGTCGATGCGGAGCTGGATCTTTTCCCGACCGTCGAGGCCGGCGATCTTGCGCACTTTGATCGCGCCAGATTCGTGTTCCCAATCCATCAGGAGCGTATTCAGGTCGAGGCTCATTTGTTCTCTAGGTTCGGATACTTGGTTGCGTCTTGTCAATCATCGCGCCGCGCGCGCAGGGCCCATCCATTCTTCGCTTCGGCGCGCCGGGAGGATGCAGGTGAGACGACCCGAAGCGGGAGGATGTTCAATCTCGACGAGCGCGTGGGCCGAAAGATGGCACCTTGGCGAGGCATGGAGCAGGAGATCGATCTTTTTATCCGCTTCCTCGCCACGGAGCGCGGGCTTTCGGAAAATTATCAACTCTCGACCCGTCGCTCGCTGGAGGAGTTCGCGGTTTGGTGTGGGAAGAATCCGAAGATTACGCAGCCAGGGAGAGTGCGGCTGGCGATGATCGGCGATTATCTCGCGTCGCAAAAGGCGCGTGGGCTGGCCGCCGCCTCGATCAAGCTGAGCGTGGTGGCGTTGAAGATTTTTTTCCGCTTCCTGCTCGCGAAGGCACGGATCGAGCGTGACCCGACCGAAACGCTGACGTTGCCGCGGATCGAGCGTTACCTGCCGGAGACGCTCAATGAACTGCAGGTGCAGCAATTAATCGAGAGCATCGCCACCCACCTGCCGCGCGGCCTACGGGATCGCGCCATCATCGAACTGCTCTACGCGAGCGGGCTGCGCATCTCCGAGCTGGCGAATGCGCGGCTGGAGAATTTTAACGCCGAAGAGCGCATCCTGCGCGTGACCGGGAAGGGCAACAAAACGCGCCTCGTCCCGGTGGGACGGAAGGCTTGCGAAGCGCTCGCCGCCTACCTCTCGGCGGAGCGGCCGAAGCTGGTGAAAGCGAAGAGCGGGAGCGAGATTTTCCTTTCCACGCGCGGGACGAAGCTGACCACCGTGCGCCTCTGGCAGATCGTGAAAGAACGGGCGCGTCTCTCGGGTTTGGAGATGAATGTTTATCCGCATCTGCTCCGGCACAGCTTCGCCACGCATCTGCTGGGGAACGGCGCCGATCTGCGCATCATTCAGGAGATGCTGGGCCATGCGGATATCTCGACCACTCAGGTTTACACCCATGTGGATCAGCAACGGTTAAAGGCGGTGCATCGAAAATTCCATCCGCGCGCCTAACTTCCCACTCCTACTCCTACTCATGATCCTACTCCTACTCGCTCCCCGCCCGAGGACGAGGACGAGGACGAGGACGAGGACGAGGACGAGGACGAGGACGAGGACGAGGACGAGCACGAGCACGAGCACGAGCACGAGCTGGAGCACGAAACCGGAAAGGCGTAAAGCGTTGGCCAGCGCGGGCGCCCCTCGTTAGATTCCGCGGTTATGAGACGTTTCTTCGTATTGTCATTCCTGGCCGCGGCGGCGGCTTTGGGAATTTGGTATGGCGTGCGAAGCGTCTGGCAGCGGCCCGCCTCCAGCGCCTCTGTCACCGCGCTCCTCCCGGAGAGTACGCTGGCATTGTTTTACCTGCCCGATTTTAAACGCAGCCGCGCTCAATGGCACGAGACCGATCTCTACAAATTGTGGAGCGAACCGGCGGTGCAGGAATTTCTGCGCAAACCGCTCGCGCGCTCGGCGGAAAGCCAGACCACGCGCCAGGGGATGCATCAAATGGACGCGCTCGAGATGCGCGACGCTTTCCTCGCCCTGACCGCGATCGTGAACGATCGGCCTTCGGTCATCGGGGGGTTCCGTTTCCGTGGCAGCGTGGCGGACGCGAAAAAGGTGATCGCCCCCTGGCGCGCGCGCTTGCAGAAGAAGATGCCGGACGCCAACCTGGAAACGATCACCTACGAGGGACATCGGATCGAGATGCTGGGGAAAGACGCGATGACCACGGCCACGGTCTATGCCGGGAATTGGTTTTTTGTGAGCAACGATCTGACGAGCGTGAAGGCGGTGTTGGACCGTCTCGACCAGCGCGCCCAGGACAAGTCCACCACCCTCCTGGCGGATGAAAATTTCAATGTGGCCGCGCAGCAAATGCCGGCGGATTACGCCGCGTTCGGTTACGCGCGCCTTGATCAATACATGCAAGCGCTGGCCGCCAGGCGGTCGCCGGCCCCGGGGACTGGCGCCGAGGCCTCGGCTCTACGCGCGGTGAAAAGCGTCGCCGCGGCCACCCTCTTCCGGGACGGAAAAATCCGCGACCTGCTCTTTGTGACAATGCCGAAATCGGAAGGAGACGAAGCGCTGGATCGCAGCTCGCTCGCGCTGGCCACCTCGGCGTCTTTCCTCTATCTGGCCAGCGTCTTCCAATTACCCTCGGCCCTCGTTCCACCGGATTCGGCCAGCACGGCCGGAAACGGAGTGCCGGCCATCTTCGGGCGCCTGCTGGCGGCCGGCACTGCGGCTGGCCTGACCCAAACGACCTGGCAGGAAGCCTTCGGCCAGGAACTGGGCGTGATCGGGGATTGGCCGGCGGAGAGCCGACTGCCGGCCCTCTTTGCCACCTTCACCGTGAAAGATGCGGCGAAGGCGCGGCAGATCGTGGAATCGCTCACCGTTTCCTCTCCGTCCGCGACCGGCTGGACCCAGGTGGAACGAGACGGGGTGCAATATTATTCCCAACCCGCACCCAACCCGATGCTGCCGCTGGCGCCGACGATCGGGCTCTCGCCGAAGCTCTTGGTCGCGGGCCTGGAGATGGGCTCGGTCGAGCGCGCGCTCCAACGGGGCGACTCGGCGAACGAAGCGCCGCTGGCCAAGGCGAGTCCCTATCAGACCGCCGCGGATTGGGTTCCCCACCCGCAGCAATCCTTCACCTACCTCGACACCGCGCTTCTCTACCAACGCCTCGACGCCGCCCTTCGGCCCATGCTGATCATGGCGGCGGCTTTTCTCCCGAGCGTGGCGGAGTCGGTGGATCTGGGGAAACTACCGGACGCAGAAGTGATCTTGAAACATCTGAGCCCGCTCGTCATTTCACAGCGCTATCAAGGTCACGGCTATCTGCTGGAATCGGTCGGGCCGTTTTCCATTTTCCAGGCGGCCGCGGGCAGCGTGATGCTGAACGGAGACGGGTGGAAATTTCTGCAAAGCCGGATGCAACCCGTCGCAGCAGAGCCCACGCCGAGCCCGTCCCCCGACGCTACGCTGGCTTCGCCCTCTCCCGCTGGAATCTAGTTTCGCCGGGTAGGGACGCCGCGCTGTGGCGTCCAAGGCGCGTCACCTCCTCTCGAGACATCCACCCGACGTTAAGCGCCTGAGCCACCCCGCCTCGTGGCCGGCGCCGCGCGCTAATCATTACCCACAAGATGATTGAGATGCTGAGCGATGGTGTTTCCGGGCGACCGGCCGGTCGTTGCAGACCGCGCCATAAAGTGGTGACCCCGGGAGAGCCATCACTTTTTCTGGCCAAGAAGCCGCCCAGTTGCCCGATCCATTTGATCGCCTCCTCCAAGCGCGGCACGCTCTCCGGCACGCCTTGGGTGGGATGAGTCGCGCAATAAAGAATCTTCCATTCCTATTCGCTGAAGAGATCGCTACACGGTTGCCCCGAACTCTCCCGGCCTTCCCGGCTCAAGGCCAAAATGCGCCAGTCCACCATGAGGTCGAGGGCGAGGGCGCGCTCCAAGCGGGCCGCACTCTCCAGTTGGCGCGCTTCTATCCGGCAACCGCTTTTCAGGATCTTGTGAAAGATTTCGATCTGCCAGCGCTGCGTATACTTTGGCCACTTTCTCACACGCCTCCGCCAGGCCTGCGGTTGGGATGGTCGTGAGCAGCCGCCAGCAGATCGACTCCTTCGCCCCTTGGGGCAGGACTTGGCCGGCCTCGATCGCCCAGACTCGTAAGACCTCGCGCTGGCCGAAATAATGCGCCTTGTCCCGCGGCGCCGGCAGTTCCACTTCGCGGCACCGAATCTCCAAGCTCACTTCCCGTGCCCCTTGGCCGGGACGCCGGGGCAGCTGCACTTTTTGCAAACCCAGCGGCGCTTCTGCGCCCGCCACTTCCCACAAAAAACGCTCCTCTCCACGCACCCGCCGTTTGCACACCGCGCGCACCAGCACATCGACCCGGCCACGGTGTTGTTGCCCCAGCAAAAGCAACTCGTAGAGATCGCCTTCCCGATCGCACACATTCACGATCTGAGGCCCTCCACTTCCTCCCTCCAGG
>JBBSLZ010000138.1:0-8433 GCA_038233435.1 Chthoniobacterales bacterium
ATGGTGGGCGAGATTCGTGATTTCGAGACGGCGGAAATCGCGATCCGGGCGGCGATGACGGGGCATTTGGTTTTCAGCACGTTGCACACGAACGACGCGGTGGGCGGGATCACGCGTTTGCTTGATATGGGGGTGGAGCAGTTTTTGTTGGCCTCGACGGTGCGGGCTTTTCTAGCGCAACGGCTGGTGCGGACGATTTGTCCGGATTGCGCGACGCTGGTGGCGTATCCGCCGGAGTATCTGGCGGAGATTAGCTTTCCGGTGGGCGAACTGGGTTCGCAGTTTATGCGCGGAGAGGGCTGCGATAATTGCCGGCAGACGGGCTACCAGGGGCGGCTGGCGATTTATGAGATCTGCGTGATCAACGAAGCGATGCGGCGGATGATCGTGCAGAAGCGCGATGGCGGGGAATTGAAGCAGGGCGCGGTGGCGCAAGGGATGCAAACGCTGCGGCAGGATGGCTGGCGTCGGGTCGGGCAGGGGAAGACGACGATCGAGGAGGTGGTGCGCGTGACGCAGAACGATGAGGTCATCTCGGAGACTTCGCTGGAGAGCGCGCCGGCGGTGGGGGAGGAGCGGTAGGCGGGCGGAACTGGGGAAAAACGTTCAACGACGAGCCGAAGCGTTTGGCCAGGCGTTCTTGGTTGGGACATTGTCGGTTGAACTTCACGTTCCGACCACCGGCTGGCAGCTTTCCCTTGACGTTAAGAGGCTTCGTTTCTAGATACACTGCGTTTCAGCCGGTCCGGGGTTGCGCCCCATTGTTGCGCACGTGAGCTGCTTGGTAGGGAGCGACGAGCGGGGCGGAATGGAACGCCGGACTTCTTCTAATTCATGTTTAACGGACTTTTTGGCTGGTTATCCAGCGACATCGGGATCGATCTTGGGACGGCCAACACGCTGGTCTACGTCAAAGATCAAGGCATCGTCTTGCGCGAACCTTCCGTGGTAGCGGTACAAGCGGGCACGAACAAGGTGTTGGCGGTGGGCGACGAGGCGAAGCGGATGCTGGGCCGGACGCCGTCGAATATCGTGGCGGTGCGGCCATTAAAGGACGGCGTGATCGCGGACTTCGAGGTGACCGAGGCGATGCTGCGGCATTTCATTACCAAGGTGCACAACCGCCGGGTGCGGGCGCGACCGCGGGTGGTGATCGCGGTGCCTTCTGGGATCACGGAAGTGGAGAAGCGGGCGGTGCGGGAATCAGCCACGCACGCGGGCGCGCGGGAAGTTTATTTGATCGAGGAGCCGATGGCGGCGGCGATCGGCGTGGGCTTGCCGGTGCAGGATCCGGCGGGGAACATGATCATCGATATCGGGGGCGGGACGACGGAGGTGGCTTTGATTTCGCTTTCTGGAATTGTCTTTAGCCGGAGCGTGCGGGTGGCGGGCGATGAGCTGGACGAGGCGATCGTGCAGTACATGAAGCGGGCTTATAATTTAATGATTGGCGAGCGGACGGCGGAGGAGATCAAGATCAAGATCGGGTCGGCTTATCCGAGCGAGAAGGAAACGAGCGTGGAAGTGAAGGGGCGCGATCTGGTGGCTGGGCTGCCGAAGACGCTCATGATTACTTCGCAGGAGGTGCGGGAGGCGTTGCTGGAGCCGATCTCGACGATTGTGGATTCGGTTCGGATTACCTTGGAGCGTTGCCCGCCGGAGCTTTCCGCGGATCTGGTGGATCGCGGTCTGGTTTTGGCCGGCGGGGGCGCGTTACTCCGCGGTTTCGATAAACTTTTGAGCGAGGAGACGGGTTTGCCTGTCCATGTGGCGGAAGATCCGCTCAGCGCGGTCGCGGAAGGAACCGGCAAGTGTCTCAATGAAATTAAATTTCTTCGTCAAGTCGCCTCGACCGATCGCCAGTGGCGATAGGGGCGAGACCGGAGACGTGACACCGGGCACTGGCCAGACGGCCGGTTTGCGCCTTCCGGTTTCCGCTTTGCGATCTCTGCTTTTCCCATGAACCGGTCGAGCATCGGTGCCCTCGTCGTTCTGGCGATCGTGTTGGGTTATTTTTTGACCTTCGGACCGGAGAGCACGCGGAAGCTGCAGGCGGGATTTTATCAGTTGATCTCGCCGTTCCTGACGACGGGATCGAGTCTGGAGAAGCAACTCACCCAAGTACGGACAGGATTGAAATCGCTGGAGGAACTGGAGCGGGATAATGCGCAACTCCGGACGGAAAATCGGGCGCTGAATGCGACGAACCAGGCTCTGCGGGATGTGGAACGGGAGGTGAACCGGCTACGGGTGGCGCTGGCGTATCGGGAGCAATCGGTTTTCAAGCTGGTGCCGGCGGAGATCATCGCGCGGGATTCCTCGACCTGGTGGCGGACGGTCTCGATCAATCGGGGCAAGGATGATGGAATCGAAACCGATATGTCGGTGGTGACGGACCAGGGTTTGGTCGGGAAGACGACGACGGTGAGCGCGAGTATCGCAATCGTGCTCCTGATTTCGGACGAGAATTGCAAGGTGGCGGCGAATGTGGAGGGGACGCGGGAACAGGGGATCGCCTCCGGGGAACGGGTGGCGGGGACGTTGACCCCGTTATTAAACCTCAATTTTCTTTCCAAACAGGCGGAGCTGAAACCGGGGCAGAGGGTTTACTCTTCGGGCGTGGGCGGAGTGTTCCCTTCGGGACTTTTGATTGGGACGGTGAAGGAATTCAAGGTGCGCGACCTGGATGGTCAGGCCCGACTGACGCCCGCGGTCGACCTGGCGAAGCTGGAGGACGTCTTTGTGATCACGAGGACGAAATGACGAGGAGCCGATGTGATTTTCTTCGCCATCCTCCTCTTTCTGGTGTTCGTGGCCCAGATCATCGAACTCTTCATTCCGCCGCTGGAGTGGATGTACAACGCGCACGTTTACATCGTGCCGGTGATTGTTTTTTACGGGGCGATGGCGTTGCCGTTTCCGCTCATGCTGGCGTTGGCGGCCTTCGCGGGGTTGCTCCTGGATGCGCTGACCATGCAGGTGATCGGGACGCGAGTTGAAATCCCGCTCGGATGGTCAATACTCATCTACGCCGTGCTGGCGTCCATCATGCATGGGCTCAGACCTTTGTTTATCCGGGGGCGTTGGGAGATCCATTGCATCATGAGCGGAGTTTGCACGTCGCTCCTTTTGCTTTCCCAATATCTGATGATCACGTTTCGCCGCGGTTCGATTTTGCTGACGCCGGAAGCGTGGTGGCAAATCGGCGGGCCGGGAGTGCTGGCGGCGCTGATGGCGCCGCTGATGTTTTGGTTCCTGCACACAATCGGGCAGGCGACGGGAAATCCATTTTTACCTGAACGGGAGACTTATTGATGAACAAACGACGTGTTAGTCATCGGATGCGGATCCAGGTGCTCGGGGTCTTCATGCTGCTGGGGCTGGGCGCGGTGACGGCCCGCCTTTGGTGGGTGCAGGTGGCGCGGGGCGCGGACTGGACGGCGAGAATCCGGGGGAGCTCGGAGTTGACGGTGCGGATCCCGTCGGTGCGAGGTGAGATTCGGGATCGGAACGGCGTGACCTTGGTGGCAAATCGGGCCAGCTACGAGGTGGATTTTTATCTCCCCGAAATGGTGAAGGGCTATCGGATGCGGATGGGCCAGCCGCCCGTGACGCAGTACCGGGCCACGATCAATGGCATGCCCAAGGACATGACCGAGGCGGATATCGTCAAGATCGTGAACGACGGGATCGTGCCGCGTCTGGACGATCTGGACCTGGCGCGGGATTATAACGCGAGCCGGTTGCAGAAGCATTACCGCACCAATACGGAGGTGCCGTATTCCTACATCAAGGACATCGATTTCGAGACGATGGCGAAATTTTCCGAGCACGATGTGGGATTGCCAGGGGTGGACATCGCGATCAAGCCGGTGCGCTCTTATGTCTTTGGCGCGCTGGCCGCGCACATGCTCGGCTATGTGGGCGCGCCGGATGATACGAACAAGGAGGAGGCGCGGAAGTTCACCTTTTACCAAGGGGACGTGGAGGGAAAATCGAACATCGAAAAAACGATGGACGAGTACCTGCGCGGCAAGCCGGGAGTGCGTTATCTGCGCCGGAATGCGAAGGGCGTGATCGATGGCGTCCTGCGCGAGGAAGCGCCGCAATCGGGCGGGAATGTGATCCTGACCATCGATGCGCGGCTGCAGATGATCGCCGACGAAGCCTTGCGCTCGGTCGGACGTGGCGCGGCCGTGGTAGTGGATCCGAAGAACGGGAACATCCTGGCGATGGCCTCGGTGCCTTCGTTTGATCCGAATACGTTTATCCCGAGCATCAAATCGAAGGATTGGGACGTGCTGCGCAAGAACGAGGCGCATCCGCTGATCAATCGCGCGGTGAGTGCGTTTCCCCCGGGGTCGACGTTCAAGTTGGTCACCGCGCTGGCTGGGTTACGCAAAGGGATCGGTAACCAGAAATTTAACTGCTCGGGCGGGGTCAGCTACGGCGATCACTATTTCAAATGCTGGATCGGCGAGAAGGGTGGCTCGCATGGCACCATCGGTCTTTCGGATGCGATCAAGGTTTCCTGCAACGCTTTCTTTTATCAATTTGGCAACGCGGCCGGGATCAACGCGATCGATGAGACCGGGGAAACGCTGGGGCTCGGGAAATCGTCCGGGATTGAAATCACGGGCGAGCAGCCGGGAATTTTACCCGGTCCGGAATGGATGAAGGTGAATTACCCGCGGGAGAAGTGGAGCTCCGCCTACACTGCGAACGTCTCGATCGGACAGGGCTTTGATCTGGTGAGTCCGCTGCAACTGGCGATGGTTTACGCGACAGTCGCGAATGGAGGCGTCTCCTATTATCCGCGGCTGGTGCAGAACGTGGTCGATAGCGAAGGGAAGACCGTCCTGAATGAAAGCGGGCAGCCGGCCATCTCGCAGGCACCGAAATTACATGGCGACTTGCGGCGCGATTTTTCGCCCGAGCAAATCGAACTGGCGCGGCGCGGCCTGTGGAAAGTGGTGAATGAAGACGGCGGCACAGGCGGTAAAGCACGGCTGCCGAATGTGGAGGTGGCGGGCAAAACCGGCACCGCGCAAGCGATGCTCGATGGGAAGAAGGACACGATCGCCTGGTTTGCCTGTTTCGCACCGTACGATAATCCGAAGTATGCGATCGCGGTGATGGTTCAAGGCGGTGCGCACGGCGGTTCGGTGGCGGCGCCGATCGCAACCCGGATTCTGGAACGCGCGATGGCGATGGACGCCGGCCAGTACGAGCCGCAGCTCGCCTGGGTGGCGCCGGCGCAAAAAGCCAACCCATTCCAAATGATCGAGGCGGTCGATTTCAAGGATGCGGGCCCGAATGTGCCAGGGGGCGACGAGGAAAATCTGGCCGGCTCGGACGACGCCACCGTGCAAATGGCGGCCGCTGGCTCGGAGCCGGATGTAGAGCCAGAAGCCGACGCGCGCGGGAGCGTCGTGGCGAAACGTGCCAGGCCGGCTCGCCCGGTCCAGGCTGCTCCGCCGCCGCCGCCGCGTAAACAAAACTTTTTCGAACGACTCTTCTCTCCGCGCCGGGCGCAACCAGCGGCCCCGCCGCCACCGCCCGGGAGGCGTCCCGGACAGCGCCGATAAATTTCCTGATGACCCTCGCGCGCCCATGAATGCTCGCCCGCCTTTCCGGCTCGTGCTTGCACCACCAATTTTAAATTATGATAGACAAAGTGAAACGAATTTTAGGTCTCGGCACGCGCAAGACGGGCAACAAGCTCGTCATCAGCGTGGAGAAGCTGGAGCGGCGCGTGGCGCTCTTGGAGGATGGCCGCCTCGAAGAATATAGCGTCGAGCGTAACAGCACGCGCAACATCGTAGGGAGCGTCTATAAAGGAAAGGTCCGGAACATCGAGATGGGGTTGAAGGCGATGTTCGTGGACATCGGTTTCGAGAAAAACGCTTTCCTCCATTTCTGGGATGCGATCCCGGCCGCGCTCGATAGCGGGATCGAGGAAATCGATCGGCCGGAGAAACGCGGGCCGGCCAAGAAGCGGGTCACGGCGAAGGATATCCCGAATATTTATCCGGTCGGCTCCGAGGTGATCGTGCAGGTGACGAAAGGACCGATCGGGACAAAGGGGCCGCGTGTGACGACGAATCTAAGCTTCGCCGGCCGTTACCTGGTCTTCATGCCGTATAGCGATCGGAGCGGCATCTCGCGGAAGATCGAGAATCCGAAGGAGCGGGATCGGTTGCGGAAAATTTTGCGCGGGCTGGAGATCCCGGAAGGGATCGGCGTGATCATTCGGACGGTCGGGGAAGGGCAGCGCTCTCGCTATTTTATACGGGATCTGGCTTTTCTACTCGATCAATGGACGCGAGTGGAGGAGGCGATCCGGGAGGATAAGGCGCCCTGCCGCGTCTTCGAAGAACCGGACTTGGTGGAGCGGACAGTGCGTGATTTTTTAACGGATGAAATCGACGAGGTGATCTGCGACGATAGGCCGGCGATCGATCGGATGAATCAATTGGTCGGGCAGATTTCGCGGCGGGCGCGGAATCGGATTCAATATTACGACGGCGCGGCGCCGGTCTTCGAAACCTTCGGGGTGCAGAAGCAAATCGACGATGCCTTTCACCGCCAGGTTTGGCTGAAGTGTGGTGGCTACATCGTGATCGATGAGACGGAGGCGCTGGTCGCGATCGACGTGAACACAGGCCGGAACAAGGGCGGCCGGGACGTGGAGAAGACCATCCTGCAGACGAATCTGGAGGCGGCGGACGAGATCGCGCGGCAATTGCGGTTGCGGAATATCGGCGGGCTCATCATCGGTGATTTCATCGACATGAAGAGCCGGAAGGATCAGCAGGCGGTCTACAATTTGATGCGCGAGCGGTTGAAGCGCGACAAAGCGAAGACGCACGTGCTCCAGCTTTCGACCCTGGGCCTGATGGAGATGACGCGGCAACGCGCGCAAGAGAGCCTGAGCGATTCGATTTACGAAAATTGTCCCTACTGCCAGGGCCGCGGGGTGGTGAAGACCTCGATGACCACGAGCGTGGAGCTGCACCGCATGCTCAATACCGTGATGCGGAAGTATCAGGACACCGTGCACGAGATCCGGGTAATTCTAAATCCGGACGTCTTAAAACGGCTGAAAGAGGAAGACGAAGACTTGCTGGTGGAGCTGGAGCGCCGCTATGCGGGCCGCCTGCTTTTCCGAGGCGATCCGGCTTATCACCACGAGAAGTTTATGGTCACAGACGCCGCGAGCGGGGCGGAATTGAAGCCGTAAGCATTTTGCCTTGGCGAAGCCGATAAAAATTTTCTGAAAATCCGTTGGCAAAGCCATCTTTCTCTGGCACTGTCGCGGCCATCTGAAGACGCAAGCATTGTGTCTCGGACACCCCGGCTGGTGCCAGCGAGATGGTGGCGGACGGACTTAACCAAACAAAACAGGAGCAACAACGATGAAGAAACTAACCTTGACCTTGTGCGCAGTGGCAGCGGTCGCGTCGGCAGCATTTGCCGGCACCGAGAGCTATTCCGGCAAAGAGATGAAGCAAGTGCAGCAACAGGCCCCGTGCCCTTCGTGGTACGCGGATAATGAATGGAACGTAAACATCTCTGGAGTCTACGCTCCGACGGTGAACGAGTGGCGCGAAGACACCTACCTCCAAGCCGATCACGCTTGGGGTGGTGCGATCGATATCAAGTACTTCTTCCGTCGCTTTTTTGGCGTCGGTGTGCAGGGCTTCGGTCTGGCCACGAACACGGATGATAATTTCGTGTCGAACTTCGGCGATAACGACAACCGGAACGACTTCGCGGGCGGTGTCCTCGGGACGTTCACCTTCCGTTACCCGATTCCTTGCACGCGCTTCGCTCCTTACGCCTGGGTGGGCGCGGGTGGCATCTTCGGCGGCGGCGGCAGCCGTTTCGTGAACAACGGGAACAACGGCTTCTTCTTCGATCGTCGCGGCGAAAGTGAAGGTCGGTTCATGGGCCAGTATGGCGCCGGGTTTGAGGTTCGCTTCACCCCGCACGTCGGCCTGACCAACGATATCAGCTTCAATCACCTCGAAGGTGCTTCGAACGATTTCTTGCAGATCCGCACCGGTTTGAACTTCGCGTTCTAACCAGCGTCCAGATCAGTTTACGACAACGCCGGGGACACTGTATGTGTTCCCGGCGTTTTTGTTTCTAGGCGGTGAGGAAGGAGCTGATCTCCTCCAGCGGTTTCCGGGCGATATCCGGCACCTGCGCCCCTTTCTCGGGGTAGCCGACCACCAGAAGCAGAAACGGCTTCTCGTGCGGTGGACGGCCCAGGACGGAATTGAGGAAGCCCATCGGGCTGGGCGTATGGGTCAAGGTGGCGAGTCCAGCGTGATGGAGCGCGGCGACCAGCAGGCCGGTGGCGATTCCCACCGACTCGCTCGCGTAGTAATGCTTCATCCGGCTGCCGTCCGGGTTTAATCGGAAGGG
>JBBSLZ010000139.1:0-8389 GCA_038233435.1 Chthoniobacterales bacterium
GAACTACGACGGCGGCGCCTACTTCAAAGATAAAGTCGTCATCGTGGGCGCTTCTGCGCAGATCATGCACGATGTGGTGAATACGCCGCTCGGGCCGAGCACGCCGGGGCCTGTCTTGCATCTGCACGCGGCGACGGCCGCTTTAGCGCACGAGTTTCTGCGCTACGCGCCGCCGGTGGTCGGGTTCGGGTCGCTGGCGGGCGCGGGTTTTTTGGCGTGGGGGATCATTGCTTTTCTGCGGCGTCCGCTGCTCGATTTGTTGGCGGTGGCGGCGTTGACCCTGGGCTATCTCCTAGTCGTTCGGCTGCTTTACGATGGGCCGGGCTTGATCCTGCTCACGGTGCCGGTGCTGGTGGCGTTTGTGGGGAGCGGTGCGTCGGCGCTGGCGCTGGATTACATCCTGGAGCGGCGGGAGAAAATGAAGACGCGCCGGACGCTGGAGCGCTATGTCTCGAAGAATCTGGTTAAGGATATCCTCGATAATCCGGCCAGCTTTTACAGCACGATGAAGGGGGCGCGCATTCCGGTGACGGTGCTGTTTTCGGATTTGATCGGGTTTACGACTTTAAGCGAGCGGGCTGATCCGGAGGAACTTGTTAGGCAATTGAACGAGTATCTGAGCCGGATGGTGGAGGTGGTTTTCGAGCACCAGGGGACGCTCGATAAGTTCATCGGCGACGCGATCATGGCGGTGTGGGGAAACGTGCAGAGCAAGGGCGCGGCGGCGGATGCGAAGGCGTGCGCGCGGGCGGGGCTGGGGATGCGGCGGGCTTTGAAGGAGCTAAACGAGGGCTGGCGGAAGGAAGGGCGGATGACGCTGGGAATGGGCGTGGGGATTAATCACGGCGATGTCCTGGCAGGGAATATCGGGTCGGGCGATCGGGCGGACTTAACCGTGATCGGGGATTCGGTGAATCTGGCTTCGCGGCTGGAGGCGCTGACGCGCAATTACGGGGTCGATTTACTCGTCGGCGAGGGCGCGGTGGAGTTGATCAAGGATGATTTTCATCTGCGGAGCGTGGCGCGGGTGCAGGTGAAGGGGAAGACGATCCCGGTTTCGGTTTCGACTTTGATCTGCGAGAAGGGGGCGGACTACCACGACCCGGAGTTTTTGAAATGGTTGGAGACTTATGAGGAGGGGATCGTGAAGTTTCGAGGGCGGGAGTTCACGGAGGCGAAGGTTTTGTTTGAGCGGTTCTTGGAGGCTTATCCGAAGGATGCGCTGGCGAAGAATTATCTGGAGCGTTCGCTCGAATACGAAAAGGAGCCGCCGGAGGAATCGTGGACCGGGGCGGAAGTGTTTACGAAGAAGTAGGGGATTTTTTACCGCGGATGACGCAGATGGCGCAGATGGGGAGGGGAAGAGATAGCTAAATTCCGTCATTCGGACGCGGCGCGATTCTTTTGTTAGCGAACTGTGCGCGGTCGGCGTAAAGAAGCCCGCGTGACCGGCGAACCGCGCAATTTCCATTTCCTCGGCATCTGCGGCACCGCGATGGGCGCGGTGGCCGCCGCGCTGCGCGAGCGCGGTTTTGCCGTCACCGGGTCAGACGAGAACATCTACCCGCCCATGTCCACGTTTCTGGAGAAGCGGGGCGTGCAACTGAACGCCGGTTATCGCGCGGAGAATATCCCCGCGGATGCCGATGTGATCGTGATCGGGAATGCGATGACACGCGGCAACCCCGAAGTGGAGGCGGTGCTTAACCGCAAGCTTTACTACGCCTCGCTTCCGGAAGTGCTGCGGCAGAATTTCCTGCGCGGGCGCCACAACCTCGTCGTCACCGGCACCCACGGAAAAACGACCACCACCGCGCTCTTAACCTGGATCATGAGCGAGGCCGGATTCGATCCCAGCTACATGATCGGCGGCATCCCCCGGAATCTGGGACAAGGCGCGCGGTTTAACGAGTCGAAGCATTTCGTGATCGAAGGGGACGAGTACGACAGCGCGTTTTTCGATAAGCGCTCGAAGTTCATCCACTACCTGCCGGAGCTGCTCATCGTGAACAACATCGAGTTCGATCATGCGGATATTTTCGATGATATCGAGCAGATCAAACGCAGCTTCCGTCATCTGCTGCGGATCGTGCCGCAGAACGGGATGGTGCTCTTGAATGGAGACGATCCGAACTGCGTGGAGGTGGCGCCGGAAGCGTTTGCGCCCATCGTCGAGATCGGGTTTTCGGAGAATTGCGCGCAACGCATTCGCGAGGTGAGCTACTCGGCGGACGGCTCGCATTTCACTTTAGGCGAAGAGGAGTTTGAGATTCCGCTCATCGGTGAGTTCAATGTCCGGAACGCGGCGATGGCGATCGCGGCGGCGCATTTCTACGGTGCACCGTTTGAGAAAATCCGCGGCGCGCTGACCAGCTTCGCGGGCATCGCGCGCCGGCAGGAGATTCGTGGCGAAGCGCGCGGCGTGACGGTGATCGACGATTTTGGCCATCATCCGACGGCGATTGGTCAGACGTTGACGGCGCTGCGGCACCGTTATCCGGGGCACCGGCTTTGGGCGATTTTCGAACCGCGCTCGAACACGACGCGACGCGCGGTTTTCCAACAGCAATTGCCGGAGGCGCTCATGCTGGCGGACGGCGTCTTTATCGCGGAGGTGGCGAAGTTGGAGCAGATCGAGGAGGGCGAACGGCTCAATCCGGAAGCGGTCGTGCAGGCGATCGCGGACTCGGGGCGGCCGTCTTTTTATGAGAAAGGCGCGGCGGAGATTGTGGAACGGTTGATGCCGCTATTGCAGGCGGAGGATGTGGTGGTGGTGTTTAGCAATGGTGGGTTTGATGGCATCCACGAGACGATTTTGGGGCGGTTGAGGGAGGCGGAGGGTCGTTAGGCGGGATCGGCTTGAAACGCGGCGGCCTGGAGAGCGCCGCTCCTTGACGACTATTCTGCGGCGGAGCTGTGGTCGTGGACGATGCGCCAGCCTTCGGGAAGCTTGCGAAAAAGAAGGGTGAAGCGGCCATGGGGTCGATCGGTGGCTCGAGCGATCTTCCAGCGGCCGGTGACGAGGGCGGCATCTGGGCAGAGAAGGGAGATCTTGATCTCCGAGAAGGTAAGCGCGCCCATCTTGGCGCGGGTGTCGTATTTTTTCTGGTAACGATCGCGCACGGTTTTCCAGCCGCGCGTGAGAACATCTCCACCGACGAAGGTGGTCGCCGGGTTACGCGCATAGCCGTTCATGTAACCGTCAATGTCGCCGCGGTTCCAGGCGGCGGCCTGGGCAGCGAGGACGGCCCGAATCTCGGTCGCGGCGGAGCCGATGGCCCAGCCGGTTGCCGGCGGGCTGGCAAGGATGGCGAGAAGAAGGAGGAGGCGAGAGAGGGGCTGCTTCATGGGAAGTTTGGAGGTTAAACGGGAGCTGTTCTTTTGGCGAGTGCGCTCAGCCGCGCGCTTTTGTGCGCCACGCTCACGAGCCATTTCCGCGCGCAGCGCTTTGGAGTGCGGGCGCGTCCCCGCGCCGCTTTCTTCACGCACCGCCCTCGAAGAAACGAATGGCAAGATCCACCCCGCCGAAAAGCGGCGCGAGGACGCGCGCGCACTCCAAAGCAGGCTGCGCCTGCGAAACTGCTTCGCCGAAAGTTTTCGTCGCGCCGTCGGAATCCATTGGCGACGCACCCGAGGGAAAACCGGCTCGCCGGCAGGGTTGACCCCAGCCATCCCGCCCGCTACATAAGAATCCGTGTTTCGCCCTCTGTATCTCGTGGTGGTCTCGCTGGTCGCGGCCGGCTTTGCCCTGGCACAGCTGCCGCCGCCCGCTACTCCGTCCCTTCCCGTCACTACGCCGCCGCCCGGTGCGCCGGATATGGTGACCTTGCAATTTCCGAACAGCGACGTGGTCGACGTGCTCCGGTTCTACGAAATGCTGACCGGGAAAAAGCTGATCATGGACAATTTCGTCCAAGGCAAGATCAGCATCTTCATCGCCAAGCCGATCCCGCGCGAGGAAGCGATCAAGATCATCGAGATCAATCTCCTCCTGAATAAATACTCGCTTGTCCCCGCGGGCGGCGACCTTGTGAAGGTCATCGGTACCGGCCAGAACCCGCGGACCGCGGGCGTGCCGATCATTTCCGATGAGGCCCTCATTCCGAGCGGTGATCACGTCATCAGCTTCCTCTTCAAGCTGCGCTTCGCCGATCCGACCGAGCTGCAACAGGTGCTCGGCCAATATCTCTCGCCACCGCAGGCTTACACTTCTTTCCTCGCCCTCCCGAAATCCTCCAGCATTCTGGTCACGGAGAACTCCAGTGTCATCCGCAGCCTGGTGAACATTATCAACCAGGTGGATATCCCGCCTGCCGAAGTGGTGAGCGAGTTCATCAAACTGGAGCGGGCCGACGCCAGCAAGGTGCTCGACATGCTGAAGGAAGTGTTCGACAAAGGGAACCAGCCTCCCGGCGTGCCAGGGGCGCCCGGCGGGGTGCGCAATGTCCGCCCCGGCGTGCCGATCCCGCCGCAACCAGCGCAAAACGGACAATTCGAGACGAACGATTTCGGCCTGACCGCGCTCTCCGAGGATTCGATCGTAGTGGGCAAAATCAAGATGGCGGCGGACGTGCGGACGAACCGTATCCACGTCATCACGCGGCCGGTGAATATGCCTTTCGTGAAGCGATTGATCTCGGAGTTCGACGCCAATGTGGATTTCGCGAAACCGGTCACGCGGCCGTTGCGTTACGTCTCGGCAGCCACCGTGTTGCCCGTGATCGTGCAAGCTCTCACCGAACCGGGCGAAGAAGCCGGAGGAGCGGGAGCACAGCCCGGGGGGGTGCCCAACCCCAATCAACCGCCTCAGCAGCAAAACCGTAACCGGACGGCTTCCACTGCTAATGACTTTGGTTCAGGCAGCAGTGGCGGTGGCCAGAGTTTCTCAGAAGAGCTTTCCACCCAGGCGGTCGATACGACCCCACAGGCTGTCACCATCGGCAACTCCAAGATCGTGGCCGATCCGCGTGCCAATACGATCATCATTTTGGGAAACCGCGAGGTGGTGGTGAAAGTGCAAAAGCTTCTCGACGAAATAGATGTAAGCGCGCCGCAGGTGGCTTTGAGCACCGTGATTGGGGAGTTGAGCCTCAGCGACAACGAAGAGTTTGGTGTCGACTTCTTTCAACGCTTTAAGCGATTTGAAGGTCCCGTGGGTAGTGAAGGTGGAATCGGGGGCGTCGCTCGTAACATTCCATCTAACTCGGGGATTCCCTTGGACGCCCTCAGTAGTTTTGTCCCCTTCGCGACTGCGGCAGCAACTGGGGGGGCCAGTGTGTTCATCAACGCGGGTTTGGGTTTAACGACAATTGTCCGTGCTTTGGAAAGTACGGGGCGTTTCAAGACCATCTCGCGACCGACCATCTTCACGAGTAATAACAAAAAGGCTATTATTGCGAGCGGGCAGGAGATTCCCGTCCCGGTCAGCACGATCAGCAGCGGCACGGGTGGCGTGATAGGAGGATTGGCGCAGCAATCCAATATTCAGTTCAAGAAGGTGGCATTACAGTTGGAAGTCGTCCCCTTGATCAATTCGGAGAAAGAGGTGTCGCTGGATATCCTGCAGAAGCTAGACAGTCTGACAGGTGACGTCACGAACGTGGGTGGGAATGCCATTCCCACCATCGCTACCCGCTACATAAAAACGACGGTTTCGGCACCAAACTGTGCCACAATTGCCCTCGGAGGACTTATCCTCGATAACAGCCGCAAAAATAAGGGCGGCATTCCAATTCTCAGCAAGATCCCGGTCCTTGGTGGCATTTTTCGGAACACCTCCAGCGTTAAGAGTCGCCAAGAGCTGATTATCTTGATGCGGCCAGAAGTTTCGTTGACGAAGGCCGATCTTGCTCGACTTCGGGACAAAGCCGAGTCGAAAAGCCACTTCGGTCCGGAGATTAATCAGGACGATTGCCCCGATTGCCCGCCGGGCGTGGACGGGAAGGATTTAACGCCGCCGGATCTGCCGGCGCTGCCTTCGGGGAAATAATTGTTTATGAGGTTCCTGAGCGGCTTATTTCTGATCCTCGTTTTCGCCGGCAGCGTCTTGGCCGAAGAACTGCGTGCGCCGTTCATCTACAAGGACGGTCTCGCGCCGCGGGATAAATGGGGCAAGCTGCACCAGAGTCCGGTCGTGATCCCGACCGATCTCGAGCCACGCTACACCTTGCGGTTTCACTATTACTTCAAAGGCGCGCGAACTTTGCAGAACGATCCTGCTTATGTAGCGGCGGCACAGTCGGCTTTGCGGCGGCTCGGCTATTACTGCGGTGAAATCGATGGAGTTTTCGGGGCCGAGACGAGTGACGCGATCGCGCGTTTGCAGAAGAATTACACTTTGCGCGTGACCGGGAATTTGAATCTGGCGGTGCGGCGGGCGCTCTATCTGCCTTGAGTGGGTCTTGGGCCGAATCGGGCGGTGAGGAAAGCGGCGCGGGGACGCGCGCGCACTCCTAAAGCAGGCTGTGCCTGCGAAATGTTTTCGCGCGTCAGTGGTGGGGTGCGCTTATGAGATGTTTCTACGCGAAAAGGCATTTCCGCGCGTCAGCGCTTTCGGAGTGCGGTGCGTCCTCGCACCGCTTTCCTGACGCGCCGTATCGCTCATGAAACGTCCGCGCTTTGCGGCCGCGGCCGACTGAGCGGTTCTTCCGCGGCGCTCCGTGCGCCCTCTCTGCCATAGGCGCGGCTCAGGAAAGGCTGGGGAGCGCACGCTTGCAGCGTGCTGGTCTTCGCATTCTGCGAAGACGAACTTTCCTCGGAGGCCTTGCTCTTGAGCGGGCACGCTGGTTCCAATGGTGGACAGGTTGGAAGTTCGTTTCGGCAGAATGCCAAAACCAGCACGCTGCAAGCGTGCGCTCCCCGGAACCTTGGACCGCGCGCTCTCTATGCTGGCTGAATCCGTGCACTGATGCGATGATTGGCTTCGCATGAATTCCGCGCTCGGTCAGTCCCTCATCGATTTGCTCGTCGCCAGTGGCGTGCCCACCTACGAAGAAGCAGTCGCGCTTTCCAAGAATCTGAACGGCGGCTCCTGGACGACGCAGGTGCTCGATTCTGGAAAAGTGGATGAAGGACGATTTCTGGCGGCGATCGGGAATCTTTTTCATGTGCCGGTCCTGGCCATCGATGCCAAGACGATCGATCGGCAAACGCTGGGCGTGTTGCCGAGCCGCTTTGTCTTTCAGCATCAGATTCTGCCGATCGAGCTGAAGGAAAACGCGGTCGTGCTGGCGACCTACGATCTTTTTAATTCGGTGGCGCGGCAGCTGGCGTCCCAGCTTTTGAAGAAGCCGGTGGAGTGGGTGCTGGTGCCGCGTGGCCAGATCCTGCGCGCGATGAAGACGCTCTACGGAGTGGGGGCGGAGACGTTTGACGAAATCCTGAAGACGAATCGCTCTTTCGAGTCGGATCAGGATATCGAGTTGAGCACGGATCTGAATGCGGACGATCCGGAAGCGTCGGTGGTGAAGTTCGTGAACCAAATCATTCGCGAAGCGATCGTGGAACGCGCGACCGATATCCACGTGGAGCCGCTGGAGGATGATCTGCGGATTCGTTACCGGATCGATGGCATCCTGCACGAGGTGGCGGTGCCGCCGCAGTTGCGCGTCCTGCAATCGGCCATCATCTCGCGTTTGAAAGTGATGGCGCACATGGACATCGCGGAGCGTCGTCTGCCGCAGGATGGACGGATTAATCTGCAGGCGAAGTCGGCGAACATCGACGTGCGCGTTTCCACCATCCCGACGGTGAACGGGGAGTCGATCAGCCTGCGTCTCCTGAGTCGGGATCAACAGCAATCGTTTGGTTTCGAGCGCCTCGATCTGAGCCCGGAACATTCGCGCACGATCGAATCGCTCTTGCAACAACCGAACGGGATCGTGCTGGTGACGGGACCGACCGGTTCGGGGAAATCGACTTCGCTTTATTGCTTTCTGAGCAGCATCAATTCGGTGCAGCGCCGGATCATCACGATCGAGGAACCGGTCGAGTACCGGCTCCCGGGTGTGTCGCAGATCGATGTGAAACCGGAGATCGATCTGACCTTCGCGAAAGGGCTGCGGCATATTTTGCGGCAGGATCCGAATGTGATCATGGTGGGCGAGATTCGTGATTTCGAGACGGCGGAGATCGCCATCCGGGCGGCGATGACGGGGCATTTGGTTTTCAGCACGTTGCACACAAATGACGCGGTGGGCGGGATCACGCGCTTGCTCGATATGGGAGTGGAGCAGTTTTTGTTGGCCTCGACGGTGCGAGCTTTTCTGGCGCAACGGCTGGTGCGGACGATCTGTCCGGATTGCGCGACGCTGGTGGCGTATCCGCCGGAGTATCTGGCGGAGATTAGCTTTCCGGTGGGCGAACTGGGTTCGCAGTTTATGCGCGGAGA